>JBIIJK010000004.1:0-78257 GCA_044233865.1 Limnohabitans sp.
CAATGAGCAAATCGCCTTCGTTTTCACGGTCTTCGTCATCGACCATGATGACAATGCGACCCGCGCGCAAGTCTGAGACGATGTCTTCTACGGGGGAGATTTGTACAGGCGTCAGGGGACGGCCAGAATTCGTCGTCATGTCACTTCTTTCAAGAGGGCACAGCTGCCGAAAAAGCTGCTGCCGCAGAGTTGGCCGATGCATCGTTGTTGAGCATGCGCTCGACATAACGCGCAATCAAATCAATTTCTAAATTCACAGTGCTACCTGTTTGCAGAGTACCCAATGCCGTGTTTTCTACAGTGTGTGGGATGAGGTTGATGCTGAACTCGCACCCAGCACTTGAATCAAGAACTTTGTTGACGGTGAGGCTAACGCCATTGACCGTGATCGAGCCTTTGTAGGCTAAATATTTGCCCATGCCAACAGGGGCTTGGATGCGCAGTTCCCAGCTTTCGCCGACCTGCGCAAAGTGAGTCACATGCCCAATGCCATCAACATGCCCTGACACAATGTGGCCGCCCAAGCGATCGTGCGCGCGCAAGGCTTTTTCTAAGTTGACTTTGCCAAGCATGTCGAGGCCGCAAGTTTTGTCGAGGGACTCGGCTGAAATATCAATGCTAAATTGCTTGGCAGCCATGTCAAATGAAGTGACGGTCATGCAGGCGCCGTTGATGGCAATGCTGTCACCCAAGCCAACATCGTCCAGGTACCCGGCGGGTACCTCGATAGTGAGTCGCTTGCCATGGCTTAAAGAGCTGCCCAGGTCGTGGAGGGCGGCGATACGCCCCACGCCGGTGATGATTCCGGTAAACATGGCGAGTATTTTCGCAGGGATTGGGCCTGTTTAGGCCGTGACCCTGGCTAAAACCCGCAAATCTTTTCCGATTAATTGTATTTCTGTGAATTCGAGCAACAAGCCTTGTGACAAGTCTTGCAAAGGGCCCCAATTCGACATGCCCTGGCCGATGCCCAATAGCTTAGGGGCCAGATAGACCAAGAACTCGTCAACGCATGCTTCGCGTATGAGCGAGCCATTGAGTTTGTGGCCGGCTTCTACATGCAATTCGTTCACTTCGCGCTTTGCCAAATCGGTCATGAGGGCTGACAGATCGACTTTGCCATGTTCATTGGGCAGCACGGTAATGTGGGTACCTAGCGCTTCTAGGGCGGATCTTTTTTCGGGATGGTCTTTGGCCGCGTAAATCCAAACTTGTCTGGGCGTGAGTGCGCCTGGCTGGCTGTGTTGAAACAACTTAGCCGATGGGGGTGTCTCCAGATTGCTGTCCACAATGACCAAATGCGGCATGCGAGGCGCAGCACCTAAGTTGGCGCAAAGCCGAAGATCTAAAAGGGGATCGTCTTCAAGAACAGTGCCGATGCCTGTGAGGATGGCGCAGGCACGGGCGCGCCAGGCATGCCCATCAGCCCGAGCTTCTGGGCCCGTGATCCATTGGCTTTGGCCATTTTGAAGGGCGGTTTGGCCATCCAGAGAAGCTGCCATTTTGAGGCGCACCCAAGGTTTGTGGCGTCTCATGCGACTCAAAAAACCAGGATTTTGTTGTTCAGCCAAATGCGCACCATCGCCGACTTCAACCACAATGCCCGCAGCTTTCAAGCGATCAAGGCCTTGGCCCGCCACCAAGGGGTTAGGGTCAGACAGGGCTGCCACCACTTTGCCAATTTTGGCCTCGATCAATGCGTCGCAACAGGGGCCTGTTCGGCCATGGTGTGCGCAGGGTTCCAGCGTGACGTAGGCCGTAGCGCCTTCGACGCTGTTGCCTTGGTTGGCAGCATCTTGTAAGGCCACCATTTCGGCATGCAAGCCGCCCGCTTTCTGCGTATGCCCTTGACCCAGAATTTTTCCTTGGCTGTTCACAATGACGCAGCCCACCCTTGGATTGGGTGATGTGATGCGCATGGCCAGTGAGGCGATGTTCAGCGCTTTCAGCATAAAGGGGCTGGCTGTCATGGGGTGCAATGATTGAGATCGGAGGATGCCAAGGATACGACATGTTAAAGGCCAACCCAATGGGGGGTGCTGGCGCGTCTGATTTGCCATCTCAATTCGGTGTTGCCATTGAGATTGTCTGGGTTTGGCCATTTCACTGAAATATTTAAAATTTGAAGCAGATTGGAATCTGAGCCTTGGGTGGAAATGGCCGTGGTGTTCCATCTTCTTTCAAATTGAATGCCGGCTTCAGAGCTCAGTGCACCAGTGTTTTGCAAGTTCTGAAATTGCGCTGTGCAAAATGCGCTTGGCACTTGCCAGCATTCGGCAAGGTCTTGAGCCAAGCCACTGGCAAGGTCCAAATTTCTTTGAGATTGATTGGCCGACATGCTGGCCAAGCTGAGTTGGAAGGACCCAAAGAGACCTAGCGCTAAAACGGCACTGGCAAATAAGGCCTCTAGAACTGTGAAGCCAAATTGAGAGCGCGTCTTTAAATGATGGAATGACATCCCTAAAACCCTGCGTTTTTCCAAGAGCCAGAAACTCGCTGCACCCTTGATGCGTCGATGCCAACAGGCCAGTCAAAGTGGTAGGCCTCTGGGTTCAGGGTTTGAAGCTCTACAGGGTTTTGGCATGCGTTGGTACTTTGAAAATAAACCATGCCAGTGATGGCGGCTTGGCTTGCTATTTGCGGGCATTGAAGGGCGCAAGCAATGTCTGAAAAAATCAGAACAACAGGTGCACTGTGGGTGCCCAAACTTTGGGTCCATGTGAGTGGGCTGTCAATCCAATACACGGTTCGGCTGGGTTGTGAAAGTGAGCTTAGGCCGTTTTGCAATTGGGCTGCCGAAATGGCTTTGAGCTGAGCGGGCGTGATGTTGCCAAACTGTTTGCGCCATTCGATGGGTGTGCATTCAGCGGGCGCTGGCTGAGTCGCAGGTTCTAAATCGGGGGGCGTCCAGGGTGCGCTGATGGGGATGTACAGGCTTTGCTGAACCGTGGCCCGGCTGCCCTCGCCAGGTTGCTCAAAATTCAAGCTAATGTGGGCCGTTATTTTGATTTTGTGCGGTGCCATTCGGACATCGCGCACAAAAAGCACATAAGACTTTGTGGCGTCGATTGATTCTGGCCAGGCCAATGCAGAAATGCGTGGATCAAATGTGCCAACTGCTGATGCTGTCCACTTTAAACATTGCCATTGAGGAGATGCCAAGGTGGTGGGACATTGGCTGTGGCTTGCGTTGCGCCAAAATGCAGCGTCAATGTCAATGTCCTGACCTGAATAAACGCTGTCAATTTGCGCGATGGCAGTCTCTAACAGCGACTCACTGCTGGCCAAGGCTTGGGCCGCAAACAGTTGCTGCTGACTTCTTTGAGTTTCTGACATGACTGAGCGAAGTGTGATCCAGCCCAGCAAGCTGGTGATGAAGATCAAACAGATTGCGCTCCAAAGGTTGGCCATGCCGCTGTGTTGATTCATGTGGCCGTGTCTGTGCAATTGGATGCGGCATTGCGCAAGTGAGTGCCCGAATTGCGCAGCCTGACCCCACGCCGCCAAGTCAGAGGCATCTTTTCAGTAGAAATTTGACTGCGAATTTCAATCAGCAACAATTCACCTAGGATGGGAGAAAACTGATTGCATTGCAAACGCAACTCAAACGCCAGTATTTCTGAATGTTTGGGCTGTGTCAGGGATGTCCAAACTACAGGTTGGCAGGAAGTTTTGGTTTGAATTTGATGGCCATTCAAACGAAAACCGCTGCACTCGTTGTTTTCTTTCAGCCCATTTTCATTGCGATCAATGCTGAACAAAATTTGTTGGTTCGTGAGATAGAAATCTTCTGACGCGCCGCAAAACGCAATGGGACAAACAGGGTCATGGGGGGAGTTGGGTGTGATGGCCAAACTGAAAAAATTAGCCCGCCGTATGTCGTGCACCAAAGTGTCCATCAAGGCCCGTGTTTCTTGTTGCACATGGCTTCTTTCTAAAATTTTCCGATCTTGGGTCCATTGAAAATGAACCCAAAAAACTGCGGCACTCAGCACACTTAAACCCATGGCCATGCCCACCAAAAGATTTACCATTTCCAGCAAGCCTCGGCATCGTTCAACAGCGAGTCATTGCTTGTTGCGAGCACCCTGGCATTTTCTGAAATGCGCAGACTCATGCTGCTACAAGTTGTATCTCGACTTTGCATGCCAACTGGCGTGGCGTGAAGGATGTAGCCTTGCGCGTTGCTACTTTGGAGATTCAATAAGTAGTGCTTTGAAATGGAGTGCGTTCCTGCCCAATTGAGCTCGCTCAAAGTGTTTGCATATTGGGGGTGTAAGCCTCGCCATTGCAATTGCCGAAGATGTAATTGCATCAGTGAATTTTGAGCATCTTGACGCCTTATTTTTTGCCAATGCAGTTCAAGCCTAGGCAAGGCAATGCCCATCAGTGCGCCAATGATCGCCATGCAAACAAGTGACTCAATGAGTGTAAAACCTGGGGCACGGCAGCGCTTTATTTGAAGTGACGATAGAGGGCTCATGAACAGAGCATGCGCTGCGAGCAAGCAACGCCGTTGGCATTGACTTGCAGTGCTCGCGAATTGGCACTGAATGCAAGTGCTTTATTGCGCCATGCATAGAAGCTCTGACCATGAAGTTCACTTTGAAAGTTGATGGCTACAGTTTGATCGAAATGCTGTTCATGCTTTTTATCGTGGGTGTCCTGTGCAGCACAGTGGCACTCTCTTTTAAGGAATTACAAATCAGGGTTCATATTCAGGCAGCTTCCGAAGCCTTGCTAAGCGATGTGCTTAGCGCCAGAGCTGAAGCCTTGCGCCTAGAGCGACGCGTCACGCTGTGTGCGGCTGCACTCGATTCAAGCTTACAGCCTGCATTGCCAACCGCCTGTGCGTCCAGTGGCAGCTCAGTTGCCTGGCATCAGGGGTGGTTGGTGTTTGAAGACGCCAACAGCAATGGTCTATGGGACGAAGGAGAGCCCCTGTTACGGCAAAGGTCGCGCATTAACTTCCAAGTTTCTGCCACAGGCAATACCACTGTTGGTAGGTATGTATCTTTTGGCGCAAGTGGTCGCAGCTTGTTGTTGAATGGTGCTTTTCAAGCGGGTACCATCACCTTTTGTGAGAGCGGTGCGAATGCCAAGGAGGGGTGGTTGTTGGTGGTGAATGCGGTGGGTCGTGCCCGCTTAGACAAAGTGCTGATTGCCATCTGCCCTTGAAACTATTTACTCACTTCGTCCACCAGCAACTTGAAGTCGTCTATGTCTTCAAAGCTGCGGTACACACTGGCAAAGCGAACATAGGCCACTTTGTCGAGTTTCTTCAATTCGCGCATAACCAACTCGCCAATTTTGTTGGAGGCTACTTCGCGTTGTGCCAAGTTCAATAACTTTTCTTCAATGCGCTCAATGGCTGAATCTACTTGTTCAATGCTGACGGGTCGTTTGCGCAACGCCAGGTTCATGCTGGCGCGCAACTTCACCCGTTCGTATTCAATGCGTCTGCCATCTTTTTTCACGATGGCCGGAAAATTAACCTCTGGCCGCTCGTAGGTGGTGAAACGTTTTTCACACGCTGCACATTGACGGCGACGGCGAATGAGATCGCCGTCTTCTGCCAGACGTGTTTCTACTACTTGGGTGTCGTTGTGGCTGCAGAAGGGACACTTCATTTGTAAACAGGGAAACGCGCGGTCAAGGCATTGACCTTGGTGCGCACAGCTTCAATGTTGGCAGGATCGCGTGGGTTGTCGAGCACATCGGCAATGAGGTTGGCTGTGATGCGCGCCTCTTCGTCTTTGAAGCCGCGGGTGGTCATGGCGGGTGTGCCAATGCGCACGCCGCTGGTGACCATGGGTTTTTCGGGGTCATTGGGGATGGCGTTTTTGTTGATGGTCATGTGCGCCTGGCCCAAGACTGCTTCAGCTTCTTTGCCAGTAATGCCCTTAGGGCGCAAATCAACCAACATGACGTGACTTTGGGTGCCACCACTCACAATGCGCAGGCCGCGTTGGGTGAGGGTCTCAGCCACGATTTGGGCGTTCTTGATGACTTGTTGTTGGTAGGCCTTGAAACCCGGTGCCATGGCTTCTTTGAAGGCTACGGCTTTGGCCGCAATGACGTGCATGAGCGGGCCGCCTTGCAGGCCAGGGAAGATAGCGCTGTTGATGGCTTTTTCGTGCTCGGCTTTCATCAAGATGATGCCACCGCGAGGTCCGCGCAAGCTCTTGTGCGTGGTGGATGTCACGACGTCGGCGTAAGGTACGGGGTTGGGATAAACACCTGCTGCAATGAGGCCTGCATAGTGCGCCATATCAACCAGAAAAATGGCGCCAACATCTTTAGCAACTTTGGCAAAGCGTGCAAAGTCAATGTGCAAACTGTAGGCCGATGCGCCAGCAATGATGAGCTTGGGTTTTGATTCGTGCGCCTTTTTCTCCATGGCATCGTAGTCAATGACTTCGTTGGCATCGAGGCCATAGCTGACCACGTTGAACCACTTTCCACTGATGTTCAGGGGCATACCGTGTGTGAGGTGACCGCCTTCAGCTAAGCTCATGCCCATGATGGTGTCGCCGGGTTTTAGGAAAGCCAAAAATACAGCCTCATTGGCCGATGCGCCGCAATGCGGTTGCACATTGGCAGCGTCAGCGCCAAAGATGTGTTTGACGCGGTCAATGGCCAATTGCTCTGCAATGTCAACAAATTCGCAACCACCGTAGTAGCGTTTGCCAGGGTAGCCTTCGGCGTACTTGTTGGTTAGTTGTGAGCCTTGAGCCGCCATGACGGCAGGCGAGGCGTAGTTTTCGCTGGCAATCAACTCAATGTGATGCTCTTGTCGAGCGTTTTCGGCCTGAATGGCTGCAAAAATCTCGGGATCGGTTTGTTCAATCAGAATATTTCTTGAATACACGGCAGGCCTTCAAAGGATGGTTCCTTGCTCAAGTGAAGCGTTAAAAACTTCAAAATGGCAAGGGCTGCCCAGGCGAACGGCTGAAACCTTGTGCCTCTAAACGACTTGGACAAGGTGCACGCTCCCCAGTGGTTGTAGGCGGATCTAGGTCCTCCAATTTCCACGTCAGAAACCAGCCAGCCAGTGTTAGCAGGGGCCAGAATCCTATCGCCAGTTGCGCACACTCCGAGTGTAGCCGAGGTGGTGCTTAGATGCATCTGAAAAGCTTAAATTTGGCAGCCTAATTTTTGAGGGCAAGCTTCTCCGGATCACTTTTTGGGGCTGAGGTTCGAGCTGGGGCTAGCCTTGGCAACGTCATCGTTTGAATTTTTGAGGATGGCTTGATTGAGTCGTTCTTGTTCACCGATCACCCTAGAGATGTACTCAGTTTCTTGAGAAATAGACTCTTCACCGGCCTTGTAGAGTCGAAGACCTTCCTCCAAACTGCCAGTCAAATTGATGCATTCTTTGAGGATTTTGACGCCAATGCGGAGGTTTGTTTTGGGATCAAAAATAGCCATGGCCCCGCCGTAGGGGGTGAATTGTTCAGAATGGACCTCGGGTATCACCTGCATCAGGCCTTTTGCGCCCCTCGGGCTGTTGGCAAAGGGGTTGTAGTTGGACTCAACCCCGATGACCGCGAGAATGAGGGTGGCGTCAAGTGCTGACCGATCTGCCAAGTCAAATACCTCCAAAATCAAGGCATTCAAGGGTTCTGGCGCAATTTTGTATTTGCTTCTCACGGCTTGAACCAAAGTCAATTGGAGCGGTGTCAGGACAGTTGCGGGCGCTGCAAAGCTTCTAAGCAATACTTGATGCTGTTCATCTTCAGCTTCTGAAATCTGCAGTCGGGTAAACAGCCAGCCTTGCACGCTTTGGACAGTCAGGGTGCGCACTTCAGGCCGTGCCAAAGCCAGCATGCTGAGGATCAATGCAAGCAGCCCCAACATTGCAAAACTGTGGTGGGAAATGTTCACAAAGCCGCGCCCAATATCGCCCCCAAAGGTCAACAGTCCGCGCCAAAAGCGAAGAGACCATTGCGCGGCTAATTCCTGAAAAGCGGGTTGAGTCACAAGTTGATTTGAATGAAGGGAACCACTAATTATAAAAAAAATCGAAAATAGATGCTTTCTGCATATCGAGGCCTGCCTTCCTCGGTGAAAATAGCTTCTTTATCTTTTTGTGTTGTGACTGTGACTTCTTCTTCTCCTAAGACCCCAGACTTGCAAGCCCTAGACAATTTAACTGGGGGTGCCTTTACCGCACAAACATCCGGTGAGCGCGCAGCCAAGTTGCGTGATTGGCTCGTCACAGAGCCATCCCACGAAGTTTTACAACTCGTGTACAAAGAAGTTTCTACGCGTGACAAAGGCGCTGCCAAAGTGCTTCGCGAAAAGCTAGATGAGTTGAAGCGCTTGCATGGCCAAGATGTCTTGGCAGCCGAATGGGCCGAACGCGCCAATGCCATGCTAACTTCTTCGCGTTTGAACATTGCCGATGCCATGGCTTGGCAAAGAGATGCTGCCAAAGCAGGTGCGCCACTGTCTCGCGAACCGCTGGCCAGCCTCAAGCTTCAGCTGAATGAGAAAATCAAAGCGGTTGAAGATTTGCAGCATCAAGTCATGGTGCAGCGCGAAACAGCCGTGCTTTTGGCGCAGCGCATTGAGGTTCTTTCTACCAAAAGTTTGAAAGAAGCAGGCGCTGCCAATGAACTCTTGCAGTCCGATGTAGCCCACTGGCACCAACAAGCCCATGCCATCACAGAAGATCATTCTTGGCAAAGCGTTGATTTGAAATTCCCACCCCAACTTGATGCGTCCCGTCATCAGTTAAGCAGTGTTTGGGAAGCCTTTGAAGCTGCGTTGTTTCAGGCTAAAGCGGCTAGGGATGACGCCAACGAAGCGTTGCCACCCGTGCCAGTTTGGGCCGAAGAAATTCGCGTGGCAAGAGGAGGGCAAGCAAGTCTTGGTGGGCATGCCAACGTTCATGCAGTCAAAGAAGCCCCCAATTCCGAACATTTAGCCGTTTCAAATGCGGTGCAAGCTAGCGTTGAAGAATCAACGGCTGAGGCGGAGGGCAAGCCAGCTAAAACGCCCAAAGTCAGCAATACCAAAATGGATCCTGCTCAGAGGTTGGCTTTGCGCGAAGCCGCCAATCAAGCAGTCACAGGGGCCATGACGGTCTTGGCGGCTGAGAACAGTGAAGCCAACTTGTTGGTCCTCAAGCAAGCGCTCAAGGACCATGGGCGAAATATGGACACCAACATGGACTTGAAAGTTCATGAAGCATTAATTGCTGCAGGTGATGCAGAAGGTTGGCAAAGACATGTTGCGGATCAATTGCGTTTGGCATTGGTTTTGAAGGCGGAAGGCCTGTTCAAAAAAGTGCCCGTTAAAACCCAAGCCGTCACAGAGGTCGCTGCAGAAGCACTGGAAGTTTCAAAAGAGGATGGCGACAAGCTGGTCGAATCTGAAGTTGGCCATGAGGGTGTTGGCAATGAGAGTGTTGCCAATGATTCAGCAACTCAGGTGGCAGAAACGACTGCTGCTACCCCCGCCCCTGCCAAGGAAGAGTTTCATTTTGAACCCACCGTTGGCGGTCGAAAAATGCAAGACGCTTTGCGTCAGTTGCGTGAAGAATGGAAAAAAGCCGATCAAGGTGGCTTGCCAAACCATGCTTTGTGGAAGCGTTTCGATGCTGCATGCAACAACGCCTACAAAGTGGTTCAAACTTGGTTGGACAAAATCAAACACGAAGCCAGTGAACATCGCGCTCAACGCTTGGCATTGATTGAAGAGGTCAAGGCTTGGGGTGAGGCCAATGCACAAAATGCAGATTGGCGCGCGCACTTGCGGTCTTTGCATCAGTTTGGCGATCGCTGGCGCTCGGCGGGCCATTTGAGTGAGAAAGCTTTTGCAGAACTACAACCCCTTTGGAAGCAGGCCCTGCACAATGCCGCGGCACCTTTGGAAGCCGCTCAGAAAGCCAGTACCGCAAGGCGTCAAGCTTTGATTGCAGAAGCCGAGCAGCTTGGCGCAGCGCCTCTCTTAAGAGTAGATGCGGTCAAGGCCTTGCAGCAAAATTGGCAAGCAGAAGCTCAAAGCGTTCCCATGGATCGCCGCATTGAACAAAAAATGTGGGAGGCTTTTCGCAAACCCATTGATGAAGCTTTTAGTCGCAAGACCAACTCGCGCGAGCACGTTTCAAATGCCCCCATGTCGGCCCACGACCGCATGGTGCTCGATGCATCCAATGACTTAAAAGCTGCTAACGCCTCCGGTGATGTTCAAAAAATCAAGGCGGCCATGGCTGCCTTGGACGCTGCTTTAAAAGGGCAAGCCAAGGCCAATGCCGAAGTCATAGTTGCGCCAAAGGCTGTGGAAATTAGCGCGCCAGATGCGGCACAAGCTGCCTCAGAGCCTGCTGCAGCTGAAACGGCTTTGGCAGAAACAAACGAAGCAGAATCCAATGCAGCTGAAACTGATTCTCCCTCAGCTGAAACTGCAGAGCCCGTCAAGCCTGTTGATGCCCCGAAACCCGCGCGCCCCTTGGTGGCCATGCGCGGCGATGACCGACCCGGCCAAAAGAAATCAGTTCCCGTTCCCGCAGGTCGCGGTGGGCCTGGTGATCGCAGAGATGGCAAAGGCGCACCGCGTTCTGACAAAGGTGGTTTTGGCGATAAGAGCGGGGGTCGTTTTGAACGTGGAGATCGAGGTGATCGCCCTGAGCGTGAAGAGCGTGGTCCTCGCCTTGGTGATGCGGCGTTCAGAGCCCAACGCGATGCCATGGAACACGCCGAAATGGCCTTGCGAAAGCTGGCTGCCCAGGCCCACGGCGAATCCTTAACGCACTTGCTTGCTGCATGGGAAACGCGTCAAGCCGACTTGGTGCCCACGGCGCAAGATTTAGGTCGCAATGTGAACGCTGCTGCTAGGGCTGCATGGTCACAAGCCGTCGGTCAGGCACCTGCAGCAACTGCTGGCGAAGCCATTTTGCGTCTAGAGATGGCTGCAGAAGTGCCAACGCCTGCAGAGAATTTGAACGAGCGGCGCGCATTGCAACTTCAATTGCTCACTCGCAAAAACCAACCTGGCCCTGAGCAAACTTGGGCCTTGGATGTCACAGCAGTTTTGTCTTCAACGCACGACCCTAAAGTGGCGCGGCGTTTGCAAAATGCTTTGAAGAATTTGCTGCGCAGCTGAATGAAGTAAGGGCTTAAGCAAAGGCTGAAAAGCCAATGCTCGAGCTCAGCTTATCAAGTTGATCCGTTCAACTTGCCCCTCGAAATGCCAGCGCAGTACTTCGGCACGTGGCCTTGCTGCCGAAATATCCCAGTCACTTAAAACGTAGCGTTGCTTAGGCGGATCTTGCCCGAGGCTGTGAAGAGCAGGCCGATGAGTGTGACCATGAACAAGGCAAGTGGCGCCGGCTTGTTGAAGCAACTGAGACGACCATTCATCTGCCACATCGGCATAGACCGCACGTGAATCCTTTTTGAGTATTTCGCTTTGTGCTCGAAGTTGCCTGGCAATGTGCTCTCTCTCAGTGAGTGGCTTGACCAAGAAGTCATTTATCCAACTTGGTTTTCTGACCATCTGCCGAAAGGCTTGGTAGTCTGTGTCACCTAAACAACCCGCATCACCATGCGAGAGCAGCCATTTTTGAGATGCAAAGTGAAGCACCGTGGGGTCTTGCAGATCAATCACATTGCATGCATTGAGGAACGCACTGCCGACCAAGAAATCGCGGTTGCCTCGCATGAAGGCCACCTGTCTTTTTGTTGCACAGGCTTTTAAAACAGTGGCGCATCTTTTAAGAAATGAGTGATTTTCGACGGCGTCGTCACCAACCCAAACCTCGAACAGATCGCCCAAAATAAAGACCGCATCCGCGGTCGTATTTTGCATATAGGCTTGCCACACATCAAATGTGGCCGTGTCTTTTTCTTGCAAATGCAAGTCAGAAATGAAATCAACCGTGCGCCAAGCTTCAGATGCTTCAAACACCTGAAGCGGCAACACGCTTGCAGTCATGGAAAAGGATGATTGCGAAAATTAAAGCGCAACAGCCTTTTCAATGATGACGGGTTCTTTGGGTACGTCGTCATGGAAGCCATTTCGGCCAGTTTTAACGCCTTCAATGTCATCCACAATGTCGTTGCCCGACACCACATGAGCAAACACAGCATAGCCCCAGCCTTGCAGTGAAGGTGCTGTGTGGTTCAAGAATTCGTTGTCGGCGGTGTTAATGAAGAACTGTGCAGTGGCAGAGTGGGGCGCTTGAGTGCGTGCCATGGCCAAGCTGTACTTTGTGTTTTTCAAACCGTTGTTGCCTTCATTCTGAATGGCCGCATCGGATTGCTTTTGTTCCATGTTGGGTTCAAAGCCGCCACCTTGAATCATGAAGCCAGGAATCACACGGTGAAAAATGGTGTTGTCATAGTGACCCTTGTTCACGTAGTGCAGGAAGTTTTCAACGCTCAAGGGCGCTTTTTCGGCGTCGAGTTCAATGAGGATAACGCCTTTGCCGGCGATGTGGAGTTCGACTTGAGGATTGCTCATGGTTATTGCACCAAAGTGATTGAAAGAATGACAACAGGGGTTTTTGGAACATCGGTTCTAAAGGGACCGCCCATGCCTGTTGGGGTTGCTCTTATTTTATCCACGACATCCATGCCGGAGATGACTTTGCCAAAAACCGTATAACCGAAAAGTTGTAGGGCATTGAGCAAGTTCTCGCGCGGCACGTTTTCGTAGACCTGCCCTCTGTATTCAAAGCGTTTAATGGGATCGCCATCGGGGATGGGGGTGGGGTCTAGAAAAGCGTTTTCAGCGGTGTTAATGAAAAACTGCGCTGTGGCTGATTGTGGGTCGTTGGTTCTGGCCATGGCCAAAAAACCGGGCTGATTTTTCAAGCCAGCGACCATAGCCTGGCGGCCCTCGTGCTGAACGGGTGCTCTGGTTGGACGTTCTTTGTATTGGGCATCATAGCCGCCACCCTGAACCATGAAATTGGCGATGACCCTGTGAAAAATGGTGCCGTTGTAATGTTTGTCTTTGACGTACTGAAGAAAGTTGGCCACTGTTTTGGGAGCCTTGTCAGGATAGAGCTCCACCATGATGTCGCCCATGTTGGTGGTAATTTTGACTTTGGGTGCTTCTTGAGCCTGGCTCTGCAAAGGGCTCAGAGCCATGCCCAAAGTCAGCGCCAATGCACTGAAAAGGGCTACTGAGTTTCGGCGAAAAAGGTTTGGAGTCATGGCAGTTAACGCAAGGTTTGTGTGTTGGTTGTGTTGGTGGTGACCGCCGCGGGCGCTGGCAAGGGCAGCAGGTTAGGGCCTTCTTTCGCGTTTTTGGCTTGGGTGTAGGCTCGTTGGGCCATGGCGGTATACAAGTCGCCTAAATTTTGAAGTGCAATTTTGTAATGGGGCCGCGCTTGGATGGCCGACGTGAGTGCCGACAAGGCCTCATCGTATTTTCCCTGAGCTGCTAACAGCACGCCTAAGTTGTTATAGGGTTCTGGGAGTTCAGGAAATTCTTGAATGAGGGCTTGAAGTTCTTTTAGAGCTTTGGCAACCTCTCCTTGACCCGCCAAAATTTGACTGTTCATGAAGCGAAACTGTGGCGAGAGGGGTGTGCTTGCCGTTGGGGGAGTTTGCTTGATGGCCAATTGAAGCTTTTGCTGCGCTTGTGGCCATTGTTTGTTTCGAATGAGTTCTTCAATTTCTTCGCTGCCATTGGCCCATGTCAGGCTGCTGCCAAAACAGAGCAGGATGGGGAAAACACGCGATAGAACCCAATGGGAAGACATATGGATGGATTTTGAAATGTGAAATACAGGCTAAGTGGCTCAATAGGGGCGAGTCTGGTTCAAAATTTTGACTTTGTCAGCGACTTATTTGGGCCTTATACTGACGCAAATTGTAACGGAGGCCTGTGTTCTGGTCTGCCATTGCAACAACTAGGGGGCTGCGGCCCCTTTTTGCACCTTTACAAGAAAAATACAGTCTTTCATGAGCTTGCGCATTTACAACACGCTGTCCCGAGCGGTTGAGAAATTTACTCCCTTAGAAGCGGGTCACGTTCGCATGTACGTCTGCGGCATGACGGTATTTGATTTTTGCCATGTGGGCCATGCAAGGTCCAATGTGGCCTTTGATGTGGTTCAACGGTGGCTCAAGGTCAGTGGCTACAAAGTCACTCACATTCGAAACATCACCGACATTGACGACAAAATTATCAAGCGTGCCGTTGAAAACGGCGAATCTATCCGAGCCCTCACAAATCGCATGGTTGACGCCATGCACGAAGACTTTGATGCACTGGGCATAGCCCGCCCTACAGCCGAACCTCGTGCAACAGAGTTTGTGCCGCAAATGCTTCACATGATTGGCGTCCTTGAAGAAAAGGGCTTAGCTTACCGAACCCCCCAAGGCGATGTGAATTATGCGGTGCGCAAGTTTCCTGGTTATGGCAAGTTGTCTGGTAAGTCACTAGACGAGTTGCACGCAGGTGAACGCGTAGCAGTTTTAGATGGCAAGGAAGACCCACTAGATTTTGTGTTGTGGAAGGGGGCCAAAACCTCAGAACCCGCCGACGTCAAATGGGACAGCAAATTTGGCCCTGGCCGCCCAGGCTGGCACATTGAATGCTCGGCCATGGCTTGCCAAATGTTGGGCAACAGTTTTGACATTCATGCAGGCGGCGCTGACTTGCAGTTTCCGCACCATGAAAACGAAATTGCCCAAAGTGAAGGCGCAACCGGACAGCAATTTGCTCAGTATTGGATGCACAACGGTTTCATCAACATTGACAATGAAAAAATGTCCAAAAGTTTGGGCAATTTTTTCACAATTCGCGATGTTCTAAAGTCATTCGATGCCGAAACCGTGCGCTTCTATTTGGTCAGAAGCCATTACAGAACTTCTTTAAACTACTCGGATCAAAATTTGAACGATGCGCGCAGTGGCCTGAAGCGCCTCTACACAGCCTTGCAAGCGGTCGTGCCTTCCAATGTCCAAATTGATTGGGCCAGCCCCTATGCCGCGCGATTCAAAGCCGCCATGGACGAAGACTTCGGTACCCCTGAAGCTGTTGCAGTTATGTTTGATTTGGCGGGAGAAGTCAACCGCAGCAAGTCAGCCGATCAAGCCGGCTTATTGAAAGCGCTTGGCAGTATTTTGGGAATTTTGCAAAACGATCCGGTTGCCTACTTACAGGCTGGTGCTGGTTTGGACGAAGCCGCTGTTCAGGCTTACATTCAAGCGCGCGCAGACGCCAAGGCAGCCAAGAATTTTGCAGAAGCTGATCGCATTCGCAAGCACTTACTAGAGCAGGGCATTGAGCTCAAAGATTCAGCTGCTGGCACCACCTGGGAGGCCTCTCAATGAGTCATTCTGACATTGTCATCACACCAGAGTATTGGGCTGCTGCTTGCGCGCATCTTTCAAAAAAAGACAGGGTCATGAAGCGCCTGATCCCTCAATTTGGCGATGCCTGTTTGGTGTCGCGCGGAGATGCTTTTGTCACTTTGGCGCGCAGCATTGTGGGACAGCAAATTTCAGTCAAAGCCGCTCAGTCGGTTTGGAATAAATTTTCTGCCTTGAATAAAAAAATCACACCCGCTGGCGTATTGAAATTGAAAGTAGATGACATGCGCGCGGCCGGTTTGTCAGCGCGCAAAGTTGAATACCTGGTTGACTTAGCGCTTAATTTTCATGGCAAAAATGTCAGCGTCAAGGAATGGCAACACATGGAAGATGATGCCATCATTGATGAATTGGTGGCCATTCGGGGCATAGGCCGTTGGACGGCTGAGATGTTTTTGATCTTTCACCTCATGCGTCCCAACGTCTTGCCCTTAGATGATGTGGGCCTGATCAATGGCATCAGCAAGAACTATTTTTCAGGCGAACCCGTGAGCCGCAGCGATGCTCGCGAGGTCGCTCAAGCGTGGCAACCCTACAGCACGGTTGCAACTTGGTATATTTGGCGGTCTCTCGACCCCGTACCGGTTGAGTATTGAGCTAGATAAAGGAGGCCCATTTTGGCCAAGCGCACATTCCTAGACTTTGAGCAGCCAGTGGCTGAACTTGAAGGCAAAATTGAAGAACTTCGCTATGTGCAAAGCGAATCAGCTGTTGATATTTCCGAAGAAATTGATCAGCTCAGTAAAAAGAGCCAGCAGCTGACCAAAGACATTTACTCAGACTTGACGGCCTGGCAAATTACCAAAATTGCCCGCCATCCCGAGCGTCCTTACACACTGGATTACATCCGCGAAATTTTCACGGACTTTGTGGAAATGCATGGCGACCGACACTTTGCCGACGACTTGTCCATTGTGGGTGGTTTGGCCCGCTTCAATGGTTCGCCCTGTATGGTGCTCGGTCATCAAAAGGGCCGAGACACCAAAGAGCGCACGCAGCGCAACTTTGGCATGAGCAAGCCAGAAGGCTATCGCAAAGCTTTGCGTCTTATGAAGACCGCAGAAAAATTCAAACTGCCCGTATTCACATTTGTTGACACGCCTGGCGCATACCCAGGTATTGATGCCGAAGAGCGCAGCCAGTCAGAGGCCATCGGTCGCAACATTTTTGAAATGGCGCAACTGGAAGTGCCCATCATCACCACCATCATCGGTGAAGGTGGCTCCGGCGGCGCATTGGCCATCTCTGTTGCCGATTCAGTGCTGATGCTTCAGTACTCTGTTTATTCTGTCATCAGCCCAGAAGGTTGCGCCTCCATTTTGTGGAAAACCTCTGACAAAGCAGAAGAAGCGGCTGAGGCGCTTGGCATTACCGCCCACCGTTTAAAAGCTTTGAATTTGGTCGACAAAATTGTGAACGAGCCGGTCGGGGGTGCGCATCGCGACCCTGCTCAAATGGCTGCATTTTTGAAGCGTGCTTTGGGAGACGCGTGGCGTCAGGTCACCGATTTGAAACCCAAAGAATTGGTCGACCGTCGCTACGAGCGTTTGCAAAGCTATGGCCGATTCACAGACACCAAAGTCGGCAAATAATACTGCGAATTCAGGTGTGGGCTTGCTTGCGCCCAGTTTTCAGCCTACGCTCCCTTTGGCCATCGCTTTCAGCGGTGGTGCAGATTCCACTGCTTTGCTGGTGGCGTGTGTCAGGCAGTGGCCAGGGCAGGTAAGGGCCATTCACATTCACCATGGTTTGCAAGCGGCGGCCGATGGCTTTGCAAGCCACTGCCAAGCTTTGTGTGAACAACTGAAAGTTCCCTTGGTGCTTTGCAAAGTCAATGCCAAAAACGAAGCAGGTCAGAGTCCAGAAGACGCTGCAAGAAAGGCGCGCTATGCGGCTCTTAGTGAAGCTGTTCACGCGCATCCTTCATTGCAGGGGGTGAAAGACATCGCAGTGGCACAGCATGCCGATGATCAAGTAGAAACATTGTTGCTGGCGCTGTCCCGTGGTGCTGGATTGCCGGGCTTGGCCAGCATGCCTCCTAAATGGATGCGAGATGGTTTGCAATGGCATCGGCCTTTGTTAAGTGTGCCTGGCTCAAAGTTGCGTGAATACCTCACGCATGCTGAAGTGACTTGGGTAGAAGACCCCACCAACCAAGACGAGCAATTCACCCGCAACCGCATTCGTGCCCAATTGTTGCCTGCTTTGGAGCGAGCTTTTCCTCAATTCAGAGACACCTTTTCAAGGAGCGCTTCGCACGCAGCAGAAGCACAAGAAATTTTGAACGAGTTGGCTGTGGCCGATTTGTCTAGTCTGATGGCTTCTGGTGGGCTCAACATCAAGGCCTTGCAGCAGTTCAGTCCAGCCAGGCAGTCTTTGGTACTTCGGCATTGGCTGAAGGTTCAGCACCAAACCACGCCGAGCACCGTGCAAATGAGCGAGTTGTTGTCGCAAATTGCGGCTTGCACCACGCGCGGCCATCAATTGCGATTGAAGGTGGGGCGAGGGTATGCGTTAAGAGTTGGGCAGGTCTTGACTTGGTCCGATCAGGTTTAGCCGCTTAAATCCCTTCAAATCGAGGGTTCTCCCGAGTACAATTGATGGGTTTTGCTGAAATTTCCCTTTTATAACTTCTAAAAATGGCACTGATCGTTCACAAATACGGCGGCACTTCAATGGGCTCAACAGAGCGCATTCGAAATGTGGCCAAACGCGTCGCCAAATGGGCTAGGGCGGGTCACCAAATGGTGGTGGTGCCAAGCGCCATGAGCGGCGAAACCAATCGCCTTTTGGGCTTGGCCAAAGAGTTGGCGCCAGCCAAAACAGACACAGCGTACGACCGCGAACTCGACATGTTGGCCTCAACAGGCGAGCAAGCATCTTCCGCCTTGCTGGCCATCGCTTTGCAGTCTGAGGGCATGGAGTCAGTCAGCTATGCCGGCTGGCAAGTGCCCATCAAGACCAACAGCGCTTTTACCAAGGCCCGCATTGAATCAATTGACGATGTGCGTGTCCGCAAAGACTTAGCGGCTGGCCGTGTGGTCATCGTGACGGGCTTCCAAGGTGTAGACCCAGACGGCAACATCACTACCTTGGGCCGAGGTGGTTCAGACACCTCTGCAGTTGCCGTTGCTGCCGCCATGAAAGCCGACGAGTGCCTGATTTACACCGACGTGGATGGCGTCTACACCACCGACCCCCGCGTGGTACCCGAGGCCCGTCGCTTGAAAACAGTCAGCTTTGAAGAGATGCTAGAAATGGCATCCCTCGGCTCCAAAGTTTTGCAAATTCGCTCTGTTGAATTTGCGGGCAAATACAAAGTGCCCATGCGTGTGCTGTCTAGCTTCACACCTTGGGACATCGATATTCATGAAGAAGCCAAATCTGGCACGCTGATCACTTTTGAGGAAGACGAAAAAATGGAACAAGCCGTAGTCTCCGGCATTGCGTTCAATCGCGATGAAGCCAAAATTTCTGTGTTGGGCGTGCCCGACAAACCTGGCATTGCTTACCAAATTTTGGGAGCGGTGGCCGACGCCAACATTGAAGTTGACGTGATCATTCAAAACTTGAGCAAAGATGGTAAAACCGACTTCAGCTTCACAGTGCACCGCAATGATTTTGCGCGCACCATGGACCTTCTGAAGGAAAAAGTGTTGCCGTCTTTGGGCGCCAGTGAAGTCATCGGCGATGCCAAAATTTGCAAAGTGTCGATTGTGGGCATTGGCATGAGAAGCCACGTGGGAATTGCCAGCAAAATGTTCAGGTCTTTGAGCGAAGAGGGCATCAACATTCAGATGATTTCTACGTCCGAAATTAAAACCTCTGTGGTAATTGACGAGAAATACATGGAATTGGCGGTGCGGGCCTTGCACAAAGCCTTTGATTTAGACCAAGCCTGATATAATTTTTGAGTGCTGGAATCGTGACCGAGTGGCCGAAGGTGCTCCCCTGCTAAGGGAGTATAGGGTGTAGAGCCTTATCGAGAGTTCGAATCTCTCCGATTCCGCCAGCGACTTCTTTCAATATTTCAATCCTTCAAACGCCTGTTTGCAAGTTGTTGATCTGATTGAATTTTTTCTTCTCAAGCTTTCCCCGATCTTGAAGAAAGTCACCCTTTTAAAGGGTGATCGAACTGTTGAGACGGCTTTCTGCTCAAAACCTCTTGACTTAGCCCGTTCAAAACCTGAATTTGAACCGTACCGATTGCACGCGGTTTTTGCGATGCTGCACACCAACATGAGCCCAAAAAATACTCTTGCGAATGCCAGAATCCCGTCAGTCGTCCCAAGGTTTCTCAGCTTTTGAACCTGTCCGATGCTGATTTGAGATGCCCCTTTGCTTCAACCAGCAGACCGGCCTTCCCTAGACCGAAGGCTGGCATGTTCACGTAAACATTCTCATGAGTACCTGGGCTGGCTTTGTAGGTTTCGTGCCATATGCCAACAATACCGTCCGTACCAACAGCTTTATTGAACGCTTGCCAAGCTGGCAAATGAGCCGAATCTTTGTTCTTTGCGTAATCAATGAGTTGCTCCATTGAACGCCAGTATTGAACCAAAATGATCGTTCGAGAAAACCACATCTCGTGGTGTATCAAGCCCAACTCTGGTTTTTTATAAAGTTCCGTGAGCATTTTGGGCATCGCGTTCAACACAGGCAAATACTTGTGAACGGCCAATGGCTTGTTGATGCGCATACCTATAAGGAAGACAACAAAATCGCCATCCATTCGTGCTGTCATTCGGTCTTTGTGAATCATATGTACTCCAAGAGTCAGATCGTATTTGGATGCCATTCATCCTGTATCTTTACTTTCCTTTTTGGAAAAAATTAAGCTTATTAAAAAAGCTATTGATTTTTCCTAAAAACTCTTTGCCGAGTAATGCGATGCTTAAAACAAACGCGATCTCACCACCCACAATAAGAGCAGTCGTGATGGCCGCTCCCATCTCAATGGATAAATTCAAAAAGGGGAGAATTGAAATTGCTGCCCAAGCTATGAATGACAATACAAAAAGGAAGTAACCAATAACATGTCTCATCGACTTCATTTTTGGCAATCCACTTTCCACGTGAGTTGTCTAGGACTGCGTCAAAGCGAGAACCTGCGTTGGGCTGGAAGGGGTCTTCGAACTAGCTAATCGGCAGCTAAGTTTGGACCCTGAATAGCAGGTGGGCTCACATGCAATGCGGATGGTCCTGAGTGTGAAAACAGCTCTCTGACGGTGTTGACTGCTAGCAGCATGAACATGACGGCGCAAAGGCGGTATGTCAATGCCACCCATTTCTGACCAGCCTTCTTGAAGATCCTGTCGATTGCAGCTGCGCAGAAAACTGCCCAGGTGACAGAAGCAATCATGAATCCGGAAAAAAAAGTCGCATAGTCCTGCATGCCGGGGTCAGCTATTCCAAGCGCTCCCAAAGCACTCCCTAACGCTGCCCAGTACGCTAGATTTTGCGGGTTCGTCAGTGAAAGAATCACACCTGATTTCAATCCCGATCGCGCTTTTTCATCTTGATTTTCATTTACACTGAATGCAATGGAAGCTGCCTTCCAAGAGTCCCAGGAAAGCCAAATCAAATAGGCTGCGCCAACAAGGCCTACAGGCCATTTCAATGCGTCGACCTGAAGTAGGAGCCCCACCCCCATCAAACCGAGAACAGCCCATGTTGCATCCCCCACAAGTGACCCAATCTGGACGGCGAGAGCGGCCTTAAAACCGCCAGTGGCACCGCGCCGGACAGTCTCAGCAAAAACAGCGCCTGGGGTGGCATTGAACACAAGCCCGAGTAGAAATGCAGCAAACAAAATGGTCATGATAGACATCGATAGAGTGTTTTAAAGAATAGTTATCCTATCTTCAATTCTCCATCGGCCGTCGGTTCGAACCCCGACCCTGCAAAAAAAGGGGTCTGGAAACCCACGCAACGAGTGTCTGTCTCAACCTTTAGAAAGATGAACTGACCCCCAAGTGCTTGATTTGCTTGCCAATCAAAACCTTAGGCGGTTTATGATGAGGTAGGTTTTGCACCGCCAGCTAGTTTAAAAAGCCGTTGATCTTTGGATCAGCGGCTTTTTTTGGCTGTATTTTCGCCAACCAATCCTGCAAATTAATGTTACTCTGACCCCAATTCATCAAGAGGGATTGGCGCATGAGAGTTTTAGCGATGTGGGTCTTTGTCCTGCTGGCATTGCAAGGCTGCTCGGTCATTCAAACGGTTGAGCCGTGGCAGAAGGGCAACTTGGCAAAGCCAGAAATGACCTTTGATGACGATCCCCTTGAGCGAGGTTACCGAGAACACATCTACACCAGTAAGGAAGCATCGGCCGGTGGTTCGGGTTTAGGCGGAGGTGGTTGTGGTTGCAACTAAACATCACACCGAACTGGGCGCTGCGCTGCTCAGTGCCGCCATGGCTTTGCCTTGCGTCATCAGCACAGCACATGCCGAAAGTGCTCCTGAAAAAGGCACGCTCAGTTTCAAATACTTGAACTACAAAGAAAGTCAGCAAACTTCCAGTGACGCGCTAGGCGTGTACGGACGGGCTGATAGCAAGTCGGGCGCTTCAGCATATGACGACCGAATTCTTGTCAAAGCCACTTCGAGCAGTTTGGTCGTGCCACTCAACTCCGAATGGTCAATGTCGGGTACGCTCATTACCGACGCCATTTCTGGCGCATCACCGGCGTATCACACGCAGGCTTTGTCATATTTAAAAGATTTTCGTCGGGCAGTTGATGCGTCAGTCACCCGCTATTTGCCAAACGGCACCTTGACGGTGGGCATGAGCCATTCTGGTGAAAACGATTACGTATCTCGCGCTGCTTCCTTGCTTGCGACGCGTTCCTCTGAGAACAAAAATACCACCTGGACAGCCGGCCTTGCCGTCAACCGCGATCTAATCAATCCAGCCAATCAAATTGTTTTGAATGAGACCAAGCGAAGCAGTGAAGTGTTGTTAGGGGTCACACAAGTGGTCACGATGAACGACATCGTGCAATTCAACATGGGTTACTACAAAGGTCAGGGATATTTTTCTGACCCCTACAAAATTTACGACGAACGGCCCAGAGATCGCACGCAACAAAAGTTTCAGACACGCTGGAATCATTACTTCAATGATTTGAACGCCACCTCTCGTTTGGCCTATCGTTACTACACCGACAGCTGGGGAATTCGTTCACACACCTTGGACGCTGAGTGGGTGCAGCAAATCGGAAATGGCTGGAGTGCTGCGCCTGCAGTGCGTTATTACTCTCAAACTGCGGCCAAGTTTTATGTAGAGGTCGATCCTTCCATATTGCCTTTCCCTCCCAGTCCACCGGCCAATGCAAAGTACTTTTCAGAAGACCAACGCATGAGTGCTTTTGGTGGTTTAACCTTGGGTATGAAACTCACCAAGCAACTTAACCTTGATACCAAGGTCGATGTGAAGTTGGAGCAATATGGCCAGAAGGGAATTTGGATTTTGTCGGGTAACGGCAGCAAAGGCTTGGCGCCGTTTTATGCGCGCAATCTTCAAGTGGGTATCACGCGCTCGTTCTAATGGTGTCGAAAGTAATGCCATTGAAAGTTCATCGCCAGCCGTTCAAGGCGATGGGCAGCGCTTGTGAAGTGGTATTGGCATCTCATACTCAAAACGAGGCCGAGTCGATGGCCAAGTTGGCCATTGATGAAGTACTGCGCATTGAACGCACATATTCTCGCTACACCACCGATTCCATCATTGCGAAAATCAATCAACAGGCTGGGTGCGGGGCAGTGCAATGCGACGATGAAACTTGGGCTTTGTTTAAGTTTGCTTCTCAGCTCTTTGATCAAAGCGATGGCTTGTTTGACATCACCTCGGGGGTGCTCAGACAGGCGTGGGATTTTAAAAATCCTGAAGTACCGTCCTCTCAAAAGTTAGAGGCTTTGTTGCCGCTCGTGGGTTGGGAAAAAGTGGTGTTACAAGACCAAAGCATTGCCTTGCCTTTGGCTGGCATGGAAATAGACTTGGGCGGCTTTGGCAAAGAGTATGCTGCCGATCGTGCAGCACAGGTTCTCAAAGAAAAAGGTGTGACCCATGGCTACGTGAATTTGGCTGGCGACATGCGCTTTCTCGGGCCAAAACCTACGGGAGAGCCTTGGATGATTGGCATTCAAGATCCGCGTGCGCTTGATCAGGTCGTGGCCACCCTGCCAATCACGATGGGCGGCTTGGCCACCAGTGGCGATTACGAGCGCTATTTTGAATTGAATGGGCAGCGCTATTGTCATGTTTTGAATCCTAAAACAGGTATGCCTGTCAGCTACTGGCGCTCAGTGAGTGTCACGTCGCCTGCAACGGTGGTGTCGGGTTGTACAACGACCATGGCGATGTTGAAGGAGGCAGAGGGCCTGGCGTTTTTGCAGGCAACAGGCTTTGATTTTTTTGCTATTGATCACACAGGTAAAGTGCATTTGCCACAAGAAACACAAGCTGCATTAAACTGATGCTCATGAACTTCAAGTTATTCCACATGGCGTTAATCGCTTTGCTCATTCAGGCCAGTCCAGTTTGGGCAATTGAGGCAGGAAAGCCATTGCCAGATTTGGGCTTGGCTGAAGTTCAAAAAACCAAGGGCCAATACATTTACATCGACTATTGGGCATCGTGGTGTGGCCCTTGTCGCCAATCTTTTCCTTGGATGAATGCATTGCAGGCCAAGTTGGGACCAAAGGGTTTGAAAGTGGTGGCTGTGAACGTTGACGCTAAGCGCACGGATGCAGACAAGTTTTTGTCTCACACGCCCGCTCAGTTCACCATTGCCTATGACCCGCAAGGTGAGTCTGCAAAAAAGTTAGCCATTAAAACCATGCCCACTTCGATGTTGGTCAGTCCAGAGGGGCGAGTGTTGTTTGTGCATTCTGGATTTAGGGCTGAGGAGACGTTGCAGCTTGAGGCAAAGATTTCAGCGGCCATGGGTAATTGACCTTTGATTGCTGAGCACTTCGCCAAAAAACCCAGACAATTTAATGTTGCTCTGACCCCAATTAATTGGTACTTGTATGATGTACACCAGCATCGTTTTTCCAAATGGAGACCACCTTGAAACCTTCTAATATCCGTCGCAGCTTGATTCAAAAAGCAATTGCTACCTTAAGTGTGTGTCTTGCGGGGCTTACGGCGCTGCCGGTGTTGGCCCAAAGCTGGCCTACTAAGCCTGTGCGCATGGTGGTTCCTGCGCCTGCGGGCAGTTCCTTAGACGTCATTGTGCGAGCCATGGCCGATACGCTCAGAGCAGGCTGGGGTCAATCGCTGGTGGTTGAAAACAAGCCTGGTGCTGGTGGCACCATTGGCATGGACTTGGTTGCCAAGGCGGCCCCTGATGGCTACACCTTGGGCATAGGGTTTAACGGGCCCATTGCCTTTGGCCCCTTCATGTTCAAGAAAATGCCTTACGACCCAGCCAAAGATTTGATGCCCATCGTCCTGACGTCATCACAGCCTAATGTGCTTGCTGTACCTGCCAATCACCCGGCTTCCAACATGCGTGAATTCATTGCATGGTCCAAAACGCAGGGTGACAAATTAAGTTATGCCTCCGTGGGGCAGGGCAGTTCTTCACACTTGTCCATGGAGTTGCTCAAGGCCACGGCTGGATTTGAGGCAACGCATATTCCTTTCAACGGCTCTCCACCTGCCGCGTTGTCGGTTGCACAAAACGAAACTCAGGCCCTGTTAGCTGTCGAGCCTGCACTCTTGTCTTTGGTTCAGGGCGGCCGCCTGAAGTTGCTAGGAGTGACCAGTCCACAGCGCTTGGCATCCAGGCCCGATTTGCAAACCGTGGCAGAGGCAGGTTTTCCTGGCTTTGATGCATTGGCTTGGAACGGTATCTTTGCTCCCGCTGGCACACCTGCAGACATCATTGCTCGGCTCAATACCGACATCAATGCGGCCATGGCCGATCCTGCTTTTAGGCAAAACATGTTGAAGCAGGGTTTGATCATTGGCGGTGGTAGCCCCGCACAATTCAAGTCATTCATTGAAAGTGAAACGCGCAAATGGGGCGCCATCATTACCAAAGTAGGAATCAAGCTTGATTAAACTGGGTGTTCGAATTGCTTGCATCTTGGTGCTAGTGAGTCTCACCGGCTGCGCCAGTCATACGCGCAGCATGGCACAAAGTATCCAACTGAATTCTGAAAAATTCAATGAGACTGTTTGCCAGCGTTCTTTTGAGTTGGCGCCACTGCACGATGAAATTCGATTAGCGCGGACCATTGCAACGCCTACCTTGCTTTTACTAACTGGCGGTGCTTATTTGCTACCTGTGATTGGCATCAACATGGGATTTGATGCGTTAGATCATATGGATGCTTCACATGTGTCGCGGGCTTGCGGTGGGTTTGCAACACCTGCTCAAAATATTTTGGAGAAAGTTGTGCTTGGAGCGGGGTTTAGTTTGTTTACAGGGAGTGTGAAGCTGGGGATCTATTGAGTTTGCTGTTTTGTGTGTTGCTTGTTTGGGTTTATGCTGAGCTCGCTGTGTGAGGATGGGGTGGGTGGGTTCCTCATGCTGGGGTACCAGAAATCGTCAGCCCCTTCAGCCTGACTGCTCAACGCTCTGCGCCAAAGAAATCCAGACAAATTAATGTTGCTCTGACCCCAATTAAAACTTAACAACTTGAAGAGCATTTGGAAGGCATGTAACTTGGATATGGGCTGCAAAACCCAGTGTCTCGCCATCTGCAGCAACCGGCACCAAGCTTGCATTGCTAATGGTGGCGTTTGAACAGGCGTGGCATTGAATGCGCGGGTGGCCCAAATGTTTGCCAATTAACAATAGAGGCAACATCCAAAGAGTTTGCAAACGGTTGAATCTGCTACCCACCAGCAAATTGAGTTGACCATCGTTGATCAAAGCATGAGGCACAGCAGGCATGCCGCCGCCATACGTGGGTGTGTTGAGTGCAGAGGCCAACAAAGTGGGTCCCTCGTATTTCAAAAGACCATCAACTTCTACTTTTAAATACCAGTTTTTTAAATGGGCTAATTCACGCAGAGTGGCTAGCAAGTAGCGGGGTAGACCCCTTAAAAATTGAGGGCCGGTCAAAGCGCGATTTCCTACCGATGCATCAAAGCCAACAGCTAAGCTGGAGTGAAAGTAACGGATGACTTTATTGTCTAACTCTATGCGACCTACATCAATGTAACTTGACCTTGCATGGAGGGCATGCGCTAAGGCTTGTTGCCAAGACAAGCGATGCAAACCCCAGGCGCGCGCGCAGTCGTTGCCACTTCCAAATGGCACCAATCCAACTTCATGTCCACCATGCAAGAGGGTCGGCAGTATTTGATTCAGCGTGCCATCACCGCCCACCACTACCACGCGTGTACGAGGTGGCAACTCGGAAAGAAGAGAGTGGGCCTTCTCAATGCTTTCAGGTGCGACTATTTGAGGTGGTGCGCTTTGAGCGGGCAGTGCTTCGCACCATGCCTGAATGGGACCCTTCAACTTCCGTGCTCGGCCACCTGCTGCATGGGGGTTGATCAAGATAAGCGGAGTCATTCTTGTATTTTCTAAGCTTGTCTGCCCACATCAGACACGTGCAAACCCTGTTGTTTGAAACTTTACATTGAGTGACCCCTCGCAATTACAAGTATTGGTATTAACCCGAGTGCCCGAGAAATTAGAATCCAATACATCTATCTGGTCCTCTTTAATTCGGAACCCTCCATGGCTGTTCATGCTCTGAAATCACCTTGCTTCAAACTCTCTTTAATGTATGTTGCATGCTTCAGCCTACTGGCTTGGAGTCCTTCGCATTCACAAACACCACCGCCTTCACCCGCCGCGCCTGCAACTGCTCCCGCCAGCGCCACACCCCCTGCAGCTCTCGCCACACCACCCGCTGCCCCCGGTGCGCTGCGCCCGATGAAAGACATTCTGAAAGACGCCAAGTCCTCGCCTGGCTTTTTCACCTTGCATCAAAAAGACGAAAAGGTTTGGCTTGAGGTATTGCCTAGCCAATTGAACCAACCCTTCTTTTTCTCCTACAACATCCCTCGCTCGGTAGGCGAACGCGGTTTGTATGGCAGCCAGATGGGTGGCTCAAAATTAGTTGAATTTAGAAAAATAGGAAATCAAATTCAACTGATTGCAAAGAACACCCAGTTCTTTGCCAAGGAGGGCACTCCTCAGGCGCAGTTCGTTTCGGAGTCTTTTTCCGACAGCTTGATGAGCAGTGCCGCTGTGGTGTCTGCGCCGCATCCTGAAACAAAATCTATTTTGATTGAGGCCAACGCCTTGTTGTTCTCAGACATTCCAGGTTATCAAACGCGCTTAGAAGGCTCGTTTCGCATGCCCTTCAGTTTAGACACGCGCAATACCTCTTTCTCTGCTACCAAGAACACAAACACATTGACGGGGTTGGAGGTGAAAGCACACTTTGCCGTCCCCAAATTGTCAGCGCCTCCCATGACGCCCTCGCCGGTGCCCATGCCACCGCCACCTTCCGCTACGCCCGACCCTCGAAGTTTGTTTGTTTCGTTTTATTACAGCTTCATGCCTTTGCCTGAACCCATGCAAACACGCATGGCCGATGAGCGCGTAGGCTTTTTCACGGTAGCTCGAACCGACTACACCACCGATCTCAACATCAAATCCAAAGCGCATTTGTTGAAGCGTTGGCGCTTGGAAAAGATGGACGCTAATGCCGCAGTGTCTGAACCCAAACAGCCCATTGTTTATTGGCTAGACAAAAACATTCCAGAAAAATACCGCGCTAGTGTGACCCAGGGTGTGTTGGAGTGGAATAAAGCATTTGAAAAAGCAGGCTTCAAAAACGCGTTGGTAGTCAAGCAACAACAGACCACTGACGACTTCAACAACATGGACGCCAAGCACACTTCCATTCGATGGTTCACAGGTGCCGATGTAGGCTTTGCCATTGGCCCTTCACAAGCCGACCCGCGCACAGGCGAAATTTTGGACGCAGACATTGGCATGTCGGATGTGTTTACACGCGGTGCACGTCGCGCTGTCGTTGAAGACTTGGGCCGTGTACGCGGTGCCGACGGCGAGTTGTGCGACCACGCAGAAGCTGCTGCCCAAGAATTGCATTACGCATTAGACTTGTTAGAAGCACGCGGCCTAGAACTTGACACCCCTGAGGCCGAAGCTTTGGCCCAAGCTTATTTGAAAAACGTGATCATGCACGAGGTAGGCCACACCTTGGGTCTGCGTCACAACTTCCGCGCTTCCACAATGTATGACTTGAAGCAAATTCAAGATCCTAACTTTACGAAGATCAATGGTGTAGCGACTTCTGTGATGGATTACACGCCCTTCAACATTTCACCTAAAGGTGAGAAGCAGGGCGAGTACGTCATGTCCACAATTGGCGCCTACGACTATTGGGCCATTGAGTTTGGTTACAAACAATTTGCACCTGGCCAAGAAGCTCAGGGACTTGCGCAAATTTTGGCCAAGGCCAGCCAGCCAGAATTGCAATTTGACTCTGATGAAGATGCAGGCTTTGGCAGCATGGGCGGTGTCGACCCGATGGTCAATCGCTTTGATTTGGGTGCCAATCCGCTAGCCTACTATAAACAGCGCATGAAACTGTCGCGCGAGTTGTGGGATCGGCTGCAAAATATGAACTTGGCCACAGGTGAAAGTTATGAGCGCCTGACCCGCAGCTTCAGAAGCGGTTTTAGCCAAGTCAACCGTGTGGCACCGTTGGCCGCCAAATACATTGGCGGTGTGCACATTCGCCGTGAGCGCGCAGGCAGTAAAGTTGGCGTGTTTGAGCCCGTCAGTGCAGCCAAGCAAAAAGAAGCATTGGCTTTGATCACCAAAGATTTTTTTGGCATTGGCAGTTTCAAGTTCAAGCCTGAGTTCATTGCCCGTTTGGCTACTGATCGATTTGAACGAACCATGAGCGATGGCAGCATGCAAACTTCGGTGGCTCTCTTGGTAGCCGGTGTTCAAAAGGGAATCCTTGACCACGTGTATTCACCTGCTGTAGCCACCCGATTGGCCGAAGTGGGCATGAAGGTGAACGATCCAAAAGAGACCTTGGGTTTGTCTGACGTGTACGACACCATTCAAGATGCTATTTGGTCAGAGGCCAAAACTGGCCAAGAAACCAGCCTCATTCGCCGGAACTTGCAGCGTGAACAACTGCGCCGCATGACCGACGTGTTGGTCAAGCCTGCTGGTCCATGGCCTGCGGATGCACGCAGCATCATGCGTGAAAATGCGCGTCAGTTGGCCGGTACGCTTGAAAAGGTCTTGGCCAAACCCAGCTTGAGCAAAACCACGCGTGCGCATTACGCAGACGCACTGGACGCACTCAATGTCACATTGAAGGCGTCTGTGCAGCGGGCTTCGCCTTAAACAGCCAAGCGAGGCGGCGTCTGCTTGGCCCTTATTGGCGGCACTGCTGTCACCCGATCGTTGGTTGCTGTGGTTGGGCTTGCTGTTTGTGTTGTCGGTTTACTACTTTCCTACAGGGATCGTAGGTCGACTTCGCTCTCGAATTAGATAAAATTTTTTCAATACCAAATAAACTTATGCGCTAGATTTTGGTCGGTCATTGAGAAGTCTTTTCTAGTCTTTTGCGCCCAATTCCAAGGCTAAATTTCGACCATGTACAAGCGAGTGCGCATTGTCATGAAGGGCTTGTGTTGTGGTCGGCCAGCCTTGCATGTGTTGCTCACTGATGGCTGCCAGCGCATCTATCCACATGGGCTCGTCGTTCATGCAAGGAATGTAGTTGAAAGTCTTGCCGCCAGCATGTAAAAACGCTTCGCGGCCTTCCATGCTAATTTCTTCCAATGTCTCTAGGCAGTCACCGGTAAAGCCGGGGCACACCACATCGACACTTTGGGTGCCCGCTTGGGCCATGGCAATCAGCGTTGGCTCGGTGTAGGGCTCTAACCATTTGGCTTTGCCAAATCGAGATTGGAATGTGACTTTGTATTGATCTTTTGTCAGGCCTAATTTTTCGGCCAAGAGTCGGCCGGTTTTGTAGCATTCGCAATGGTAGGGATCGCCCAGTTGGAGGGTCCGTTCAGGGACACCATGAAAGCTCATGACAAGTTGTTCTGCACGGCCATGGGCCGCCCAATTTTTTTGAATGCCTGCAGCTAGAGCTTGAATGTAGCCTTCGTGATCGTGATAGTGATTCACAAAGCGAAACTCTGGCAAATTGCGCGTTTTTAAACCCCAGCGATAGACGGCGTCAAAAACGGGTGCAGTGGTTGTGGCGCTGTATTGAGGGTAGGCGGTCAACATCAAAATGCGCGTGACCCCATCTTCGCGGAATGCAGTCAATTGCGATTCGATGCTGGGTTGGCCATAGGTCATGGCGTACCTGACGGCAACTTCATGGCCGTCTGATTTTAATTTTTCCGCCAAACCCAAAGCTTGTTTTTCGGTCCAGACCCGCAAGGGTGAGCCTTCTGCTGTCCAAATGCTGGCGTATTTGGCGGCAGATTTGGCAGGCCGAATTCGCAAAATAATGCCATGCAAAATAAGCCACCAGATGGCTTTGGGGATTTCGACCACGCGGGAATCTCCCAAGAACTGGGCCAGATATTGGCGCAGAGCAGGGGCTGTGGGCTCTTTGGGGGTGCCAAGGTTGCAGTAGAGGACAGCGGTCTTTGCAACTTGTCCATGTTGGTAAGGGGGTTCTTTTTGAAATGCCATGCGTTATTCTCTCCCACCATGATCGACTTTTCAAAAATTAAAGCCATCTCCTTAGATTTAGATGACACTTTGTGGCCCGTTTGGCCCACGATTGGTCGTGCTGAGGAGGCATTGGCCTTGTGGTTGGCTGAAAAAGCTCCCGGAACCGTTCCTTTGTGCGCTATTCCGGGTTATCAACGTCAAATTCGCGAGGCCATGCCGGCCATGCGGCCTGACCTAGGCAATGATTTGTCGGCCTTAAGGCGTGAGGCGATTCGGGTGTTGCTCGAAAGGGCGGGTGAGGATACCGGTTTAGCCGAGCCAGCCTTTGAAGTCTTTTTTGAGGCCCGACAAAAGGTCATTTTTTATGAAGACGCAATTTCGACCCTTGACTTTCTTAAACCCAGATACCCCATGGTTGCGCTCTCGAATGGCAACGCAGATATCCAGAAAGTTGGGTTGAATGGCTACTTTGTGGCCGCCTTTAACCCCATCAACTTAGGTGTAGGAAAGCCTGACCCCAAAATGTTTCATGCGGGTGCCCAAGCCTTGGGTGTGTTGCCCGAAGCGATCTTGCACATAGGAGATGACCCCCATCTGGACGTGGTGGCGGCGCAGCGTGCTGGTTTGCAAGCAGTTTGGCTGAACCGCGAAGAAAAACTGTGGGCTCATGAAGTTCACCCGGCCCCTTTCACGGTGAGCAGCCTGAAAGTACTTTGTGATGCATGGCCTGATTGAATTGAGCAGAGAAAAATGACTTTGAAAATGGACGTCATTGGTGCATTTCGCAAGCTTCGAGGTCAAAATCAAGGCACTGCTTGAATGCCTGAAATGATGGCGCCTTCCAAGGTGGCTGGATAGGGTCCTTCAACATAGTCGCCGCACACTGTAATCCCTTCGCAAGGCATTGCACTGGGTCTTTTCAAATTGGGGACGCATGCAAAAGTCGCTCTTTTCTCAACCACGGTTTGAATGACCTTGAAGGCTTCGATGCGCAAAGCGTCTTGACCCAGCTGAATCAAAAGAGCGCTCAATTGCGCCATCACTTGTTGGGTCACATCTTCTTTGCTGAGCTTGTTGGCACTGACCACGAAGGCCAGTAAACCGGGCGTGCCGGCCTCTGTGTAAATTTGACCGCGGTCAAAAGCGAACTGAGCAGGAGAGCCTTGAGTGGTTTTGAGCGCCAACATCGGAAGTGGCAGTTTGAAATCCAAGGGTCCTTGAACATAGACCGTTGCAATGGCTTCATGCTTCAACTGCTGAGCCGTGCTTGCCCATGCTGAGTTGAATTTTTCAAGCAAATGAGCGGCATCCCATGCGGGCGTTGCAATCACCAGGTGGTCAAATTTGTGATCGCCTAGTTGCCAACGAGGGGCTTTGCTGGAATTGATGCCTGAGTCAACAATGCTTTCGATCCTTTGACCAGATTGGCAAGAGGCACCATTTTTATCAAGCCACTTGATGGCCGCATTTGGAAACAGTTGCCCCAAGTCTAGTCTGGGTAGCAACAGATCGGAGCTTCCCACAGGGCCAAAGAGCGCATCTTTCATGATGCGCAAAAAAACCTTGCCGCTGGCTTCATGTGCAGGCGTGTTGAGTGCTGAAACGCACAGCGGCTCTATCAAATCCTGCCAAACGGTGGGCGTCATGTTCTCGCAAAGATCGGCCACCGTGAGCTGTTCTGCGCATTCAAAGTGCATGCGTTGCCATTGCCATGCAGATTTAAACAACTGCCACTTGTCTGCCGCGCTCCAACTGGAATTGAAAGCAATGCCTTGTAAGAGATTGAGGGGAAACGGTTTGTTGGGAAGCGACAGTCCTGAGCCATCGGCACACCTTAAATCGAGGGGTTTTCGCCAAAATGCTTTTTCTAAATCGATGCCCACGAGCTGCATCATGGCGAACGTTTGTTGATAAGCACCAATCAAAATATGTTGGCCATTGTCTAACAGTGGATAGTCTTCAAAGTGCGTTTGAATTGAACGCGCACGTCCGCCCCAAAATTTGCTGGCTTCTAGCAAAGTCACGTGATGGCCCTTTTGCGTGGCCGTTATGGCTGCAGCCAAACCTGCCCAGCCTGCACCTACGATGGCAATTTGTAAACGCTGGCTCAAAGTCGTCCAAGGGCTTGCACTTTCCATGCAAGCCATAACTTACGCAAAGGTGTGAGTGCGATGCGCTGGTGCAAGACTTGAAAATTGTCGGCCTCTATTTCACGCAACAGGGTTCGGTAAATGCTGGCCATCATGAGGCCTGGTTTTTGGGTTTGTCTGTCTGCCGATGGCAGCATGGCAAAGGCTTCTTCATACAAGCGATGCGCGCGGGCAGCCTGAAATTTCATAAGCGCTGTGAAGCGATCGGAGTATTGCCTTTGCATCAAATCTTGTGCTTTGACATCAAATTGTTTCAGCTCATCAATGGGCAAATAGATGCGGCCACGCAGAGCATCTTCACCCACATCGCGCAAGATATTGGTGAGCTGAAAAGCTAAGCCAAGCTTGTGTGCGTACTGCGTTGTGGCCGCGTCGGTTTGGCCAAAAATTTGGGCGGCCACTTCTCCGACCACGCCCGCCACCAAATGGCAATACCTTTGCAAACCAGCGTAGTCTAAGTAACGGGTCTGAGTCAGGTCCATTTGGCAACCTTCAATGACCGACAACAAATGATGCGCTTCAATGTTGTAATCTTTGACGTGCGGCATCAGCGCTAACATGACAGGGTGAGTGGCTTGGCCGTCAAAAGATTGAATGACCTCTTTCTGCCACCAAGCCAATTTGCTTTGAGCCACACTCGGATCCGAGATTTCATCGACCACATCATCCACTTCACGGCAGAACGCATAAAAAGAAGTGATGGCGGCGCGTCTGTTGGCCGGTAGAAAAAGGAATGCGTAATAAAAGCTGCTGCCAGAATTGGCTGCTTTTTGTTGAACGTACTCTTGAGGTGTCATGGTGCTTGATTCTCCCATTGTCTGGGGCGCATCCAAAGCGCGCGCCACAACATCAGAGGAAAGTCCCAAGGTCGTAGGCGAGGCCGCTTGGTTAAAACTTCGGGTCCGAGTGCTCTGACTTTTTCCAAAATTCGCAAACCGCCTTGAACCACCAGCCGCAATTCCCAGCCGGCACGGCCGGGCACTTGATGCACCAAGGGTGCGCCTTTCATCATCAGTTGATGAGCATGAGCGCAGAGCGCTTCAATCAGAAGAGGCGTCTCTTGGTGCGTTTGGTCTTGTGGTAAATAAAATCTGCCTCTCGGGATATCCTCACTCAAGTCTTGCCAAAAATTGATCAACTGCAGTGCGCTGCAAATGGCATCACTTCTTTGCAAGGCCTGTGCATCGTTGACGCCATAGAGGTGCAACAACAGGCGTCCCACAGGATTGGCGGAAAACTGGCAGTAGCTTAACAATGCTGTTAGGTTGGGGTAGGTCGCGCCTTGTGCTGTGGCTTTGACATCTTGCTCAAATGCTTTTAACAAATCATCTAGCAAAGACACGGGCAATTTAAATTGCTCAATCACTTGGTGCAAAGGTGAAAAGAGATCAGCTTGAGCACCTGTCGACTCATTTGTGGCCAGCAACTCATGCCGAAAGGCTGTCAATAATTTCAAACGTTCTTGGGTGCTGAGGTGCCCTTCATCGGCAATGTCGTCGGCAGCACGGGCGAAGGCGTAAATGGCGGCGATGGCTGGCCGCAGATGTGGCGGACACAAAATTGAAGCCACCGGAAAATTTTCAGGGTGGGTGATGGGAAGGGCTTGAACTTCCTGAGGGTTTGCTTGTTTGGTCAGCATGGTTTCTTGTATTTTCGCTTGACAATACTCATGGATTACCCTAGATTACTAACCAGTCAGTCATTAATTTGGATTCTCCAATGCCACAGCATGCCCCGCGCCTAATTCTCCTGCCCATTTTGTTTTTTGCTCTGATTTTGGGCATTGTTGCTTGCAGTCCCAAACAGGAGGCGGAAGAGCCCATCCGCTCTGTGAAATTAATCACAGTAGGTTCATCTGAACTGAATGTCCAGGGAGAGTATGCCGCCGAGGTGCGAGCGCGAACAGAAAGCCGATTGGCTTTTCGCGTGGGGGGGAAGATTTTGGCGCGTCAGGCTGAAGCGGGTCAACGCGTTCAAGCAGGTCAGGTTTTGGCGGAAGTGGACGTACAAGACTATGCGCTCGCGGCACAAGCTGCACAAGCCCTGGCCATTGGCGCGCGCGCTCAGCGTGATTTGGCCGCTTCGGACTACAAGCGATACGAAGCGCTGCTGGCACAAAATTTCATCAGTGCAGCTGAATTAGAAAGACGCTCCGCCGGTCTTAAGGCTGCGCAATCTTCCCTAGATCAAGCCCTTTCAATAGCCCAATCTCAAGCCAATCAAGCGGGCTATGCCAAATTGCTGGCCACCACTTCTGGTGTGGTGACGGGCGTAGAAGCCGAGCCAGGGCAGGTGGTTTCTGCGGGGCAGTCAGTGCTTCGATTTGCACACGATGGGCCTCGCGATGCCGTTTTTGCGGTGCCTGAGCATGTGGTGGGACGTCTCAAACTGGGTCAAAAAATGTCGGTCACGGTGGGCAGCACACCACAAAGCTTTCAGGGACGTGTGCGAGAAATCGGTGCCAGCGCCGATCCTGCCACCCGAACCTTCACAGTCAAATTGGCATTGGAAAAAGCAGAGTCATTGCCACTGGGCATCACCCTGAATGTGCAGGCCCCCCAATTGGCAGGAAGCCAACCGGATGTGATCAAGCTGCCGACCAGCGCACTGCGCCAAGAGGCCAAGCAAACCGCCGTATGGGTCTTCGATCCCCAGACTTCTACGGTGCTTTCCCAAGTGGTTCAAGTTGCCACTGCCGATGGCAATGAGGTGGTCATCGCCTCAGGTTTGAAGGCGGGCCAACAAGTTGTGAGTGCGGGCGTCCATGTGTTGTCGCCAGGTCAAAAAGTGACGGTCTATAACGCGGCTGCTCTGTCAACACCTGCGGCAAAGTAAATCATGCGAAAAGAACCAAAATCGGGCTTTAACCTGTCGAAGTGGGCGCTTGATCATCCTGCGCTCACACGTTATTTGATGCTGGTATTGATGCTTTTGGGTGTCTTTGCTTTTTTCAATTTAGGTCAAGACGAAGATCCACCTTTCACGTTTCGCGTGATGGTCGTCAGGGCCTATTGGCCAGGTGCTACAGCCCAACAAGTGGCAGAGCAAGTCACCGACAAACTGGAGCGAACGCTTCAGGAAGTGCCTTTTGCAGACAAGATTCGCAGCTACTCTAAACCTGGTGAATCGCAAATTATTTTCCAAGTCAAAGACTATTCCAAGCCGTCTGAGGTGGCCAACGTTTGGTACACAGTGCGCAAAAAAATTGGAGACATGCGCGGCACCTTGCCAGCTGGTGTGGTGGGCCCTTTCTTTGTCGATGACTTTGGCGATGTGTATGGCGTCATTTATGCTCTGCAAGCAGACGGCTTTACACCGGCAGAGGTGAAAAAGTTTGCGGACGAAGTGAGGCAAAAAATCTTGCGCGTGAAAGACGTTGCTAAGGTCGAGCTTTTCGGCGTTCAAGATGAAAAAGTATTCATCGAAATTTCTCAAAAGAAACTGGCCGCAATGGGCATTGACATGGGGTCTGTCATTGCGCAATTGGGTCAGCAAAATGCGATTGAATCAGCCGGCACTTTAAATCTGCCAACTGATGCCATTCAACTTCGCGTGAACGGGCAGTTCAATGACTTAGAGTCTCTCAGGCAAATGCCAATTCGCGGTATGTCAGGGCAGCAAATTAGGCTGGGTGATTTGGGAGTCATCAAACGCGATTACATCGACCCACCCCATGTCAAGGTGCGGCACAACGGTGAACAAGTTATTGGTGTGGGTGTGTCCATGGCCAAGGGCGGTGACATCATTGAACTGGGCCAAGCGCTTAAAGTCAGTATTTCGAGCATTGAAAAGTCACTGCCCCATGGTGTGAAGTTGGTTCAAGTCCAAGATCAACCTCAAGCCGTCTCAACTTCGGTGAACGAGTTTTTGAAGACCTTGGTCGAGGCTGTTGCCATTGTGTTGGCCGTTAGTTTCTTGGCGCTTGGCTTGCACAAGCGCCAAGGTAAACATACTTTATGGCGCCGGTGGACTTTGGACATTCGACCTGGTTTGGTGGTGGGCATTACCATTCCGCTGGTCTTGGCAGTCACTTTTTTAGCCATGGATTATTTCGGCATTGGGCTGCATAAAATTTCATTGGGCTCACTCATCATTGCGCTGGGATTGTTGGTTGACGATGCCATCATTGCTGTCGAAATGATGGTTCGAAAAATGGAGGAGGGCTATGACAAAGTCCGCGCCGCCACCTTTGCCTACGAACTCACAGCCATGCCCATGCTCACAGGCACACTCATTACGGCGGCTGGCTTTTTGCCGATTGGTTTGGCCAAATCTATAACGGGTGAATACACTTTTGCTATTTTTGCCGTTACCGTGATTGCGCTCCTTATCAGTTGGGTGGCCTCTGTTTACTTTGTGCCCTATTTGGGGACCTTGCTTTTGAAAGTGCCACCCCATGTCTCAGGCACTGAAGAGACGGTCGTGCATGAAATGTTTGACACGCCTTTTTATCAAGTCTTTCGCCGTGCAGTCACTTGGTGCGTCATTCATAAATGGAAAACCATTGCCATCACATTGGGCCTGTTTGTGATGGGCATTGTGGGTATGGGCAAAGTCCAGCAACAATTTTTCCCTGACTCCAGCCGACCTGAAATCATGGTAGAGGTGTGGTTGCCTGAAGGCGCCAGTTTTGTTGCCAGCGAGGAAGTGGCCAAGCGTGTTGAAAAGAGATTGATGTCTGAGCAAGGCGTGAACTCGGTGAGTACCTGGGTGGGCTCGGGTGTCCCGCGTTTTTACTTGCCACTTGATCAAATTTTCCCTCAGTCCAATGTTTCACAGATGATTGTGGTGTCCAAAGATTTGAAAGTCAGGGAATCTCTGCGTGTCAAATTGCCAGCCATTTTGGCCGCAGAATTTCCTGAAGTTCGCGGGCGCGTCAAACTGTTGCCCAACGGCCCACCTGTGCCTTATCCCGTGCAGTTCAGGGTTGTGGGAGCTGATCCGTTGGCGCTTCGCTTGAAGGCGGATGAAGTGAAGGCCGTCATGCGGACCAATTCCAATACACGGGGTGTCAATGACAACTGGAATGAATCGGTCAAAGTCATTCGCCTAGAAGTCGATCAAGCCAAAGCGCGCGCTTTGGGTGTCACCAGCCAATCCATTGCGCAAGCTTCTCGGACGATCGCTTCTGGATCGACCATTGGCCAATTCCGCGATGGCGACAAGCTGATTGACATTGTGATCAGACAACCCCAGTCTGAGCGCGATGCCATTACCGATTTGGCGGGCGCCTATGTGCCCACCGCGTCTGGTAAATCGATTCCTCTTTTGCAAATTGCCAAGCCAGTCTTCAATTGGGAACCTGGCGTCATGTGGCGAGAAGGACGCAGCTATGCGATCACTGTCAATGCCGATGTGATAGAGGGCGTTCAAGGCGCTACAGTGACTCAGCAGTTGTTGGCTGAATTGAAAAAACTGGAAGCGCAATGGCTTGAAGAAGATGCTGGCGAGTACCGCATTGAAGTAGCAGGTGCCGTGGAGGAGAGCTCGAAAGGTTCCGCCTCTATTGCGGCTGGTATGCCACTCATGTTGTTTGTCACCTTCACACTTTTGATGCTGCAACTCCAAAGTTTCAGCCGTGCCTTCTTGGTGTTTCTCACAGGACCCTTGGGTATCGCAGGTGTGGCGGGGGCCTTGTTGGTGCTTGATCGGCCTTTTGGCTTCGTGGCTTTACTAGGAGTCATTGCGCTGATGGGAATGATCCAGCGCAATTCAGTCATCCTGATCGATCAAATTGAGCAGGACAGAGCGGCGGGCGTACCCGCTTGGGAGGCCATTGTGGAGTCGGCTGTGCGCCGCTTGCGTCCCATTGTGCTCACGGCAGCTGCCGCTGTATTGGCCATGATTCCTCTATCTCGGAGTGTGTTTTGGGGACCCATGGCAGTGGCCATCATGGGCGGGCTGATCGTGGCGACTGCGCTCACATTGTTGGCTTTGCCGGCCATGTATGCAGCATGGTTCAAGGTGGCACCGCCCCCCAAGTCGGTCTAAACCCGAGGATCTAAAGGGTGACTTCGGTTCAGAAGTCACCCGTTCCATGGTTAAAATAGAAGGTTGACCGATTCAACCCATATGGATGGGACCCGCGCGGGTGGCGAAATTGGTAGACGCACCAGGTTTAGGTCCTGACGGTAGCAATACTGTGCGGGTTCGAGTCCCGCCCCGCGCACCACTTACTAACAAGAGAAGACCATGGCAGTTACTGTAGAAACATTGGAAAAATTGGAACGCAAAATCAGCTTGTCACTGCCTGTGACGGTCATCCAATCTGAAGTTGATGCCCGTTTGAAGAAAATGGCCCGTACCGTCAAGATGGACGGTTTCCGTCCGGGCAAAGTGCCCATGAATGTGGTGGCTCAGCGCTATGGTTACTCGGTTCAATACGAAGTCATGAACGACAAGGTGGGTGAGGCCTTTGCCCTTGCAGCCAATGAAGCTAAAGTGCGCGTTGCTGGCCAGCCCCGAATTTCCGAAAAAGACGGCGCGCCCGAAGGTGAGTTGGCATTTGATGCCATCTTCGAGGTCTATCCTGAAGTGAAGTTGGGTGACCTGACTGCTGCAACAGTTGAAAAACTCAGCACAGAAGTCACCAACGAAGCCATTGACAAAACTGTTGACATTTTGCGCAAGCAGCGCCGCACTTTTTCTCAGCGTGCTGCTGCCGATGCCGCTATCGATGGCGACCGCGTGACGGTTGACTTTGAAGGGAAGATCGACGGCGAAGTTTTCTCTGGCGGCAAAGCTGCAGACTTCCAATTCTTGGTGGGCGAAGGCCAAATGCTCAAAGAGTTTGAAGAAGCAGTGCGCGGCATGAAAAATGGCGAAAGCAAAACTTTTCAATTGGCATTTCCTGCCGACTACCATGGTCAAGACGTGGCCGGCAAAACAGCCGACTTCATGGTCACCGTGAAAAAAATTGAAGCCGCCCATTTGCCTGAAGTGAACGAAGCCTTGGCCAAGTCATTGGGCATCGTCGACGCATCGGTTGAAGGCTTGCGCGCAGACATTCGCAAGAACCTTGAGCGCGAAGTCAAATTCCGTTTGCAGGCTCGCAATAAGCAAGCTGCCATGAATGCCTTGGTTGAAAAAGCCGAGCTCGATTTGCCCAACTCCGTGGTGCAAAACGAAGTGGAGCGTTTGAAAGAGGGCGCCCGCGCCGATCTCAAACAGCGCGGTATCAAAGACGCCGACAAGGCGCCTATCCCCGACGAAATCTTCCGTCCTCAAGCCGAAAGCCGTGTGCGTCTGGGCTTGGTCGTGGCTGAGTTGGTCAAGGCTAACACTTTGAATGCCACTGAAGCGCAAATCAAAGCCCACATTGAAGAACTGGCTTCTAGCTACGAGCGTCCTGAAGATGTGGTGCGTTGGTACTATGGAGACAACCAGCGCATGGCTGAAGTTGAAGCTGTGGTCATTGAGACCAATGTGTCTGACTTCATCCTGTCTAAAGCCAAAGTCACTGAAAAGACCATCTCCTTTGACGAGTTGATGGGCCAACAAGCATAAGCCGGCTGCAAAGTTTTATCGTTTTCACAAACATCAGTTTGGAACCACAATGAATTCACTCGACATTCAAGCCTTGGGCAATGTGCCCATGGTCATCGAAACGTCTGGTCGCGGCGAACGCGCCTATGACATTTACTCTCGCCTGCTCAAAGAGCGCGTGATCTTTTTGGTGGGTGAAGTCAATGACTACACGGCCAATTCTGTGGTCGCTCAATTGTTGTTTTTGGAAAGCGAAAATCCTGAAAAGGACATTTCCTTCTACATCAACTCGCCTGGCGGCTCGGTCAGCGCGGGCATGGCCATCTATGACACCATGAACTTCATCAAGCCCGATGTGTCTACGCTTTGCACCGGCATGGCAGCCAGCATGGGCGCATTCTTGTTGTCCGCCGGTACCAAGGGAAAGCGTTTTTCTCTGCCAAACTCCAAGGTCATGATTCACCAACCCTTGGGCGGCACCCGCGGTCAAGCTACCGAAATTGAGATTCACGCCCGTGAAATCCTCAAAACTCGCGAGCAACTTAACAGAATCTTGGCCGAAAACACCGGACAACCCCTGGAAAAGATCCAGTTAGACACCGAGCGTGACTACTATTTGTCAGCTGACGAAGCCAAAGAATACGGTCTGATTGACCAAGTTATTGCAAAACGTCCCTGAGACGCAACAAACCGGGGTCGAAATTAGCTTTTCTGCCCTGTTTTTTGAAGACGGCGCCCCCTTTCATGGAGAGCGCCGTTTTTCTTTCGTTATCATAGGGAAAACAGAATCACAAGGCGTCGTTTATGGCCGATAAAAAAGGCTCAGTTACCGAAAAGAATTTGTATTGCTCCTTCTGCGGCAAAAGCCAGCACGAGGTTAAGAAGCTCATCGCCGGGCCTTCTGTGTTCATTTGCGATGAGTGCATCGACTTGTGCAACGACATCATTCGCGATGAGTTGCCTGCTTCCGAAATTGCCAAAGATGCTAAATCTGGCCTACCTACACCGCTCGACATCAAAACCAACTTAGACAACTACGTCATCGGTCAAGAAAAAGCCAAGCGCACCTTGGCTGTTGCGGTCTACAACCACTACAAGCGTTTGCGCCATAAAGAGGGGGCCAAAAAAGAAGACGTGGAATTGGCCAAAAGCAACATCTTGCTCATTGGGCCAACAGGCTCTGGCAAAACTTTGTTAGCCCAAACCTTGGCGCGCATGCTCGATGTGCCTTTTGTCATGGCCGATGCCACCACCCTCACTGAAGCCGGTTATGTGGGTGAAGACGTTGAGAACATTGTTTCCAAGTTGCTGCAAAGTTGCAATTACGATGTCGATCGCGCGCAACGAGGTATTGTTTACATCGACGAGATCGACAAAATCACTCGCAAGTCTGACAACCCTTCCATCACGCGCGACGTGTCGGGCGAGGGTGTTCAGCAGGCCTTGCTCAAGTTAATCGAAGGCACCATGGCTAGCGTACCACCGCAAGGCGGACGCAAGCACCCCAATCAAGACTTCTTGCAAATTGACACCACCAATATTTTGTTCATTTGCGGTGGCGCATTTTCAGGCTTGGAAAAAGTCATTGAAAATCGCACTGAGGCTTCCGGCATTGGTTTTGGTGCCGTGGTCAAAAGCAAGAAGCAGCGCTCACTTACCCAAGTTTTTACTGAAGTGGAGCCTGAAGATTTGATCAAGTTTGGTCTCATTCCTGAACTGGTAGGTCGTATGCCTGTGGTGGCCACATTGGCCGAACTGACAGAAGAAGCGCTGGTTCAAATTTTGACCGAGCCCAAGAATGCCCTGGTCAAACAATTTGGCAAGTTGCTCAACATGGAAGGCGTCGACCTCGAAATCAGGCCTGAAGCCTTGCACGCCATCGCCAAAAAAGCACTGGCCCGAAAAACTGGCGCTCGCGGCCTGCGTTCTATTTTGGAGCAGGCCCTCATTGACACCATGTTCGATTTGCCTAACACCAGCAATGTCGAAAAAGTGGTGGTCGATGCGTCCACCATTGAAGACAACCACACCCCATTGCTTGTTTATCGCGAGTCGGCCAAGCAAGCTTGAACTTTTCCAGCCCACCCCCTGTACTCGATGAAAAACCCTACTCATTCAAGGCTTGAAATCGGGAAAACAGGGGCCATTTATCCCCCATACACAAGGGAATCACATGTCTGGACATACACCACTGCCCGCTGAATTAATTGACCTGCCGATGTTGCCACTGCGCGATGTCGTGGTCTTTCCGCACATGGTCATCCCGCTCTTTGTGGGTCGCCCCAAAAGCATCAAAGCGCTTGAAAGCGCCATGCTCACCGATCGCCGCATCATGTTGGTGGCCCAAAAAACAGCAGCCAAAGATGAGCCAGAGGCCACCGACATGTTCGAAGTCGGTTGCATCTCTACCATTTTGCAAATGCTCAAACTGCCCGATGGCACCGTCAAGGTCTTGGTTGAAGGTCAGCAGCGCGCCAAAGTCAAAACCATTGTTGACGGAGAAGTCCACTTCGTGGCCAGCGTGTTGCCAGTTGAATTGGCTGCCGAAAAGGCCGAGCAAAGCAGTGAAATTGAAGCCTTGCGCCGCGCGGTCATGCAGCAATTTGATCAGTACGTCAAACTGAACAAAAAAATCCCGCCTGAAATTCTGACCTCCATCTCCAGCATTGATGAGCCAGGACGCTTGGCCGACACCATTGCGGCGCACCTGCCTTTGAAATTGGAAAACAAGCAAGTGGTTTTGGACTTGGCCAGCATTCGCGACCGCTTAGAAAATCTCTTCACACAACTAGAGCGTGAAGTTGATATTTTGAATGTAGACAAAAAAATCCGTGGCCGCGTGAAGCGCCAAATGGAGAAAAATCAGCGCGATTTTTATTTGAATGAGCAAGTGAAGGCCATTCAAAAAGAACTTGGTGAAGGCGAAGAGGGTGCCGACATCGAAGAGATCGAAAAGAAAATCAAAGCCGCCAAAATGCCGGTAGAAGCGCGCAAAAAAGCTGACGCTGAGTTGAAGAAACTCAAGCTCATGTCACCCATGTCAGCAGAAGCCTCTGTGGTGCGCAACTACATTGAAGTGCTCACGGCCTTGCCTTGGAGCAAGAAGACCAAAATCAAACACGACTTGGGCAATGCCGAGGTCGTGTTGAACGAAGACCACTACGGCCTCGAAAAAGTCAAAGACCGCATCATGGAATACCTCGCTGTACAGCAGCGAGTAGACAAAGTGAAGGCGCCTATTCTTTGCTTGGTAGGCCCACCGGGTGTTGGTAAAACTTCATTGGGCCAATCGATAGCCAAAGCCACGGGCCGCAAGTATGTGCGCATGGCCTTGGGTGGTATGCGCGACGAAGCTGAAATTCGGGGACACCGCCGCACCTACATTGGCGCCATGCCTGGCAAAGTATTGCAAAGCTTGAGCAAGGTGGGCACGCGCAATCCATTGTTCTTGTTGGACGAAATTGACAAGTTGGGCACAGACTTCAGAGGCGACCCTTCCAGTGCTTTGTTGGAGGTCTTAGACCCTGAACAAAACCACACCTTTGGCGATCACTATGTCGAAGTGGATTTTGATTTAAGCGACGTCATGTTCGTTGCCACTTCAAACTCCATGAACATTCCATCTGCCTTGTTAGACCGCATGGAAGTGATTCGCTTGTCGGGTTATACCGAAGACGAAAAAACCAGCATTGCCATTAAGTATTTGCTACCTAAGCAGTTGAAAAACAACGGCGTGAAAGTCGAAGAACTCAGTATCAGCGATGCCGCTGTGCGAGATGTCGTTCGCTACTACACGCGTGAGGCTGGCGTGCGTTCATTAGAACGCGAGTTGTCTAAGATTTGTCGCAAAGTGGTTAAGAGTTTGTTGCTCAAGCAAATGACGGCGCCAGTGCTGGTGACGCCTGACAACTTGAATGATTTCTTGGGTGTGCAGAAATATACATACGGTCGTGCTGAAGCGACCAATCAAGTCGGCCAAGTGGTTGGCTTGGCATGGACTGAAGTAGGTGGCGATTTGCTCACCATCGAGGCTGCGCTCATGCCCGGTAAAGGCGTCATTACCCGCACAGGCTCTTTGGGTGATGTGATGAAAGAATCAGTGGAAGCCGCGCGCACCGTGGTGCGCAGTCGTGCCCGCATGCTCGGCATCACAGACGATGTGTTTGAGAAGAAAGACTTGCACATTCACGTGCCCGATGGCGCGACGCCTAAAGACGGCCCAAGTGCTGGCGCTGCCATGACCACCGCCATGGTGTCTGCCATGACGGGCATCCCTGTGCGTGCCGACGTGGCCATGACAGGTGAGATTACTTTGCGCGGTGAAGTCACGGCCATTGGCGGTTTGAAAGAAAAATTGTTGGCAGCTTTGCGCGGTGGCATCAAGACCGTTTTAATTCCCGAAGACAATGTGAAAGACCTTCAAGACATTCCTGAAAATGTTAAAAATGGTCTGGAAATTGTGCCGGTTAAATGGATCGACAAAGTGCTTGAAGTTGCGCTTGTATCAATGCCTCAAGCACTGCCTGATGAAGAACCGTTGGTCGTAGAGGCACCTGTTGCGGCAGATGCAAAGACGGCTACAAAAACAGGCGCTGTGAAGCACTGATAGAATTTTTGGGAGGGCTTTTAAAATTCCCAAAAATTACGCTACAATTCATCCAGCGTAGGCAATTTGGCATAGAATGCTAAGTTGATTGCAAATGCGGGATTAGCTCAGTTGGTAGAGCGATACCTTGCCAAGGTATAGGTCGAGAGTTCGAGCCTCTTATCCCGCTCCAAACATTGAAAGATGACCCAACATCTTTCTGCAAATTAGGGAAGCAACAGCTTCCCTTTTTTGTCACCAAAAATGGCGCGGTAGCAAAGCGGTTATGCACCGGATTGCAAATCCGTGTAGGTCGGTTCGACTCCGGCCCGCGCCTCCATCATTTCTTTCCAGAAATTAACAAGATAGCCCCGTAAGGGGCTTTTTGTTGTGTGCTTTTTAATTTGCCTGCACGCCTGCCTTGGTCAACAACCCACCTAAAGTCTCAATCTCATTTTTCAAATGAGCCCTTAGAAAAGCAGGTGTGGCTTGCTCCATTGAAACTGCAGACACACCCATGCCGTCCAAACGCTTTACAACATCCGGATCGGTGACAGACTTTTGCAAAGCTGCAGTCAGTTTTTCCAGAACGGGTTTGGGCGTACCTTTGGGTGCATAAAGGCCAAAGGAAATGTTGATGTCAAAGCCCTTCACGCCAGCTTCTGCAATGGCCGGTGTCTCGGGCAAGGAGGGCAATCTGTTTTTGCCAGCTGCCGCATAGGCTTTGATTTTGCCGTTCTTCACTGAAGGCACGGTGCCCGAAGTTTGATCGCACAAAATATCAACCTGGCCACCCATTAAGTCGGTCAGTGCGGGACCGGTGCCTTTATAGGGAATTTCATTCAATTGAACCCCTAAGACGTTCATCATCATCAAGCCACAAAGGTGGGAAGCAGAGCCTACGCCCGCATGGGCCAAACTGACTTTTTTCTGATTGGTTTTGAGGTAAGCCACAAACTCATTCAAGTCTTTGGGCGGAAATTCAGTTCTTGCAACAATCACCATGGGGCCGCTTGTGGCCGATCCAATGGGCTCAAAATCGTCCACTGGGTGATAGCTCAAATTTTTGTACATGGCCATGTTGGTGGCGTGGCTGACGTGAATCATGAGCAAGCTGTAGCCATCTGGCTTGGACCTTGCCACTTTGGCGGTGCCAATGCTGCCCGAGGCACCTGCCGTGTTATCGACCACAATTTGTTGGCCCAAGATCTTTTGCATCGAGCCTGCAAACAAGCGCGTAATGGTGTCACCGGGTCCGCCAGCGGCGTAGGGCATCATCATGCTAATTGGCTTGCTGGGGTAGTCTTGCGCGGTGGCATTTCCTACCCAAGCACTTCCCAATGCACACAAGGATAAAACAAGGACTCTGCGAATATGAGATTTAAGTTTCATGGGTTCCGTCTATGTTGGAGTTTTAAATTCAGGGGCTTGAATGCTCATCAAGCAAGCAAGCGTTTTCGAATTTCTGAAGGTTCTAAAACTTGCAGCGGAAATGCACCGCCGCCAGGAATGCCAACTTGCGTGGCATTCAAAAGCATAGACACCATGACGTAAGTGCCTGACAAAACAGTGAGGTCAATGACCGCCTGCTCACCCATCTTGTTGACGGCTTCTTGCCAAAGCGCATCGGGCACTCTGTGATTTAAACTGAGTTGAACGCAGTAGTCATAGACCAAGCGCTCATCGTCAGCCATGCTGTTCGGCCGTTTGCAATTTTGCAAATCTTTCAGCACTGCATCAGAAAGGCCTGCTTTTCTGGCAATGGTTTCATGTGCCCACCACTCGTATTGCGCATTTGAGATACGGGCTTGAATCAGAATGGCAAATTCATTTAATCGTTTGTTAACCGAGGTTCGAAACCTGAGGTAGTCTAAAAAGTTAAAGCAACTTCTGGCCATTTCGGGGCTGCGCAACAAAGCGTTGTAAGGCCCGCCAAGAGCAGCGCTCGATACTTTGAGAATGTCATCTGCCAAGGGCTTCACTGAAGCGGGCAGGTCGTCGTAAGAGATTTGGGACAGTCGTTCGTTCATCCCTAAATTTTAGGCACTCGCCACATGCGCAGTGGGAGGATAAACCCGATGTTCTATGTGCTTTGAGTTAAACGTTTTGACTCAAATCCTAAGCATGGGCGCCCGTCTGAATTCATCACCTGAATACTGGGCAAAATTTGTGATTTGAAGCCAAGCAATTTGCACGAGTAGGGCATTTTGGGATCCCAACTGGTGGCAAAGTGCTTGCACTGCCAGCAATTCACTTGCGCTAAATGAGGTGGATTTGTTGCCACTGTTTTTCTTCAGTCGTTTGTTCATTCGCATCATAAAGAAAAACACCATGGCAGGTGAAAATTGATCCAGCTCGGTTTGATAAAGAGCCGCTGGTTTAAGGCAAAATCAGGTTTTTAAACATTCACTGAAATCAACATGCAGCCCTTTCACTTGGCATTTCCCGTCACATCCTTGGCCAAAGCCAGGGCTTTTTATGGTGACCTGTTGGGCTGCCCTGAGGGCCGCTCCAGTGAAGAGTGGATTGATTTCAATTTTCATGGCCACCAAATTGTGGCCCACCTCAGTCCTTCAGAAGCAGGCCATCACAACACGAGCGCTGTAGATGGCGACAATGTGCCAGTGCGGCATTTTGGCTTGGTCATGGAAATGGGGCAGTGGGAAGCGCTGGCAGACAAATTGAAAAAGGCGGGCACTCAGTTTGTCATTGAGCCGCACATTCGCTTTAAAGGCCAAGTCGGAGAGCAGGCCACCATGTTTTTCTTAGACCCCTGTGGCAATGCCGTGGAATTCAAAGCATTTGCAAACCCTGCCAGTTTGTTTGCCAAATAGGCCAGTGCAGACAAACCACTCAAATTACATTCTTTCAATTTGAGTAGGCGGAGCGTTGAATGAAATTTAAAATGTCAGAAAAATCGCTGTTTGCGGTTTTGTTGCGCTCGCCATGGTGGTGGAGTTTTTTGATAGCCGCAGTGTTGGTGCTGCTGGCACGCGTCTTCTTGCCAGAGGCCTTTCGTGCTGTGGGGATGCTCAGCGCATTGCCATTTGCTGTGCTTTCGATCATTGCTGCCTGGCGGCAGCGCGACAAGCCTTCACCTGAACGCGTCTCTCGGGCCTTGACCCAGTTGGCCAGCATGTCATGGAAGCAATTTTTGCCAATCATGGAGCAAGCCTTTGTTCAGCAAGGTTTCATCGTGACACCACTCAATTCAAATTTAGCAGACTTGCAGTTGGAAAAATCAGGCAGGGTCACATTGGTCAGTTGCAAACGCTGGAAGGCGGCCACACTGGGGGTGGAAGTTTTACGAGATTTGAAGGCCATGCAAGTTTCCGAAGAAGCTTCTTATGCGGCTTGCATCAGCTTGAGCTTGCCCACCGGCGTGGCCCTTAAATTTGCCAAAGAAAACGCAATTCAATTGATCTGCCAAGACGAGTTGGCGTCGCTTTGTCTCAAGGTGATGAAAGACTAAAGGGCAATCTATCCACCCTTAAAGCGGCTTCAAATTGTCTTCAAAGCGCCCTCAAAGACTACAAAGCCCGCATGATGTGCCCGATGCAGTCGTTTGTTTTGGCAGCATCAATCCAACGCAGGATGCACACCAGTTCTAGCTTGGGATCGACCCATGTGATGGAAGAGCCGGCACCAATGGCAAACCAAGAACTGCGTGGCGCGTCTTTGAACAAAGCGCCATCATTGTTGAGCCAAATGAGATAGCCGTAGTAGGGTGCTACATCACATGGCTGTTGCATCATGGCAAGCCATTTGGCCGACAGAATTTGTTGGCCTTTGTAATTGCCATTGCCCATAAGCATCAAGCCAATGTGGGCTTGGTCTATGGCTGAAATTGAAATGCCGCCGCCCCAATGGCTTCCGCCAGGTACCGACATCATGCGTTGCCCGTTGACATCGGTCCATCCTTGTTCGTAGCCGACCCATTGAAACTCATCGGTGCATCCCAAAGGCTTCCGGAAAAACTCTTCAAAGACCTCAGGCAGAGGGCGCTGGAACAAATGCAACAAAGCCAAAGAGAGTTGGTTGATGCGAACGTCGTTGTATTCAAATCTTGAGCCTGGCTCGCCTAGGGGCCTGGGGTCACCCTTGATGCCGTCGGCTTTTCCGGGCTGGTAGGTCAACCAGCGGTAACGATCGACTTGTTCTGGGATGCCAAGGCAGGTGCCTTCCCATTCGCTGGTTTGCTGCAAAAGGTGGTGCCATGTGATGCGCGACAAGCGCTCACCTTCAAAACCAATGCCAGGACATTGTTGAACCACAGGGGTGTGAACGTCTTTAATCAGGCCTTGATCAAATGCAAGGCCTGCTAACAAAGCCAAATAGGTTTTGGCCACACTGAAAGTAAGGTCGGCCTTGTGGGCTTGGCCCCACTTTGCGAGCAACTGGTTTTTTTGAAACAGAACGCCAGACACAGGACCACGACCATGAACCGGGCCATACAAGCGGTTGTAGGGCGGGGGATCAGCATCATGAATACCCCATGGTGCTGAGTTGTCACGAGACCAAGGGGTCTCGGACTTTTCAATGAATTGAATTGCTTCTTGAAGTGATGTCATGGCGCTGTCGCGAATTGAGTTTGATCTTGAGGCGTTCTAGGGTTATCACTGACATCTCGTCTTTTGGCCTAGTGCATAATTATTATTTTTTGCATTGCAATTTTTGCCCTCTAAAGTTTAACAGGAGACAACATGACCACAGTTCAACAAGACGTTCAATCAACCGACAGCGAAAGCACCGTTTCCAGCCGTCGCCGCTTCTTTGGCAAAGCTGCCACTGCTGCTGTTGCAGTGCCTTTGATGGGCGCGCCCATGATTGCCGTCGCCCAAGCGCCCGTCGTTTTCAAGATGCAAGGCTCCTGGGGTACGAACGAAATTTTCAGCGAGATGGCGCAACAGTACGTCACCCGTGTCAATGAAATGTCCGGTGGCCGCCTGAAAATCGAATATCTGCCAGCAGGCGCTGTGGTTAAGCCATTTGAAATCATCGACGCCGTAAGCAAAGGCGTGCTTGACGGTGGTCACCACGTTTCTGGCTACTGGTACGGTAAGAACAAATCTGCTTCTTTGTTTGGCACAGGCCCTGTGAGCGGCGCAACCCCTGAAATCGGCTTAAGCTGGATTCAGGCAGGTGGTGGTCAGCAGCTTTGGGACAAATTGGTCGCCAAGATGAACCTGAATGTGGTTGGTTTCTTCTCCTTCCCCATGCCATCACAGCCATTGGGTTGGTTCAAAAAATCACCCCCTAAAAAGGCGTCCGACTTGAAAGGCTTCAAGTACCGCACCATTGGTTTGGCTGCCGACATGTTGCAGGAAATGGGCATGGCCGTTGCTCAGTTGCCAGGCGGCGAAATTGTGCCTGCCATGCAGCGCGGTGTGATTGACGCCTTCGAATTTAACAACCCCACAGCCGACATGCGCTTTGGTGCACAAGACGTGGCCAAGTTTTACTCCATGGGTTCCTTCCACCAGGCCCAAGAATTCTTTGAAATTATTTTCAACAAAGACAAGTACAACGCTTTGCCCGCCGACTTGAAGGCAGTCTTGAAGTACGCCGCTGAAGCCGCATCCACTGCATCCACAGCCTTGGCGCACGAAAACTACTCTAAGGATTTGCAAGAGCTCATCGTCAAGCACAAGGTGCAGGTCTCCCGCACCAGTACGGATGTCTACAAAGGCCAGTTGGCTGCTTGGGATATCGTCACTGCAAAGCTGGAAAAAGAAGTCGACATGTTCAAGGAAGTGAACGATTCGTTCAAGGCCTGGTCGCGTCGCGTGGGCTTCTATCACTTCACCAACGAAGCCAACTACCGCATGGCCTACGAGCACGTTCAGAAAACCAAGTTGCCAGTTTAATTTGGCTTAAAATACAAAGGCTGCCGAGATTCGTCTCGGCAGCCTTTCTTTTTGTCTGAATAGGTAAAGCACATGGAAGTTTGGATTCGAAGGATTGACATCCTCAACAAGTCGATTGGTCACGCCTTTTCTTGGTGTGTATTGATCCTGGCCGCATCCACCTGTTTTGAGGTGTTCATGCGTTATGTGCTCAACAGCCCCACTGTTTGGGCGTTTGACATGAGCTACATGCTCTATGGTGCTTTGTTCATGATGTCGGGGGCTTATGCCCTCTCGCGCAACTCGCACGTTCGAGGCGACTTCTTTTATCGCAACTGGTCCAACCGCACACAAGCCAAAGTGGATTTGGCTTTGTATTTCTTGTTTTTCTTTCCTGGCATTTTTGCCATGGTGTTCACTGGCGGCCAATACGCTTATGAAAGCATCCGCATTTTGGAGTCCAGCGTGAATAGCCCTGCAGGCGTGCCGGTTTGGCCCCTGAAGTCAATCATTTTTGTAGCGGGCATCACGCTTCTCATTGCGGGTGCGGCTGAAGTCATGCGTTGCCTGGTATGCATTCGCACTGGCGAGTGGTTGTCGCGCGGCAGCGATGTCGAAGAACTTGAACAAGTGTTGATTCAACAACACGCGCAGAAAGAATAATCATGAGTGATCCGTTTGTCGCCCTCCTAATGTTGGGGCTCTTCATTGTCTTTATTTTCTTCGGATTCCCGATCGCCTTCACGATGATGGCCATGGGCATGGGCTTTGGCTTTTACGCCTATTTCACGCCTGACCAGTTAATCTGGGACAACCGCATCTTGTACCTGTTTACACAAAACACTTTCAGTGTGATGAACAACGATGTGCTCATATCGATACCCTTGTTTCTCTTTATGGGATACATCATTGAGCGAGCCAACATTCTAGACAGATTGTTTTTGAGTTTGCAGGTTGGCCTGCGAGGCGTTCCTGGCTCTATGGCCGTGGCTGCACTGGTCACTTGTACGCTTTTTGCGACTGCCACCGGCATTGTGGGCGCGGTGGTGGCCCTGATGGGCTTGATTGCTTTGCCGGCAATGCTCAAAGCTGGTTATGACGAAAAACTGGCCGCTGGTGTCATTACTGCCGGCGGCACTCTGGGCATCTTGATTCCACCCTCCATCTTGCTCATTGTTTATGCGGCCACAGCCAGCGTTTCAGTGGTCAAGATGTACGCTGCGGCCATCATCCCTGGTTTCACATTGGCTTTCCTTTACCTCCTGTACATCATCGTGCGTGCCATGCTCAATCCCTCTTTGTGTCCCAAGCCCAAAGATGTGTACGACTACTCCGTCTGGGAAAGCATTGTCATGGTGTTGAAGGCCTTTGTGCCTTTGGCTGTTTTGATCATGTCAGTGTTGGGCTCTATTTTGTTTGGTTTGGCCACGCCCAGCGAAGCGGCCGCCATGGGCGTTTTGGGTGGCATTATTTTGGCCATTGTCTACCGAGCCTTCACTTGGGAGCGGCTGCGCGAGTCGGTTTATCTCACTGCCCGCACTTCGGCCATGGTGTGTTTCCTTTTTGTCGGATCGGCCACTTTCGCATCGGTTTTTGGTTACTTGGGCGGTGAGCATTTGGTCAAGGATTTCATGATGGCATTGGACCTGTCGCCTTTGCAGTTCTTGCTGTTGTCCCAGTTCTTAATTTTCATCTTGGGCTGGCCTTTGGAGTGGAGCGAGATCATCATCATCTTCGTGCCCATCTTCCTGCCGTTGCTGCCCTTGTACAACATCGACCCCATCTTGTTCGGTATCTTGATAGCCGTGAACCTGCAGACCGCATTCTTAACCCCGCCCATGGCGATGTCGGCCTATTACCTGAAAGGGGTTGCACCCAAGAGTCTGCAATTGAACACCATCTTCAGTGGGTGCATGCCTTTTGTGTACATCATTTTGTTCACACTGGCCATGACCTATGTCTTCCCAGCGATGGTCACCTATTTGCCAGACCAGTTCTTCAACCAGTCGGTTGAGATGGAACGCGACCCCAACGACGAGTCTGTGGTCAACCCCGACTTCTTCAAGACGAACTGATGGTCGAGCCAACAAAAAATGTATCCGACCTAACCGCTTTAGAGGTGCGCGAGCACCTTCTCAGCGGCCAGGAAACGGTGCAGGAGTTCACTGCCAAGCTCGGGCTTTTTGTTGATGGTGCAGACCAAGCGATCCACGCCTTTGCGCACCGCGATGACCGTGTGGTGGACTTGCAAGCGGACAACCTGCAGCGGGATCGTGCGGCGGGTCACTTGCCTGGCCCGTTGTACGGCGTGCCGGTGGCTGTCAAGGACATCATCGACACCATGGACTTCCCGACTGAATACGGCAGTCCCATTCATGCTGGTCGTTATTCTGTGGGCGACGCCACCGTGGTATCCCGCTTGCGTGCCGCAGGCGCGGTGATTTTCGGGAAAACCGTCACCACCGAGTTCGCCACCACGCATCCTGGCCCCACATGCAACCCCCACAATTTGGCACACACCCCTGGCGGTTCGTCCAGTGGCTCTGCTGCAGCGGTGGCTGCGGGCATGGTGCCGGTGGCGCTGGGCACTCAGACCAATGGCTCCGTCATTCGGCCTGCTTCGTTTTGCGGTGTTTACGCCCTCAAGCCCTCCCGGGGTCTTTTGCCACGAACAGGTGTTTTAGACCAGTCGCCTTCTTTGGACGAAATTGGTGTCTTTGCACGGAACTTGGAAGACATCGCCAAAGTCACCGAAATCATGTCGGGTGACGACGGACACGACAGCGCCAGTGCGCGACAAAGTCCACGCAGGCTCTACGATGTGGCGGTGTCTCAGCCTCCATTGCCACCCAAGTTTTGCTTTGTCAAAACCCCTTGGTGGGATGACGTCGAGCCTGAAGCGCGGGAGGCCTATGAGGCCTTCGTGGCCCACATGGGCGATAGCGTTGAAGTTGTGCAATTGCCCGACATCGTCAAGCAAGTTTCGCCATGGTTGGTGAAGGTCAACGAAATTGAGCTCGGCGTGTGCCTGCAAAAAGAGTGGCTTCATCACCGCGATCAACTGAGCGAGCCGCTGCGTGCGCGCGTCGAAAAATCCATGACGATGTCGGCCACTGATTACCTGATCGCCAAAGACCGCATGTTCCACGTCATGAACGCCTTTGACGAGTACTTTGCTACTTACGATGCTATTTTGTGTCCGGCAGCTTTGGGAACGGCCCCGAAGGGCCTGACCTCTACAGGCAACCCGATCATGCAAACCGTCTGGAGCTTTGCTGGATTGCCCAGCGTTAACTTACCGCTGCTGACCTTGTCGAATGGTTTGCCCTTGGGTGTGCAGGCGGTGGGTTCTTACCAAAACGATGCCCGCTTGTTGCGCTCTTCGCGCTGGCTGGTCTCTGAATTTATCAAAAGGAACATGGCATGAAATCCCTGCAACGCGTAACCGGCCTCATCGGCCTGATCCTGATGGCCGCTTTCTTGCTGCCCTACATCTTTAAATTGCCGCAGCTCGACATCACACTGATTTTGATGGGTGGACTGGGCTTGGCTGTCTTCGATTACTTTTCTTCCAACAAGGATGAATAAGAAATTTTCTGACTGATTGAATCAAGTATTCATTGTGATTGGCAGACATCCACCCATTCAGCTTGGGTAATGTCTGCCATTTTTTCTGGGCTGATGCGAACGGCGCTGTTCACTGAACCCGCGGCAGGTATCACCTCTTTGTATATTCTCAAAGAAACATCCAAGTAAACGGGCAGCGGTGATGCCAGGCCGAACGGGCAAACGCCGCCAACAGGATGGCCTGTGATCACTGCAACTTCATCGAGTCCTAGCATTTTCCCTTTGCCAAATGCGTCCTTGAATTTTTTGTTGTCAATGCGCGCATCGCCTTTGGCCACCACCAGCACTACGCGGCCGTCGTTCAATTTAAAGGCCAAGGTCTTGGCAATTTGACCTGGATCAACCCCATGGGCTTCGGCAGCTAGAGCGACTGTGGCCGTGCTCACGGGAAGTTCGATGATGTCCATGTCGATATGACGCGCAGAAAAGAAGTCTTTGACAGATTGAAGGCTCATGGCATTTTTGCAAAACTGGATAATGTGAAAAGTTGAAGATACCAGACAAATCTCTTGTTAGTATTGCGCCAATGAATTCACATTCCAATGCATTGCCGCCAGCATTTCACAAGTTGGCGTTCTCCAACTTGATGGCGCAATCGGCTGAGCAACTGACGTTGGCAGCAGTCCCCATCGTCGCAGTTCTTTTGCTGCAAGCAGGGCCGGGTGAGATCGGCGTTATTGCCGCAGTCCAATCATTGCCATTCTTATTGCTGTCCATTCCTTTGGGCTTACTTGCCGATCGCATATCTCGCAAGAAACTCATGCTCATGTCGGAGTGGCTTCGCGTGGGCGCCTTGATGGTGCTCATCGCGGCCATGTTGCTCAACCTCATCAGTGTGCCCTTGTTGGCATGTGTGGGATTTGTGGCGGCTGTAGGCACAGTGGGTTTCAGTGTGAGTGCACCTTCCTTGGTACCCGCTTTGGTGGGCAGCCAACATTTGGCCCAAGCCAATGGACGACTGGAGTTGGCCCGCAGCATGGCCTTTGCGGGTGGGCCCGCATTGGCGGGTGCTTTGATTGCTTGGTTGGGGGGGTCAACATCTTTCGTTTTGTCTTTGATGTTGTCTCTGGCAGCGCTTGGATTTCTGAGGCAAATTCAAGAGCCGATTCGCGAAGCTGCACCCGATCGCCATCCATGGCTGGAAATCAAAGAGGGTGCTCATTTTGTGTGGTCGAACTCTCTCATGCGCCCCATTTTGTTGACATCAGTGGCATGGAATATCTCGTGGTTTGTGCTTCAAGCCATTTATGTGCCCTATGCCATTCGCACCATTGGCATGAACCCCAGTGAAGTTGGCCTGACATTGGCCTGTTATGGCTTGGGCATGGTCATGGGCTCTTTGCTGGCTTCGCGCGTGGTTTCAATGATGCCGTTTGGTGTGGCTATTTTGTTAGGGCCCTTTTTCTCAGTGCTTGCGGCCATTGTGATGGCCTTGAGTCTTTGGGCGCCCTATGTTGGCGTGGCTGCGTTGTCTTACTTCTTGTTTGGCTTTGGCCCCATCATCTGGACCATTACCTCCACCACATTGCGCCAAAATGTGACGCCCAACAGCATGATGGGCAGAGTGACGGCCATCAATATTGTTGCAGGCACAGGTGCAAGGCCAATAGGGGCTTTACTCGGTGGCTTTGTTGGCGAAATGGGCTCCGACCTGACCAGTTTGTTGGTCGTCGTTGCTGGCTTTGGTGTTCAAGCCATAGTGATCACCTTTTCCAAGGTAAGAAGTCTAAAATCCCTTAGCCAAGCTCGGGATGGGACGAATGATTGAGGGCTAATTTTGAAGCTTTACCCAGAGAGGCCTCGAATCTGTGGCCTAATATCGGCTTGAACTTTTTTCCTGGAGCCATTGATGGGCAATAAGATTGTTACCGAAGCTGATCGCAAATACACACCGCCCTTGAAGGCTTTGCCGGGCGTTACTTTACCCACAACCGGCCGCGGCCAACGTGTTAGCCTAGAACGCGGCGTTTCCACGCGCAGCAAAAAGAATCCTGGCAAGCGTGCCAAAAAAGGTGGTTAATGCTGCTTGACCATTGAGACCAGAGTTTTCACTTTGGAATCAACAAAAGCCCTCTCGTGAGGGCTTTTTATTTTCAAAAAAGCTCAACTTGAAGGCACAATACAGCTTTAGCCCCGGTGGTGAAATTGGTAGACACATCGGACTTAAAATCCGCCGCTTCGTTCATAGCGGGCGTGCCGGTTCGATTCCGGCCCGGGGCACCATCGACTAAGTAAACAGCCATGACATCCTTCAGCGCACCCTTTGAAATTCATGTTCATGGTGAAATCCTGTTGCGTGATGACGTGGACTTCAAGGCACTGCAAGAAGCCGCCAAGCCCCTTTGGAAATACGCAGGCGCTAAATCGCTCACTGAAGGTGCACAAAGCCTTTACGAAGAAGAGCCTGGTATTCTCTTTGAAGCTGCCGATCACAAACTCCAACTTTGCTGGACCGTCCGCGGCGACGAAGATTTTCGCCAAGTGCTAGACGATCTCTGCATGAACATCAACGAAATTTCGGCAGCGGGTGCACAGCTAGAAATCACCTTTTACGACACTGAGTTTGAAGATGAAGATGAATCGCGCGGCGCAGAGTCACGCGATGATTTCCTCATTCTCTTCGTAGGCCCCGATCCTGCATCCATCATGCAGGCCCAACGAGATTTACTGGTGCAAGATGTGGTCGGCCTCATGGAGCGCCATTTTGATGGCTCAGAACTGAGTGGTGTGGTCCAAGAAATTGACAAGCTGTTCTCCGAGCGCTTTAGCGATTTGGTCAGCTCTCTCGAACTGGGCAAACCGCCCAGGGGCAGCGGTGGCGGCGGACCTCAAGGTGGTGGTCATGGCGGGGGCCGTCGGCCACGCCATTTGCACTGAATTCAAATTTAATTGCCGTCAGGCCTTGGTCCACTTGACATGCTTAATCCAGGTGTAAAACGCAGAGAAGTTTTTGGCTGGGCCATGTATGACTTCGCCAATTCTGGCTTCACCACGGTGGTCATCACGGCGGTCTTTGCGGCTTACTTTGTGGGCGCCGTGGCCGAACAAGCAGAGTGGGCTACTTTGGCTTGGACCAGTGCGCTCAGTTTGTCCTACGCCATTGTCATGCTCACCATGCCAGCCTTGGGAGAATGGGCCGATCGACACGCTGCCAAGAAAAAAATGCTCATGGCTTTTACAGCCGCCTGCGTGGTCAGCACAGCAGCCTTGGCCTGGGTGGGGCCGGGTCAGGTGGCTTTGGCTGTTATTTGCATTGTGATCTCCAACACTTTTTTCTCTTATGGCGAATCCTTAACGGCTGCTTTTTTGCCTGAACTGGCCACGCCCGAAGCCATGGGACGAGTCAGTGCATGGGGATGGGCCTGGGGTTATTTGGGGGGCATGCTTACTTTGGGCATTTGTTTGGGCTATGTGCTTTGGGCGCAAGGACAGGGACAAACTGCCGCACAATTTGTTCCGGTCACCATGATTGTCACAGCCCTCATTTATGCACTGGCAGCATGTGTTACTTTTGTCCTTGTCAAGGAACATGCCAAACCGCAACCTGAGCGAGAGCGTTCAAAAAGTCAGTGGCAACAGTTGCGTCAAACATTTCAAGAAGCCAAAGCGTACAAAGATTTCATTCAACTCATGGCGTGTGCAGTGGCCTATCAGGGTGGCGTGGCAGTGGCCATTACATTGGCTGCCATTTACGCCGAACAAGTCATTGGATTTCAGCCGCAAGAAACCATGGCCCTTATTTTTGTATTGAACATTGCGGCCTTGCTTGGCGCGTTGGTGTTTGGGTATGTGCAAGATCGCATCGGTCACAAATTGGCGCTGGCGATTACTTTGGTGGGTTGGAGCATTACCTGTGTGTTGGCAGCGCTGACCACCAGCAAAGAAGTTTTTTGGTGGGCGGCTGCCTTGGCGGGTGTTTGCATGGGTTCCAGCCAATCCACGGGCAGGGCCATGGCGGGCTTGTTCATTCCAAGCCATCGTCTGGCTGAGTTTTTTGGCTTGTGGACGTTTGCCATTCGACTGGCCAGCATTGTGGGCCCATTGGGCTATGGGTTGATCACTTGGTTCACTTCGGGCAATCAGCGCTTGGCCATTGGTGCCACTGCTGTTTTGTTCCTTGTCGGTTTGGCTTTGTTGTTGCCCATCAATGTTAAGCGTGGTCAAAGCAAGGCCCAAGCCCAAGCCTAATCGACAGCCTCATGTCTGCATTTCGCTACCTTCAGGCCTATCCAGACAATCTGCAGTTGCAAGTGCAGAAAATCATCGATGGTCCTGGCTTGGGTGAATGGTTAAAGTCTAGACATTCAGAGTCGCACACCATTCGCACAGATAGCGCGCTCTACAACTACGTCATGGAACTCAAAAACGAATTTTTGCGTCAGGCCGATCCCATTAACAAGGTCAGTTATGACAGCAAACTGCAAATCATTCAACATGCTTTGGGTTTGCACACCACCACCTCTCGCATTCAAGGCAGCAAACTGAAATCAAAGCGCGATATCAAAGTGGCCGCCTTGTTCAAAGAAACTCCCATTGCATTTTTGCAAATGATTGCTGTGCATGAATTGGCGCACCTCAAAGTGCGCGAGCACGACAAAGCTTTCTACAAGCTGTGCCATCACATGGCACCAGATTATGCGCAGTGGGAGTTTGAGCTTCGGGTGTACCTCACGCACCTAGATCAGGGTGGTGAGAGGCTTTGGACTGCAGCTTGATGGCAGGACTCAGGCGGTAGGTCTAACCACCGAAGCGCCGCAGATTGAAGTGCGCTTAAGGAGCCCGTAGTCCAAAGTTCAATCTTTTCAGATTCGTTTGAATGAGAAGGGGCGAGAGGCACTTCAGTGACCGGTGTGATTAAGCGTTTGGTTTGTTTCGCAACGGCTTCGCCCGTTGAAATAAGCTGTACATCCGGGCCAACCAGTCTTTGTAAAATTTCTTGCACAAAAATGTAGTGCGTACAGCCCAAAACCAAGGTGTCTATTTGAGCAATTGCATGCCCAAAAGAGCCCATGCTCTGAACGTACTTGGCACACAACTGCGCTACCTCTGTGGTGTCGTGTAAAGATTTTTCAGTTTGCTTTTCAATGGCCAGCGCCAAGCCTTTGCAGGCTTGTAAAACGAAATGGCCTTTCTTAGGTAAAGCATCTGTTTGAACTGTCTTCAGTAAGTTGTCAAAGCGCGTGCTGTTCAAGGTGCCTTGTGTGCCCATGACGCCCACGCACCCAGTTTTCGTTTGTGCAAGCGCGGGTTTGAGTGCGGGTTCAACGCCGATAAAAGGCAGGTCAGGGTAATGGGTGCGCAAACTCTCAATGGCCACGGCTGTGGCGGTATTGCAAGCCACCACCACCGCCTTCAGGGGGCCTTTGGCCAAAAGCTGTTCAGTGATGTGGTGGCTTCGTGCAACGACAAATTCGTCGCTGCGCTCGCCATAGGGCGCATAGCCACTGTCGGCCCAGTAAATGAAACGCTCTTGCGGCATTTCGGCACGCAAGGCTTTCAAAACACTTAGGCCACCAATGCCGCTGTCAAAAACGCCGATAGCTCCTTGTAGGCCACCCACACTTAGAGGGGCGGGCTCAATTGGCGCCAACTTTGATGCCTTTGAACTCTCCCGTGGCAATTCGTTTTTGCCATTCAGAGGGGCCGGTATTGTGTGCGCTTGTACCACCAGAATCTACCGCCACTGTGACAGGCATATCGACCACATCAAATTCGTAAATGGCTTCCATACCTAAGTCTGCAAAGGCCAACACCTTCGATTGTTTGATGGCCTTGGACACCAAATAAGCCGCACCGCCCACCGCCATGAGGTAGGCTGATTTGTGTTTTTGGATGGCTGCAATGGCCTCAGGGCCACGCTCGGCTTTGCCCACCATGGCAATCAGGCCGGTTTGGGCCAACATCATCTCGGTGAATTTGTCCATGCGTGTGGAGGTCGTGGGGCCAGCGGGCCCAACAGCTTCGCCCTTCATGGGGTCGACTGGGCCCACGTAGTAAATGACGCGGTTGGTAAAGTCGACGGGCAGTTTTTCGCCTTTTGCCAACATGTCTTGAATGCGTTTGTGAGCGGCATCGCGACCCGTCAACATTTTGCCGTTGAGGAGCAAAGTTTGGCCGGGTTTCCAGCTGGCCACTTCTGCGGGGGTCAGGGCGTTTAAATCAACGCGCTTGCTCTTTTCAGTATCGGGTGTCCAGTTGACATCGGGCCACAAATCTAATGACGGTACGTCCAAGTAAACGGGGCCAGAGCCATCCATCACAAAGTGTGCATGTCGGGTGGCTGCGCAGTTTGGAATCATGGCCACAGGCTTGCTGGCGGCGTGCGTGGGGTACATCTTGATTTTGATATCAAGCACCGTGGTGAGGCCGCCCAAACCTTGAGCGCCAATGCCCAAGTCATTGACCTTGTGGTAAATTTCTAAGCGCATGTTTTCAACTTGCGAGAGGTTCTCGCCTTTGCTTGATTTCTCAAGCAATTGGTACATGTCCAGGTCGTCCATCAAACTTTCTTTGGCCATCAGGGCGGCCTTTTCTGCTGTACCACCAATGCCAATGCCCAGCATGCCGGGAGGGCACCAACCTGCACCCATGGTGGGAACAGTTTTCAAAACCCAGTCGACGACACTGTCGCTAGGGTTAAGCATGACCAATTTGGATTTGTTTTCGCTGCCGCCGCCTTTGGCTGCCACAGTGATGTCCAGCTTGTTGCCTGGAACAAGTTGCGTGAAGATCACGGCCGGAGAATTGTCCTGTGTGTTTTTGCGCGCAAATTCCGGATCAGAAACCACCGATGCTCGCAACATGTTGTCTGCGTAGTTGTAGCCCCTTCGAACACCTTCATTGATGGCGTCTTCCAGGCCGCCTGAGAAGTTATCAAACCTGACGTCCATGCCAACTTTCAAGAAAACATTGACGATGCCGGTGTCTTGACACATGGGGCGATGGCCCATGGCGCTCATTTTGCTGTTGGTCAAAATCTGTGCAATAGCGTCTTTGGCCGCTGGGCTTTGCTCGCGGTGGTAGGCTGTAGCCAAGTGCGAGATGAAATCGGCAGGGTGGTAGTAACTGATGTATTGCAGGGCAGCTGCCACGGATTCAATCAGGTCTTCTTCTTTGATCAGGGTGGTCATGTCGTACTTTCGCGAAGTCTTATTTAAATTTGCTGAATTCAGGTCCTGAAAGCTGCTTGTTGATTGCTCTCAATGGTTGTTGTGGTGTGACATCAGCTTGTCGGTGTAGGCAATGGCCAAAGCACTGAGTAGGAAGGTGACGTGGATGATGGTTTGCCACATCAGCACTTGCTCGGTGTAGTTGGCTGCATTGATAAAGGTTTTGAGCAAGTGAATGGAGCTGATGCCGATGATGGCAGTACCTAATTTCACTTTCAAAACAGACGCATTCACATGGCTCAGCCATTCTGGTTGATCGGGGTGGTTTTCCAGATCCATGCGCGATACAAAAGTTTCATAGCCACCCACAATGACCATGATGAGCAGATTGGAAATCATGACCACGTCAATGAGTGCCAAAACCACCAGCATGATGATGGTCTCATTCAATTGAGTGATGGGGGCATCAACTTTGTAACCAATGCCATTGATCAAAGCTTGTAAGGCAGTTTGGCTGCCAAAAACAGCCTCTAAAAGATGCACCAGCTCCACCCAAAAATGGAATACATAAACAGCTTGCGCCAAAATTAAGCCGAGGTAAAGGGGAAGTTGCAGCCACCGGCTGGCAAAAATCAGCTTGGGCAGGGGGCGGAGGTCCGTTTTTTTGGGATGGGGTTGGGGATTGGAAGCCATGGTTGATCTTTGGAGGAGTTTGGGTGATTTTAAAGCCGTACATTTGCCGAAATGTGTCGGATTTAACAAGATATGAAAGAATACTGTCAGTCAGGGCTTTGTAAGAGCCAAGCACGACATTCAGCACCAGTAATTCGAATAAATTCCTAAGGAGACACAGAATGAGCGCCACCCTTTACCAGCCCAGTGCTGACTTCGTTAAAAATGCCCACATCTCAGGCATGCCTGCTTACCAAGCCCTTTGTAAAGAGGCTGAAACAGATTACGAAGGCTACTGGGCTCGGCTAGCCAAAGAGTTTATTTCTTGGAAAACGCCTTTCACCAAGGTTTTGGATGAATCCAAAGCGCCTTTCTTCAAATGGTTCGAAGACGGCACCCTGAATGCCTCTTACAACTGTCTAGACCGCAATGTGGAAAAAGGCCTAGGCAATAAAACCGCCCTCATTTTTGAAGCCGACGGCGGTGAAATCACACGCATTACATACAGCGAATTGCTGGCTAAAACCTGCCAAATTGCCAATGGACTCAAATCCATCGGCATTCAAAAAGGCGACCGCGTTGTCATTTACATCTCCATGTCAATTGATGGCGTGGCGGCCATGCAAGCTTGTGCCCGCATTGGCGCCACACACTCCGTGGTGTTCGGTGGTTTCTCAGCCCAGTCATTGCGTGATCGCATTGAAGACACGGGCGCCAAAGCTGTGATCACGGCCGACCACCAAATTCGCGGTGGCAAACAATTGCCTTTGAAATCCATTGTCGACGATGCCATTGCATTGGGCGGTTGCAACAGCATTCAAAACGTTTTGGTGGTGAAACGCAGCGGCGCCGATGTGGCCATGACGGCTGGTCGAGACACTTGGATGCACGACTTGGTTGCCAAGCAAGCCTCTACCTGCGAACCAGAATGGGTGGGTGCTGAGCATCCCTTGTTCTTGCTCTATACCTCTGGCTCAACAGGCAAGCCCAAAGGTGTTCAGCACTCTACAGGCGGCTACCTGCTGCACGCGGCCCTCACCACCAAGTGGACCTTCGACTTGAAACAAGACGATGTGTTTTGGTGCACCGCAGACATCGGTTGGGTCACAGGCCACACCTACATCAGCTATGGCCCCTTGGCTTTGGGCGGCACAGAAATTGTATTTGAGGGCGTGCCTACTTACCCTGACGCTGGTCGTTTCTGGAAAATGATTCAAGACCACAAGGTCTCTATTTTTTACACCGCGCCCACCGCCATTCGCTCTTTGATCAAGGCTGCTGAAGCCAACGATACCGTGCATCCAAAGAGTTACAAATTGAGCAGCTTGCGCTTGTTAGGTTCTGTGGGCGAACCCATTAACCCCGCTGCATGGGAGTGGTACCACAAGCATGTGGGCGGCGGCAATTGCCCCATTGTCGACACCTTCTGGCAAACCGAAACCGGTGGCCACATGATCACGCCACTGCCTGGTGTGACGCCCATGGTGCCTGGTTCTTGCACACTGCCTTTCCCTGGCATTCAAGCCGCCATCGTGGACGAAACGGGCAAAGACATGCCCAATGGCCAAGGCGGTATTCTGGTGGTCAAGCGTCCATGGCCATCCATGATTCGCACCATTTGGGGTGACCCCGATCGCTTTGTAAAAAGCTACTACCCAGCCGACTTTCAAGGCAAGTATTACCTGGCTGGCGATGGTGCCATTCGCGATGCTGAGTCTGGTTACTTCACCATCACAGGTCGCATTGACGACGTGTTGAATGTGTCAGGTCACCGAATGGGCACCATGGAAATTGAATCGGCCTTGGTCAGTTGCACCGAGTTGGTGGCCGAAGCGGCTGTGGTGGGTCGTCCCGATGAAACCACAGGCGAAGCCATCTGTGCGTTTGTGGTGCTCAAGCGCCCCTTGCCCACAGGCGACGAAGGCAAGGCCATTGCCAAACAATTGCGCGATCACATTGCCAAAGAAATTGGCCCGATTGCCAAGCCCAAGGACATTCGCTTTGGCGAGAACTTGCCCAAGACTCGCTCCGGCAAAATCATGCGCCGCTTGCTGCGCAGCTTGGCCAAAGGCGAGGAAATTACGCAAGACATCAGCACCTTGGAAAACCCAGCCATCTTGGGCCAGCTGGGTCAAACGTATTGATCTGAGTGCTTACTTGGGGGCTAATCGAATGGCACCATCCAAACGAATCACTTCACCATTGAGCATGTCATTTTCCAAAATGTGTTTCACCAACTTGGCGTAATCATGGGGTGTGCCTAGACGGCTAGGAAAGGGCACAGCCGCTGCCAATGCGTCTTGTACTTCTTGAGGCATGCCAAACACCATCGGCGTGCCAAAAATGCCAGGTGCAATGGTCATGTTGCGAATGCCGTTGCGTGCTAAATCGCGCGCAATGGGCAAGGTCATGCCCACCACGCCGCCTTTAGACGCTGCATAAGCCGCCTGCCCAATTTGACCATCGTAGGCCGCCACTGAGGCTGTGGAAATCATCACACCGCGTTCGTCTGTGGCTTCAGGTTCGTTTTTGCACATGGCCTCAGAGGCCAATCGAATCATGTTGAAGCTGCCAATCAAATTGACGGTGATGGTTTTGCTAAATACCGCCAGTGAATGCGCGCCATTTTTACCCACTGTTTTTTCGGCAGGGGCAATACCAGCACAATTCACCAAGCCGACCAATTTGCCAAGCGACACAGCCTTGGCAACCACAGCTTGACCGTCGGCTTCGTTGCTAACGTCGCACTTGACGAAAGCACCGCCCAATTCTTTGGCGATGGCCTCGCCTTTTTCGGCTTGCATGTCCGCAATGACCACTTTGCCGCCATGGGCTGCCAACATGCGGGCTGTGCCTTCGCCTAGACCCGATGCGCCGCCCGTCACAATGAAAACCTTGCCTTGGATGTCCATGAATTCCCCTTGATGAGTTGACGTTACGTTAACGTCAATTATGCAATGGGGATTCAAATGAAAACTATCGCACTCATAAGTAATCCCAATCAGGGTTGTCGCTATTAGGGTTTACGATAGGCCTCAATGAGTTTTCTCATTCAACATTTTTTTAAAACCATCCTCAAGGTAACACCATGACACTTATCAACACGCAAGTTCAGCCCTTCAAAACCCAAGCTTTCCACAACGGCAAGTTCATTGAAGTTTCAGACGCCAGCCTTAAGGGCAAGTGGTCTGTTTTGATCTTCATGCCAGCTGCGTTCACCTTCAATTGCCCCACAGAAATTGAAGACGCTGCTGACAACTACCCGGCTTTCCAAAAGGCCGGTGCCGAGGTCTACATCGTGACCACAGACACTCACTTTTCACACAAAGTGTGGCACGAGACTTCACCTGCCGTGGGCAAAGCCAAGTTCCCATTGGTGGGCGACCCGACACACACCCTCACCAACGCGTTTGGCGTGCACATTGCTGAAGAAGGCTTGGCTTTGCGCGGTACCTTCATCATCAACCCAGAAGGCACCATCAAGACCATGGAAGTGCACTCTAACGAAATCGCCCGTGACGTTTCTGAAACACTTCGCAAGTTGACTGCCGCACAGTACACAGCAGCCAACCCTGGTCAAGTTTGCCCTGCTAAGTGGAAAGAAGGCGCTAAGACTTTGACACCTTCACTCGACTTGGTCGGCAAGATCTAATTTAGGACATATCAGTGAAAAGTTCAACGCCCTGAATCTCAGGGCGTTGACAGTAAGCCTGTGCAGCGCACCGACTTGAATTTGAAATTGCATTAGGAAAAAATACCATGTTAGACGACACCCTCAAATCGCAATTACAAACCTACTTGGGCATGCTGAGAAACCCCATCCGCTTGATTGCCACATTGGACGACAGCGAGACCGGGGTGGACATGCGCGCCTTGCTCGAAACCATTGTGGGTTTGTCAGACAAGGTGAGTTTGGATACATCGGGTACAGATGCGCGCACGCCATCATTTGTAGTGGTCCGCGAAGGTGAAACGCAAGGCGTTCGTTTTGCTGGCTTGCCACTGGGACATGAGTTCACATCTTTGGTGTTGGCTTTGTTGTGGACCGGAGGTCATCCCCCTAAAGTAGAAGCTGACGTGATTGACGCCATTAAGGCGCTCGATGGCGATTTCAACTTTGAGGTCTACATGTCATTGTCATGCCACAACTGCCCTGACGTGGTTCAGGCTTTGTCGCTCATGGCCATTTTCAATCCCAAAGTAAAGACCGTGGTCATTGAAGGCGGCGCCTTCCAGCAAGAAGTGACCGAGCGGGAAATCATGGCCGTACCCATGGTGTTTTTGAATGGCAGGGTGTTTGGTTCAGGCCGCATGTTGGTGGAAGAAATTGTGGCCAAAATTGACACGGGTTCTGCCGACCGCGAAGCCGCCAAACTCAATGCCAAAGAAAACTTCGATGTGCTGATCGTGGGCGGTGGTCCTGCTGGCGCTGCAGCCGCCGTTTATGCCGCACGCAAAGGCATTCGCGTGGGTGTAGCAGCAGAACGGTTTGGTGGTCAGGTGAACGACACCATGGCCATTGAAAACTACATTTCCGTCTTGGAAACGGATGGTCCTAAATTCGGCGCAGACATGGAAGCCCAAGTGCGTCACTATGGTGCTGACATCATGAATTTGCAGCGCGCAGCAAAAATTATTCCGGCTGAAGAAGAGGGTGGTCTGATTCAAGTGCAAATGGAAAATGGGGGCGTCTTGAAAGCCCGTACGGTTATTTTGTCGACCGGCGCCAGATGGCGCAATGTCAATGTGCCCGGCGAGCAAGAATACAAAAACAAAGGCGTGGCCTATTGCCCGCATTGCGATGGTCCTTTGTTCAAAGGCAAACGCACTGCCGTCATTGGCGGTGGTAATTCTGGCATTGAAGCCGCCATCGATTTGGCAGGCATCGTGGCGCATGTCACCGTGATTGAATTTGCCGACCAGCTCAAAGCGGATGCCGTGTTGGTCAACAAGCTGAAAAGCCTGCCCAACGTGACAGTGCACACCAACGCTCAGACCACCGAAATTACAGGTGACGGCAGCGTGGTCAATGGCATTGGCTTTAAGGATCGTGTGTCAGGCCAAGAGCAGCACATTGCCTTGGAAGGTGTGTTTGTGCAAATTGGCTTGATTCCCAACACCGAGTTCTTAAAGGACACCGTAGCGCTGTCTAAGTTTGGTGAAATTGTGGTCGATGCCAAAGGTCACACCAATGTGCCCGGCGTGTTTGCCGCGGGCGATTGCACCACGGTGCCATTCAAACAAATTGTGATTGCAGCTGGCGACGGTGCCAAAGCGGCACTCAGTGCGTTTGATCACCTGATTCGGACGCCGGTGGCGGCTTAAGTTGTGGGCCAGTTTGCGGGCTTTTGCGAACATATGCCAAGGCAAATGCCAACCATCCTAGAATGAAACAGGTGCCACCCCATGGCACCAAGCTTCTGAAAGTTTGGACGTCATACCATGCGCGCGTCAGAATGTTGATCGAAAACATCAAGCAACCTAGCAAGAACAAAACGCCTGCTGCCAGCAGGCGTTTTTCACTTGGCCTAGATTGTCCCAAGATGCCCACCAAAATAAGACCAATTGAATGAAATTGCAGCAAGTTCAAGCTCGCTTGGACCATGGCGGGTGAACTGCCGATTAAACTGTTGCCATGCGAAGCGTAAGCTGACGCAATGACCGACAGGGCTGCCATGAAGGCGCCCATCGCAATGAACCACTTTGGCCAAGGCTGCAAAGTTGTTTGTTGAAGGTGTTCCATTAAAACCAATGTATTTCAAAATTAGATTCGACATTATGCAAGTGAAGTCATGGGCCTCAGGGCCAATTCCTGTTTGGCCAGATGTGCTCAAGCTGATTGCGTGCCGCATGAGTTTGATCGGTGTAATTGTTTTGACAGGCTGTGCCAGTGTCAAAGCGCCAGATGCAAATGTTGTCAAAACGCCTGGTGCTATTGAGTCAACTTCGACAGGCACACCGCCTGCCGTCCCCATCTTGATTGAACCTGTTGTACCTCTAAAAGTTTTGAATTTGGGTTTGGCGTTGGGAAGCGGTGCTGCCCGAGGATTTGCACATGTGGGAGTGATACAAGTTTTGGAGGAGGCTGGCATTCAACCCGACTTGGTTGTCGGTACGTCCGCTGGCAGTTTGGTCGCCGCTTTGTATGCCAGTGGCAAAAACAGCACCCAACTCAGGCGTGTGGCCGAGACCATGGAAGAAGCGGAAATTACGGATTGGATGATGCCCATTCTGAATCGGGGCGCGCTAAGAGGCGAAGCCTTGGCGCGCTACGTGAATACACAAGTGGGCGGGCGCTTGATTGAGCAAATGAAAATACCCTTGGGCATTGTGGCCACTGACCTGCACAACGGCGAACCCATGCTGTTTCAAAGAGGCAACACCGGCTCAGCTGTGAGGGCCTCAAGCGCAGTGCCTGCTGTGTTTCAACCCGTAAAAATTGGAGTCAGAGAGTATGTGGATGGTGGCTTGGTTGCACCGGTTCCAGTTCGGCAGGCGCGTGAAATGGGTGCCAATGTGATCATTGCCGTTGATATTTCCACTGACCCCGAAGGCAGCCCCGCATCGGATACGTTTCAAATATTGATGCAGACCTTCAACATCATGGGCAAAAGTTTGAACACTGTTTTGTTGAAAGATGCCGATGTGGTGGTCAAACCAGCATTGATGGGTGTGAAGAGTGCTGACTTTGCGGCAAGGCGCAAGTCCATCGAGGCGGGCAGGGAGGCGATGCTCAAAGCCATGCCAAAGCTAAAACAAATCTTGAGTGGCTATGCCGCGAAGCCTTGAAAAGGGCTTGAAAGTCAGAAACAAAAAAGCCGGTTTTGAAACCGGCTTTTTTGTCAGAGAAAGGCCAGAGCGAATCAGGCCTTTTTCAGAGCACGTTGATTAACGCTTTTTGGCAGCTGTCTTAGCAGTTGCAACAGCTGTGTTGGTCACAGCAGCCATGTTGGCTTCAGCCATGTCAGTGGCTTGCTTCACAGCTTTTTGCACTGATTCGTAAGCATTGTTAGCGGCATTTACGGCGCTTTTCATCATGGCAACAGCTGTCTCAGAGCCAGCAGGAGCGTTTGAAGTTGTAGAGTCAACCAAGTTAGCGAACTGCTTTTGCGCAGCAGCTGTTTGGGCTTCCAAAGCTTTTGTGAATTCGTTAGAAGTGCCAGAAGCGATGTCATAGAGGTGACGGCTGTAAGCAGCTGTTTTCTCAGCCAATGGCTGGAACAGGTTGGCTTGCAAAGCCATCAATTCTTGAGCGTCTTTCACGCTCAATGCAGCTTTGGTGCTGTGAGCTGACTCGCTCAAGGCAGCTTTAGTGGCTGTCAAGTTCAACTCGACCAATTTTTCCATGCCTTCGAAGGCTTTGGATGTCAAACCGAAAAGGGTTTCGACATTGGCTTTGTGTGAAGCAACGATTTGTTCTGTAGTCATCATGATTTCTCCGTTAATTTAAAAAAGTTAAAAGTCTAAAAGTCTCAAGGGACTGCTCTGAACCGGCTTTGCTTGTTGCTTGGCCTAACATCTTGTTGCAGTGCAGCATGGGTTGGATTTTAGGGGCCCTGAAACCAATTACAAGGGGTTTTTGTTGCAATGCAGCATTTTAGAGTCGGCGTTCTAGAAATTGAATCCATGCGAAAAGGTCACAATTCAGCCATGAAAGCTTTCTACTCCGACCACTTTGTTTTGCCTTTGCCAGAGGGACATCGCTTTCCCATGGCCAAGTACAGCATGCTGCGCAACAAAATGGCCGCTGCCATTCAAGAGGTGCAAATGCTGGAGGCGCCCGCAGCCTCGGACGGCGAGTTAGCCTTGGCGCATTCCCCTGAATACGTTCAGGCTGTTAAATCGGGAAGTCTGAGTCCGCAAGCCCAAAGGGAGATTGGCTTTCCTTGGACGCCGGCCATGGCAGAGCGGTCGCTTCGATCGGTGGGCGCTTCTGTGGCCGCAGCCAGGGTGGCCATGAAAGAGGGCATTGCGGGCAACTTGGCTGGTGGCACACACCATGCCAGTGCGGCGCAAGGGGGTGGATTTTGTGTTTTCAACGACATTGCCGTAGCGGCCAGGGTGCTCCAGATGGAGCAATTTCGGGTTTCAAAACAAACTCTCAAGGTCATGGTGGTCGATTTGGATGTCCACCAAGGCAATGGCACAGCCAGTATCTTTGCCTCAGATTCCAGTGTTTTTACCTTGTCTCTGCATGGCGAAAAGAACTTTCCCTTCAGAAAAGTCAGCAGCGACCTGGATGTGGGTTTGCCTGATGGTTGTTCAGACTCAGCTTACTTAGAGGCTTTGGATCAAGCCCTTGAGCAGGCATCGAATCGCTTTTCGCCCGACTTTTTAATCTATTTGGCAGGTGCAGACGTCCATGAGGGAGACCGGCTTGGCAGGCTCAAACTGACGGAGGCGGGCATGGTGGCCAGAGATCAAAGGGTGTTTGATTGCGCTCGTGACAAAAAAATACCCATGATCATTTGCATGGGGGGTGGCTATGGCCATGACTTAGAGACGACCGTGGCGGTGCAAATGAACACATGGCGCTTGGCGCATTTGCACTGGCTTCACTGGCAAAATCGAGGCTTCTGACAAAGCATCACACAATTCCAAAATGGACAGTACCAAACCGCAAGCGAAGCCCCGAAGTGACTACCGCGCTTTTCGCCCCATCACTACCCGGTGGATGGACAACGACGTGTATGGCCATGTGAACAATGTTGTTTACTACAGTTGGTTTGACACGGCGGTCAATGCGCACCTGATTGAGCAGGGCGTGTTGGACATTCACCAAGGTGAAACCATTGGTTTGGTGGTAGAAACGCAGTGCAATTATTTTGCACCGCTGGCATTTCCCCAGATCATCGAGGCTGGCATTAGGGTGGCGCATCGCGGCACATCTAGCGTGAAATACGAAGTGGGCTTGTTTGCAAAAGATGCGCCACTCACTGCGGCCCGCGGGCACTTTGTTCACGTCTATGTGGACAAACAAACTCGCAGACCGCAAGCCCTTTCTGAATCATTTATCAAAGTCCTGGAGCAACTCTCATGAAAGAACTGACAACAACCCAAGTGAGCACGGTCATCTCTGACCCTGACAGCGTGGATGCGGCCATCTTGAGCCGATTTTCTACACGAGCATATTTGAACAAACCGGTGGAGAAGGCTGTGTTGGAGGATTTGTTGCAAGTAGCCGCGCGTTCTCCTAGCGGAACCAATACGCAACCTTGGAAAGTTTATGTGTTGCAGGACGCTGCCAAAGATAGATTGGTAAGCGAAGTTTGTGAAGCACACAACGCCATGGCTGCCAATCCTGCATTGGCCGCTGAGCATGCAGAAGAATACGATTACTACCCAAGCAAGTGGGTGAGCCCCTATATCGACAGACGCCGTGAGTGTGGCTTTGGTTTGTACGGTGTGCTGGGAATAGGCAAGGGCGACAAAGAAAAAATGCATTTGCAGAGCCAACAAAACTTCCGATTTTTCGGTGCACCCGTAGGCCTGATCTTCACTTTAGACAAAGTCATGGGCCGCGGCAGTTTGCTTGATTACGGCATGTTCTTGCAAAACGTGATGGTGGCAGCAAGAGCCCGTGGCTTGCACACTTGCCCGCAAGCTGCTTGGAATAATTTTTCAAAAATCATTTACAAACATGTGGGTGCGGGTGAAAACGAAATGATGGTGTGCGGTATGTCATTGGGCTACGCCGATGAGGCTGCACTGGTCAATACGTTCAAGACCACGCGCGTCGACGCCAGTACCTTCACGCATTGGATTGAATGAGTTTTTGGGTCATTCAGTGTTTGAATGGCTTAAGCCACGCAAGCACACTTTTTATCATGGCTGCGGGTTTGACGCTGGTATTTGGCGTCACCCGGATTGTCAATTTTGCGCATGGCAGTTTTTACATGCTGGGCGCATTGGTCGCTGGCACCTTAGTCACCCAATGGCTGCCTGCTTGGTCTGAGCATGGCATTACTTACCTGTTGGCCATGTTGTTGGGTGCAGCTTCGGCTGCATTGTTAGGCGGCTTCACAGAAGTTTTCTTGTTTCGGCCATTGCGCCATTCGCCACCGCTATATCCCTTGGTGGCCACCTTTGGTTTGAGTTTGGTCATTCACGACGTTTTGCTTTGGGCTTTGGGGCCTGGTGAAGTTTTTGCACCGCGTTTTCCGGGTCTAAAGGGTGCTGTTCAAGTGGGCGAAGATTTCTTTCCTCAATGGCAAATTGTGACGCTCTGTTTGGGTCCTGTTGTGTGGGGTGCGTTGCATCTCCTGCTCACTCAAACCAAGTGGGGACAGCGCGTTCGTGCTGCCACCCAAGACAGAGATATGCTGGATGCCTTGGGTGTTAATCCAGCACCGCTTCTTTTGAGTGTGGTGGTTTTGGGTTGTGGCCTTGCAGGTTTGGCAGGTGCTTTGCAATTGCCAAGAGAACCTGCTAATTTGCAAATGGACTTGCAAATGGTGGTCGAGACTTTTGTGGTGGTGGTGATGGGCGGTCTGGGCAGCATTGCTGGCGCTTTTTTTGCAGCCATCTTGATTGGCTGTGTGCATGCTTTTGGCATACACTTTTTTCCGCAGGCCACTTTGGTCTTGGTGTTTTTAACCATGGCCTTGGTGCTGGCGGTCAGGCCCCAAGGCTTGATGGGAGAACTGCCAGGTGCGGCGCCCCGCGAAAAGGTCACGCCATTTCAATTGGGTGGTGACAATCAATTTTTCAAATGGATAGGCTGGATGGTATTGGCCGCTAGCGGCATCGTCCTGCTCACTGCTGGTGAATACACGCAAAGTGTCTTGGAAAATGTGCTCATCATGATGCTCTTTGGTTTGAGTTTGCAGTGGATGATGGCCTTGTCAGGATGGGTCAGTTTTGGCCATGCAGCTTATTTTGGCCTTGGTGCATATGCTGCGGCATTAAGTCATTTGCATTGGCACTTCAATGCGATCATGGCCGCCTTGGTGGGTGTGATGGCTGCTTTCTTAGCGGCGCTTTGCATGGGTAAATTACTTAAGCGCAGTACGGGCGTTTATTTGGCCATGTTGTCATTGGCCTTTGCCCAAATGGTGTGGGCCACTGCCAGTCAATGGGTGTCCTTCACGGGAGGCGACAACGGTTTGATTGGCTTGCAATTTTTTGACAGCATGTCGCGTTGGATTTTTCAAGTTGTTCTTATTTTGTTGTGCTTTGTGACTTTGTTCGGATTCTCTCGACTGATTCAATCTAGTTTTGGAGCAGCCTTGCAGGCTGGGCGCGATGCGCCTCAAAGGGCGCAAGCCAGCGCACTGAATGTCGCCAACTTGAACCAGCGTGTATTTTTAATGAGCGCTGGCTTGGCGGGTTTGTCGGGTGCTTTGTGGGCCATGAGCAAAGGCGCTGTCTTCCCTGCTGTGGCGTCTGTTTCCAATTCAGTAGATGCCCTGATGGTTGTTTTATTGGGTGGGGTGCATCAGCTTTGGGGTGCATTTGCAGGCAGTCTATTTTTGGTGGGAGTGGGCTCAGAAATAGGGCGTCACTTCGAATATTGGAGAGGCAGTTTGGGCCTGCTCATCATGCTGTTGATGGTCTTTGCACCCGAGGGAATTTTGGGTCTCAGAAAATTTGAAAAACACACTGGTAGTAGAGCCCTATGAAAACCGTCTTGAGAGTCGATGGACTGCGGCAAAACTATGGTGGTGTCCAAGCGCTCAGGGGCGTGAGCTTTGAGCTACAAGCTGGTGAATGTGTGGCCCTGATCGGACCCAATGGCGCGGGCAAGTCAACCTGCTTTGCTTGTTTGGCGGGCCAACAAAAAGCACTAGCGGGAAGCCTTGTGTGGCGTGGGCATGATTTGCAGCAGTCAACGGTTGAGATGCGATCCCGCTTGGGTGTGGCCAGAACTTTTCAAGTGGCACAAGTGTTTGAAGCGCTCACAGTCCTTCAAAATTTGCAATTGGTCTTACAGGCTTCGCGTGGCGTTTCAATGCGAGACCTCTTGGATGAATGTTTGCTTGATGAAGCAAGGCATTGGATATCACAAGCCGGATTGAACGATTTGGGTGAAGAGATGCTTCGATCGCCTGCTGCAAGTCTTTCGTATGGTGGCAAAAAACGTTTGGAATTGGCCATGGCCATGGCAGGGTTGCCCGACGCCAGTCAGGGTCTGATGTTGCTCGATGAACCCGCTGCGGGACTTGCACCTGAAGAGCGAACCGACATGATGGAGCGCGTCAAACGCATGGCCCATTTGGGTGCGACGGTTTTGTATACCGAGCACAACATGGACGCGGTGTTTGGTGTGGCCGATCGTGTTTTGGTCTTGATCGATGGTCAACTGGTGGCGCAAGGATCGCCGCAAGAAGTGGCTGCCAATCAAGTGGTGCGTGAAAGATATTTAGGTCAATCCTTTTCGCTGAACAAGGAGCCAGTTCGTGCTTGAGATTCAAAACCTCAATGCCAGTTATGGACAAGCCCAAGTCTTGTTCAATGTGTCATTGCTTGTACCTCGAGGCCACATGCTGTTGATTCGAGGCTTGAATGGTGCTGGAAAATCGAGCTTGCTTAAAGCCGTCATGGGCCTGATGCCGCAGTCGACGGGTAACTTGCTTTGGCAAGGCCAAGCTTTGCATTCATTGAAGCCGCACGAGCGATCCCTCAAGGGCTTGGGCTATGTGCCTGAAGATCGCCGACTATTTTCTGCTCTGACAGTTCGTCAAAATTTAGAAATTGCCACGCCCAACCAGCCTAAACACAGGCCTCATGGACAGCCTGGTCTGCAGTTACAAGAAGTTTTGGAATTGTTTCCAAGCTTGTCAAGCATGCTTGAAAGACCCGCCTCACAAATGAGTGGGGGAGAGCAGCAAATGTTGGCCATTGGCAGAACCTTGATGACGCAGGCCGATGTGCTGATTTTGGATGAGCCTTGTGAGGGCATTGCACCCATTTTGGTTCTGGCCATAGCGCGGGCTTTGGTAGCGCTAAAGGCGCAGGGTTATACATTCTTAATTGCTGAGCAAAACCAGACCCTGACTGGCATGGCGGATAAGGTGATGACCTTGTCAGGCGGGGTGATTCAGGACTGAAATGAACCTGATCACCACGTTTATCCTGATACCACTTAGCCTCTATATTGACTTGCTTCACGTACACTTCTGTCAACCCTATCAATAAGCCCCTTTTGACATGATCATTACCAGTTTGCTGGACACAGACCTCTACAAGTTCACCATGATGCAGGTGGTGCTGCATCAGTTTCCAGGTGCACAAGTGGAATATCGATTTCGGTGTCGCAATCCTGGTGTGGAGCTAGCGCCTTACGTGGATGAAATTCGCAGCGAAATCAAATCACTGTGTAGTTTGCATTTCAAAGAAGACGAATTGGCGTACCTTCGTTCTTTGCGATTTGTCAAAAGTGACTTTGTAGATTTTTTGGGTTTGTTTCGACTGAACGAAAAATACATCCAAGTCACACCCAGTTTGACGGGTGAAATTGAAATCATCATCCAAGGACCTTGGCTTCACACCATCTTGTTTGAAATTCCAGTGTTGGCCATCGTCAACGAAGTTTATTTCAGAAATACGCAGCGACTCCCTGATTTGATGGAAGGCCGGCAACGACTGGACACCAAAATCAAGCAATTGCAGGCGGATGATTTAAAGGCACTCAAGATTGCCGACTACGGCACACGTCGCCGTTTTTCAAGAGCTTGGCATGAAGAGGTCCTAAGAGTTTTGACGGGGCGCTTGGGGTCTGGCCAGGCGGGTCAGTTTGCGGGTACCAGCAATGTGTATTTTGCATACACGCTGGGCCTGACACCCTTGGGAACCATGGCTCATGAATATTTGCAGGCCTGCCAAGCCTTGGGACCTAGGCTGCGCGACAGTCAAGTCTTTGGCTTTGAATCGTGGGCCCGCGAATACAGAGGCGACTTGGGCATCGCTCTGAGCGACGTTTATGGCTTCAATGCCTTTCTGCGCGACTTTGACATGTATTTTTGCAAGCTGTTTGACGGTGCCCGTCATGACAGTGGTGACCCCTTTATGTGGGGCGAACGCATGCTTGCTCACTACCGTACTCACCGGGTCGACCCGCTGACTAAAACACTCATTTTCAGTGACGGTCTCACGGTACCCAAGACCATTGAGCTGTTCAGACAGTTCAATGGCCGCTGTATGCTGGCTTTTGGAATTGGTACCAATCTGACCAACGATTTGGGCTATGAGCCTCTTCAAATTGTGATCAAAATGACCCGCTGCAACGATCAACCTGTGGCTAAATTGTCTGACTCTCCGGGCAAGGGAATGTGTGATGATGAGAAGTATTTGGCTTACCTTGCCCAAGTTTTTGAAATTACGCCAAGTCCCTGAAGGTTTGTCGATCTATGGCCCATTGAATTTATTGAAGAAAGTGTTGTGACATGAAATCTTTACTCTCTCATTGGCTCATGCGTTTGATCTCTTTAGTTTCCTTGAGTGTCCCGGGTGCTGCCATTGCTGCAGATTTCGATGGCGCTCAACTGACCGCTGTGTGGGGCATTCCATTTGCCGGTATTTTGTTGTGCATCGCCCTGATGCCACTCTTAACGCCGCATTTTTGGCACCACCATTACGGCAAGGTGGCGGCCGCTTGGTCCTTGGCATTTTTCATCCCCTTTGCCGTCATGTTTGGCGCCAATCTGGCGGGTGAGAATTTGGTCCACGTGCTGTTCGCAGAATACATTCCATTCATCGTGCTCTTGACTGCTTTGTACACTGTGTCTGGCGGTATCTTCATTCGCGGTAATTTGCATGGCAGCCCAGGTCTGAACACCGCCATCCTTGCCATTGGCGCATTTTTGGCCAGCTTCATGGGTACCACTGGTGCTTCCATGCTCATGATTCGCCCACTGATCAGGGCCAACGACAACCGCAAGCATGTGGCCCATGTGGTTGTGTTTTTTATCTTCATCGTGTCCAACGCGGGGGGCTCACTGACCCCATTGGGCGATCCCCCTTTGTTCTTGGGTTTTTTAAAGGGCGTTGATTTTTTCTGGACTCTGCAACATCTTTTTCCGCAATCGCTTTTTTTAATGGGTTCCTTGCTGGTCATATTTTTCGTTTTGGATTCTTGGTATTACCACAAGCGGGAAGAGATACAGGCGGTTGATCCAACGCCCGATTCACGTCAAATCGGCTTTGATGGCAAAGTCAATTTTGTACTGCTCGCTGGTGTGGTGGCCTTGGTCTTGATGAGCGGTCTTTGGAAATCCGATGTGTCTTTCAATGTGGCAGGCACTGATGTTGGCTTGCCAGGCTTGGCTCGCGATGCAGGGCTTTTGCTCATCATCCTCATGTCTCTCAAGCTAACTCCTACACAAGTCCATGCCGACAATCAATTTGGTTGGGGTCCAATGCAAGAAGTGGCCAAATTGTTTGCGGGCATTTTTCTCACCATCATTCCAGTCATTGCCATGTTGAAAGCAGGCGTCAATGGCCCGTTTGGTGCTGTGGTGTCGGCTGTCACCAACCCCGATGGTTCGCCTAATGTGATGATGTATTTCTGGATCACGGGTTTGCTCAGCTCTTTCCTAGACAATGCACCCACTTATTTGGTATTTTTCAATACGGCTGGGGGTGATGCTCAGGTATTGATGACCACTTTGGCCCCTACCTTGGCTGCTATTTCTGCGGGTGCTGTGTTTATGGGTGCCAACAGTTACATTGGTAATGCGCCCAACCTTATGGTGAAAGCCATTGCTGAAGACCGCGGTATCAAGATGCCCAGTTTCTTTGGCTACATGGCTTGGTCTATGTGCGTTTTAATTCCTTTGTTCA
>JBIIJK010000083.1:0-6693 GCA_044233865.1 Limnohabitans sp.
ACATAAGCCAACGGCCCACCCAATGCAGACTCTGGTGTGACATGCAACACGATGGTGCCAAAAGCAGTGCCACTCATGCGGCCATCTGAAATTCGTACGATGTCTTTGCAACCTGCCTTAGCTAGCTTTTTAGGTATAGGCATGTAGCCCGCTTCAGGCATGGCCGCGCCTTTCGGGCCAATGTGCTTCAAAACCAAAATGTCGTCCACCGTCACATCCAAATCTTCCGAGTCAATGCGCGTGGCCATGTCTTGCAAATTCTCAAACACCACCGCACGACCTTCGTGCTCCATCAGTTTGGCGCTAGCTGCAGACTGTTTGATGATGGCACCACCCGGCGCTAAGTTGCCCTTCAAAACCGCAATGCCACCTTCTTTGTAAATGGGGTTGGCACGAGTCTTGACCACATTTTGCGGAAATGCAGGTCCAGCCGCCTCAATCCACTCGCCCAAAGTGTGACCGGTAATGGTGAGTGCGTCTAAGTGCAACAAAGGCTTGAGTTCACGCAACAAGGTGGTCATCCCCCCCGCGTGGTGAAAATCTTCCATGTAAAACTGACCCGATGGCTTAAGGTCTAACAACACAGGTGTGTCGCGCCCCATGCGATCTAGGGCTTGCAAGTCCATCTCAAAACCCATGCGCCCAGCAATGGCAGTCAGGTGAATGATGGCATTGGTAGAGCCGCCAATGGCCAACAACACGCGCATGGCGTTTTCAAATGCTTTTTCTGTGAGCACCTTGTCGATGGTCAAGCCTTTTCTGGCTATTTCAACGGCAATGCGGCCACTTTCTTCTGCAACGCGAATGCGGTCTGCTGTAACCGCGGGTGGCGATGCGCCGCCAGGCACGGTCATGCCTAAGGCTTCTGCAATGCAGGCCATGGTGCTGGCTGTGCCCATGACCGAGCAGGTGCCTACGCTTGCAACCAATTGTGTGTTGACTTGGTGAATTTCGGCTTGGTCAATTTCTTCAGCTCTGAATTTGCCCCAATAGCGCCGGCAATCTGTGCAGGCACCCACGCGCTCGCCGCGGTGTGAGCCCGTCAGCATAGAGCCGGTGATCAATTGCACAGTGGGCAGTCCGGCAGACGCTGCACCCATGAGTTGTGCAGGCACAGTTTTATCGCAGCCGCCAATTAAAACCACAGCATCCATTGGCTGAGCCCGCAACAACTCTTCGGTGTCCATGGACATGAGGTTGCGCAAGAACATGCTGTTGGGTTTGGTAAAACTTTCGTGGATGGACATGGTGGGAAACACCATGGGCAAGCCACCCGCCAACATGACGCCGCGCTCAATGGCTTCAATGAGTTGTGGGGCATTGCCGTGGCAAGGGTTGTAGGCACTGCCCGTGTTGGCAATGCCAATGACGGGGCGGTCTAATGCGCTGTCCGTGTAGCCCGCACCTTTGATAAAGGCTTTGCGCAAAAAGAGTGAAAACCCAGGATCGCCATATTGCGTGAGGCCCTTTGACATGCCCTCGGTCTGGGGGTCTTTTTTGTTTGACATCGAATCGAATTCCTAAAAAACCATCTAAATTGCTTTGAGCTTAGATTGCCTTAACCATTGCACCAAGATGACTGAAGCCAGACCTGCAAACCCGGCCATGTCGCTAAGGTTAGAGGGGTAGGTGAGGGCCACGCCCGATGCAATTAAGACCCACCGTTCAACAAAATTTGTTTTCAAAATAAACCAGTTTTGCAAACCACCCGCCAAGGACACAATGCCTGCTGAAGCCGTGAACACGATCCAGCCAATGTCGTTCCAATTGGCCGTGGCCAAGTTTTTCATGTTGCCGTTTAAAAGCAGCGCCACACCGGCAGGGTCAAGGACAAAAATAAACGGAACCAAAATGGCCGGTGCTACATATTTCCAACTTTGAAAAGTTGTTTTGTACGGATCGCCTTTGCAAATGGCAGCGGCCGCAAAGGGCGACAAAGCCGTGGGCGGTGACACCTCAGACAACACCGCGTAGTAGAAAATAAACATGTGCGCTGCATAGTCGGGTACGCCCAACTTGATCATGGCAGGCGCTGCAATGACCGCGCAAATAATGTACGACGCAGTGACAGGCACGGCCAAGCCCACAATCCAAACCACCAAGCCTGTGAACAAGGCGGTTAAGAACAAGGAGCCGTCTGCGTAGTCAAGCACGATGGAACTGAACTTTAAGCCCAAGCCCGTTAAAACTACCACGCCCACAATGAGGCCCGCACCCGCGCAAGTAGCCGCAATGGACAACACTTGCGTGAAGCCACCCGACAGGGCCTCAGTGAATCTGGACTTGTAGAGGCTTTGCCAAAATGGCGCTTTGCCAGTGAAGGCATCGTACGAAATCATGGCCGAGTCTGAGCGCAAGAAACTTGTGAACAGCGAAGCCACCGTGGCCCAAAACACCGACATGCTGGGCGAGAAGCCCATGAGCATGAACACCACAATGGAGATGAGCGAGAAGAAATGGAACCAATACCGCTTGGTTAAAACCCACGCACTTTCAATGCTTTCTATCCTTTGTTCGCTCATGTTGTATTTGCGTGCGTCAATGGTGACCATGACGTACAAGCCCAAATAGAACAAGAAGGTTGGCACGACGGCCATCAGCAGCACGTCGAGGTAAGAGATTTTTAAAAACTCTGCAATGAGGAAAGCTGCGGCACCCAACACGGGTGGCGAAATGATGGCACCCAAACCACCTGCTGCCAACAAACCGCCTGCTGCATTTTTTTCATAGCCGGCTTTGGCCAACATGTTGTGCGCCACAGCGCCCACCGTGACGGTGGTGGCTACACCAGAGCCAGAAGGGCCGCCTAATAAGAAAGACGACAACACCACGGTCTTGCCAACATTGGACGTTTTGCCGCCCATGATGGAGAAGGAGAAATCAATGAAGAACTTGCCGGCGCCACTGAACTGCAAAAATGCACCAAAGATGGTGAACAAAATAATGAGGGTAGAAGACACATCAACGGCGGTGCCAAAGATGCCTTCTAAGGTCATGTACATAAAGCCCACCAAGCGCGAAAGCTCGTAGCCTTTGTGCGTCCAGGGAGCGGGTAAATAATTGCCAAACAAGGCGTAGAGCAAAAACGAAACTGTGACCGTGAGCAAAACCCAGCCATTTGTTCTGCGCAGAGCTTCTAAGATGAGCAAAATTAAAATGCTGCCAAACACAATGTCAATGGTGAGGGGAAATGTGTTGCGATCAGAAAAATCATCGCCGCCCATGACCGCATAGGCCAGCGTGGCCACAGCCAACATGGCAAAGCCAACGTCCCACGCCATGAGCCTGTTTTTAAAGCGAGCCGCAATGGGGAAAGTTAAAAAGATAAAGACCAACACCATGGTGACATGGGTGGTCCTTAAGATATGTGCGGGAACAATGGCGTAAGCCGCATACAAGTGAAACAAGGACATGAAGACAGCCACCACAGTGAGGGCCACCCCCAAGAATCCTTTGTACTGATTGGCGTCGCCTTCTTCTTCTTTAATCAGGTCCTCGACGCGCTTTCTGGTTTCGGCGTCGAGGGTATCAGCCGACTGATCAGTCAAGCTTTCCACCTTTTTCTTTGATGTACTTTTCTGCACCAGGGTGGAATGGAATGGATGTTGCTGCATTTTTCTGTGCAGCAATTTTCACGTTCGAATATTCTTGGTGAACAGCAATCAAATCTTTTTGATGGTCAAAAACGGCCTTCACAATTTTGTAGGCTTGGTCATCGGGCATGTTGGCATTGGCAATCAGGATGTTGGCCACGGATGCCATCTTGTTGTCGGCGCCCATGCCAGAGTAAGTGCTTTGCGGGATGACGTCTGCATAGTACAAGTTACCCCATTTTTTGTTCATGGCGGCCACTGCGTCTGCGTGGTCAATCATGCGAATTTTGGTGCCAGGGGTGCTGGCCAAGTCTGTGACGGCCGCTGTAGGCAATCCACCGACCCAAAAGAAGGCGTCAATTTTTTTGTCCTTCAAGGCATTGGCTGATTCAGCCACGCCCAAGCGCTCGCGGTTGACGTCTTTCATGGGATCAATGCCGGCGGCTTCCATGAGGCGGAAGGCCATGACTTCTGTGGCGCTACCGGCGCTGCCTGCAGAAATGCGTTTGCCCTTCAAATCGGCCATGGTTTTGATGCCAGTGGCTTCCGTGGTCACCACGTGCATGCGGTTGGGGTACAGCACCAACAAGGTTTTGACATCAACCTTGCGGCCCCTGAATTTTTCTTGGCCCTTGGCCGCATCTAAAGCTGCGTCGACCATTGAAAAACCGACGTAGGGCTTGCCGCTACCGATGAGGTTCAAATTATCAACAGAGCCGCCTGTGACTTCTGCGGTGGCTTGCATGCCAGGCACGTGCTTTGACAACACATTGGCCAAGCCGCCACCCATGGGGTAGTAAACGCCGCCTGTGCCGCCCGTGGCAATGGAGATGTTTTGGGCCATCAGGCTGGAGCTGGCCAGCACAGCGAATGAGCAGATTAATTTGAGGAGTTTCATGTGTTTCCCTTGAAAATGAATGTCATCTTCAAGCATTGCATTTGGGCGCAAGCTTTTCAAGAGGGGTATCCCCTTATTTGAGCTGACTTAAGATGGGTTAGCCTGTTTAAAATGACTTAAATCATACGAAAACGATAAGGATTCTGACTATGACTGCAACAAAGACACAAGCTAGCGGCGCCGGCACTGCCAGCCTGGCAATGAAGGGTGTCCTTTCGCCCGTTCTAACGCCTTTTCGGCCAGATCTGTCGGTTCACAAAGAACTCCTAACCGCCCAGTGCCAGTGGCTTCTGAATTGCAACGTGGGTTTGGCCGTATTTGGCACCAACTCCGAAGGCAATTCTTTGTCTTTTGCCGAACGCGCCGATTTGGTGCAATACCTGGTGGCCCAAGGCATTGACCCGCACCGCATGATGCCCGGCACAGGCGGCTGCGCGCTGCCCGATGTGGTCAGCCTTACACAGGCCTGTTTAAGGGCAGGCGTGAAAGACGTGCTGGTGTTGCCACCTTTTTATTACAAGGGCGTCAGCGACGATGGCTTGTACGCCTTTTTCAGTGAACTCATCGAGCGCGTGGGCGACAGCAGTTTGCGTGTGTATCTGTACCACATCCCCCCTGTTTCACAAATTGGCTTTTCAATGGAACTCATTGAAAAATTGCTCAACAAGTACGGCCCCGTGATTGCCGGTGCCAAAGACAGCGGCGGGCAATGGTCCAACACGGCCTCCATGATTGAGCGCTTTTCGGCCAGAGGTTTTTCAGTGTTTGCCGGCAGCGAAAACTTTTTGATGCGCACCATGCGCGCTGGCGGCGCAGGCTGCATCAGTGCCACGGCCAACGTCAACCCCGCTGCCATTTCCTCGCTCTGTGCCAATTGGACCGACTCGGACGCAGATGCCCAGCAGCAGCGTCTGGATTTGGTGCGCTCTTTGTTTTCTGCATTGCCCATGATTCCAGCCATGAAAACAGCGGTGGCGCAAACCACGGGTAAAGAAGATTGGAAAGTGGTTCGGCCGCCTTTGATTTCATTGACGGCGGCGCAAGAAACGCAGTTGCTCAATTCAATGAAAGATGCTGGGTTCTCCATGAAGATTGACTACAAATAGTCCAGCGCATTTGAATTTGGCATCAGCCACTAATGAACCCACTTTTTCCAGACTTCGAATCACATTGGATTGAAGTGAACGGCGTCAAAATCATGGCGCGCAAAGGCGGCTCTGGCCGGCCTTTGCTGTTGCTTCATGGCCATCCCCAAACTCACGCCATTTGGCACCGGGTTGCGCAGCAACTTGCCAAGTCATTTACTGTGATCTTGACCGACCTGAGAGGTTACGGCGATTCGTCTAAACCTCAAGGCACGCCAGATCATTTGAATTATTCAAAGCGCGTCATGGCTTTGGATCAAATTGAAGTCATGCGCCATTTCGGGTTTGCTGAGTTTGATGTGTTGGCGCACGATCGCGGTGCCAGAGTGGCCCACCGCTTGGCCTTGGATCATCCAAAGGCTGTCAAGCGGTTGGTGCTGTTAGACATTGCGCCCACCTTGGCCATGTACCAAAAAACATCCAACCAGTTTGCACGTTCTTATTGGCATTGGTTCTTTCTCATTCAACCGGCGCCTATGCCTGAGCGCTTGATCGAGGCAGATCCAGCGGCATACATCAGGGATGTACTTGGGCGCAGAAGCGCAGGCTTGGCGCCCTTTGATGCCAGAGCGCTGACAGAGTATGTGCGCTGCATAGAACTACCAGGCGCAGCGCATGGCTTGTGTGAAGACTACCGAGCCTCGGCCGGTATCGATTTGGTTCACGACCAATTGGATTTGGACGACAAGAATTTTGTGGAGCAACCCTTGTTGATTCTTTGGGGCGAACAAGGTGTGGTACACCAATGTTTTGAGCCGCTGAAGGAGTGGTCTAAGGTGGCTGTCAATGTTCAAGGCAAAGCCTTGCCATGTGGCCATTACATTCCTGAAGAAGCACCCGAGGTGTTGCTCGATCAAGTGAAATTGTTTTTAAATTGAATGTCAAAAATGAATGATTTGAAATTGGGAGCCGCTGCGCTCGACCGAATGCCTGCCATCCCTGAAGCGCAAATGTCGCCAGACCAAAAAAGAGTCATGGACGAGATAGCGGCTGGCCCGCGCGGCCGCATTGGCGGACCCTTCATTCCCCTCATGCGCAGCCCTGAGTTGATGAACCG
>JBIIJK010000139.1:0-2758 GCA_044233865.1 Limnohabitans sp.
CCAGCCAAAAATGCATCGTTTCGCGATTCATCTTTCAGGTAAAAAGGAACGTTCATTCTCGAGCGGAAAGATTTTTCAACTCGATTTTCATAAAGCTGAGATTGGTCTAAGTAGTCGTACAACAACTTTGCTTTGGCTGTGTTTCGCAGTTCCATGGCGGCCACGCCTGTGACGCCGTTTTCAGATTGTGCTTTGAGCCATTTAAAAACCAAGCCCGCCATGTAAATGGCATAGGTGGGGGGCGTGTTGTACATGGAGCCGTTGTCGGCCACCATTTTGTAATTGAAGGCACTTGGGCAATGCTTCATGGCTTTGCCAAGCAAATCTTCTCTGACCACCACCAAGGTAAGACCCGCAGGACCTAGATTCTTTTGTGCACCACCAAAGGCCACGCCAATCTTGGACCAATCGAAGCTGCGCGATGCAACGTGCGAAGAAAAATCAATGACCAAAGGCGCGTGGCTTCCAAGCGCCTTGAGATCGGGCAAGTTGTGATACTCCACGCCATCGATGGTTTCGTTGGTGCAAACATGCACATAGCTAGCGTCAGAGCTCAACTGCCACTGCGCTGGTGACGGAATGTTGGAAAAGTTGGAGGCTTGAGCACTGGCCGCCAAATGGGGTTTGCAAAATTGCGCGGCTTCTTTGTAAGATTTTTGGCTCCAGCTGCCAGTGACTACAAAATCGACCACGCCTTCTTGCGAAAGATTCAACGGCACGATGGCATTTTCGGCAATACCGCCACCTTGCATGAACAAGATTTTGAAGTTGGCAGGAACGGCCAGCAGCTCACGAAGGTCGGCTTCTGCTTCTTCGAAAATGGACATGAACTCTTTGCCGCGATGGCTCATTTCCATCACGCCCATGCCACTGCCATGCCAATCCAGCATTTCGCTGGCAGCTTGAATTAGGACTGCATCGGGAATGGCGGCAGGGCCGGCAGAAAAGTTGTAGGGTCTGGTCATTCAGTCGAGCCGCTTTCCGCTGCGCCGCCTTCATCATCGGCAAGGTTCTCGTCTGATTCATCTTGCACGATGGCATCGTTCTCCACAATGCGTTGCAAGCCAGACAATTTGGCGCCATCGTCCAAGCCGATCAAGGTCACGCCTTGTGTGGCGCGACCCAGTTCACGGATTTCAGAAACACGCGTGCGAACCAACACACCGGTGTCAGTGATCAACATGATCTCGTCTTCGGCGCGAACCAAAGTGGCGGCCACCACTTTGCCATTTCGCTCAGATTGCTGGATGGCAATCATGCCTTTGGTGCCACGGCCATGGCGCGTGTATTCCGTGATGGAGGTGCGCTTGCCGTAGCCGTTGGTTGTGGCTGTCAAAACACTTTGTTGTTCGTCTTCGGCCACCAACATGGCAATCACGCTTTGCGTTTCGTCCAGCATCATGCCGCGCACACCGCGTGCATTGCGGCCCATGGGGCGCACATCGTTTTCATCAAAGCGAACGGCTTTGCCGCCATCGCTGAAAAGCATCACGTCGTGTTTGCCATCGGTGAGAGCTGCACCAATGAGGAAGTCGCCTTCATCAAGGTCAACAGCAATGATGCCGGCTTTGCGGGGATTGCTGAATTCATCCAGCGATGTTTTCTTCACGGTGCCCATGGAGGTGCCCATGAACACGTAATGGTCAGCTGGGAAGCTGCGCATGTCGCCCGTCAAAGGCAAGACCACATTGATCTTTTCGCCTTCTTGCAAGGGGAACATGTTGACAATGGGTCTGCCGCGCGAACCGCGTGAACCTGCAGGCACTTCCCACACTTTGAGCCAGTACAAACGGCCGCGGTTGGAGAAGCACAAAATATAGTCGTGCGTGTTGGCAATGAAAAGCTGGTCGATCCAATCGTCTTCTTTGGTGGCGGTGGCTTGTTTGCCGCGACCGCCGCGTTTTTGCGCCCGATATTCAGACAAAGGTTGGCTCTTGATGTAACCGCTGTGCGACAACGTGACCACCATGTCGGTGGGGGTGATCAAGTCTTCAGTGGCCAAATCTTGCGCATTGTTTTCAATGAAGCTGCGACGTGCACCCAATTTGGTTTGGCCAAATTCTTGGCGCAATTCGCCCAGCTCGGTGCCAATGATGGTGGACACGCGCTCGGGCTTGGCCAAGATGTCAAGCAAGTCTTCAATTTCAGACATGACTTCTTTGTACTCGACCACAATCTTGTCTTGCTCGAGTCCGGTCAAGCGTTGCAAACGCATTTGCAAAATCTCTTGCGCTTGGGTTTCGCTTAGGCGGTACAAGCCGTCGTTGCCCATGCCAAATTCTTTTTCCAAGCCATCGGGGCGATAGTCGTCAGCGTTCACAGCGCCACCATCGGCGCGTGTGCGCGTCAGCATCTCGCGAACCAATTTGGAGTCCCAGCTGCGGGTCATCAACTCGGCCTTGGCTACTGGCGGCGTAGGCGCATTGCGGATGATGGCAATGAACTCGTCGATGTTGGCCATGGCCACTGCCAAGCCTTCCAACACGTGGCCACGTTCGCGCGCTTTGCGCAAGGTAAAAACGGTGCGGCGAGTGACCACTTCACGGCGGTGTTGCAAGAACACGCTGATCAGGTCTTTCAGGTTACACAACTTGGGTTGGCCGTCAATGAGGGCCACCATGTTGATGCCGAAGGTGTCTTGCAACTGGGTCTGTTTGTACAGGTTGTTGAGCACCACTTCAGGCACTTCACCGCGCTTGAGTTCAATGACCAAGCGCATGCCTGATTTGTCGGACTCGTCTTGAATGTGGCTGATACC
>JBIIJK010000121.1:0-3821 GCA_044233865.1 Limnohabitans sp.
TCCTCTTCTAGACTAATAGGAAGGGTTTCTTTGGCAAACTGGGTCATGAGGGGTCAGGCGCACTGGGTGAAAGACTGTCATTTTAGGTCCAAAGAGTGTCGTTGATTTGCAACACATGCTTGGCTTTGAATTGACCCTGATCATGCTGATTTCACCAAATTGGGGAAATGGCCTTTAGCTATGGCACAATGATTTCAACGTTTTGGGTGATGGTCATTCAAAGCGTCTCTTTTTTCGCAGGATGTCTGCGGTATTTATCCCCATGAGGAGAACCATGAAAAAATTCATCAAAGTGGCAATGGTGTTGGCTTCAGCTGCCTTGGCAACTGCAGCAAGCGCGCAAACCGTAGACAACTGGCGCAATGGCACAGGCCAAGCCTGGAAAAATGGCACCAACGAGCTGTGCTGGCGCGGCGCTACCTGGACCCCTGCTACAGCTGCTGCTGGTTGCGATGGCGCCATTGTTGCTCCTAAAGCTGCAGCACCAGCACCAGCACCAGCACCAGCACCTAGAGTTGCTGCTCCCGCACCAGCACCAGCTCCAAGAGCTGCTGCCCCAGCTGCTCGCCCAGCACCTCCACCAGCTGCAGCCACTAAAGTAACTTACGCTGCCGACACCTTCTTTGACTTTGACAAATCAGTGTTGAAAGCTGACGGCAAAGCCAAATTGGACGACCTGGCTGGCAAAGTGAAAGCCATCAACTTGGAAGTGATCATTGCTGTGGGTCACACTGACTCTGCTGGTTCTGATGCTTACAACCAAAAGTTGTCTGTGAAGCGTGCCGACGCTGTCAAAGCCTACTTGATCACCAAGGGCATTGAGAAAAACCGCGTTTACACCGAAGGTAAGGGCGAAAAACAACCCGTTGCTGACAACAAAACAGATGCTGGCCGTTCTAAGAACCGCCGCGTGGAAATCGAAGTTGTGGGCACACGCCCCAACTGATCAACAGCAAGCTTGAATTAAATCAAGCCTTGGTTGATTCGAAAAAGCCTCCTTCGGGAGGCTTTTTTACTTTCAGACACAATGCCATCTATGAACTCACAAACTAACCCTTCCCAATTTTCTTCAGCCAATGTGGATCCTGCCGAATTGGCCAAATTTTCTGACTTGGCGCACCGTTGGTGGGACACCGAGAGTGAATTCAGGCCCTTGCACCAAATCAATCCTTTGCGATTGAATTGGATTCAAACGCTGGTGCAACTGCCAGGGAAGAAAGTGGTTGACATCGGTTGCGGTGGCGGCATCTTGTCCGATGCCATGGCCAGACAAGGCGCACAAGTCTTAGGCATTGACCTGGCTGTGAAGTCATTGAAGGTGGCGCAGTTGCATGCCATTGAAGCGGGTACGCAAGGTGTGCAGTACCAAGAAATCAGCGCAGAAAACTTGGCAGCACAACAAGCGGGGCAATTTGATGTGGTCACTTGCATGGAAATGTTGGAGCATGTGCCCGACCCCGCCGCTGTGGTCAAGGCTTGCTCGCAATTGGTGAAGCCAGGTGGCTGGGTGTTCTTTTCGACCCTGAATCGCAGTCCAAAATCGTTCTTGTTTGCAATTGTTGGCGCTGAGTACGTGCTCAATTTATTGCCCAAAGGCACTCACGAATATGCGCGTTTGATCAAACCCAGTGAGTTGGCTGATTGGGTGCGCGCTGGCGGTCTTGAGTTAAACCAGATGAAGGGCATGACTTACAACCCTTTCACACGCGTTTATGCAATGAACAATGACACCGATGTGAATTATTTGATGGCCACCCAAAAGCCATTGGCAAACTGAAACTGTAAGGCCACCCCCTATGAAGTTTGAAAACATTCAGGCTGTCTTGTTTGACCTTGACGGCACGCTCATTGACAGTGCGCCGGACTTAGGGGCGGCCGTCGATAAGATGCGGGTGGACCGCGGCATGCCTTCCTTGCCGCTGCTGCATTACCGGCCCATGGCCGGCGCAGGTGCCCGCGGCATGATTGCCTTGGCGTTTGGTTTCACGCCCGAGCATCCCGACTACGACGCCATGAAAGAAGAGTTCTTTCGCAATTACGAATCTTGTATGACCGAAAGAACGTTTGCATTTGAAGGCGTAGCGCAAATGATTGCTGCACTGGTCGCCGCCAAATTACCATGGGGTGTTGTCACCAACAAGTCCAAACGATTTGCAGAACCGCTTACGCAGGCCATGCCGCTCTTTAAATCTTCGGCCGTCCTCATTTGCGGCGACACCACACCTCATGCCAAGCCTCATCCAGAACCTTTGCTGGAAGCGGCAAGGCGGTTGGGCTTAGACCCAAGTGCATGCATTTATGTGGGCGATGATGAGCGCGACATTGTGGCGGGTCATGCTGCCCATATGAAAACGGTGGCGGCTACCTATGGCTATTTAGGGGCTCAGGGTGATGTTGAAAAGTGGCAAGCACATGCCCAAATTCAATCGCCTTATGAGCTCGCATCTTTGATTTCTAGCTGAATCAATTCAATTGAATTTCACAACCCAGCGTGGGTTTGGAAATTTTTTCACGATGTTTTGTACTTTCTGGCACGACAAGGCGGCGGCTTAGCCCTCTCTTGGGGTTTTGGAGGCTGTCAAATCCGAAGACCCAAGTTATGCTACTGGCAACTTAAATGGTGATTTAGCAACAGGAGTTTTCATGAGCAACGTGACTTGGTCTGGTGGTTTGGAGCATTGGACAAAAAAAGGGGATATCAATCTTTTTCTTTGGCAGAAAAAAGCTTCGCCCAAAGTGCCTTATGCAGGCACCATTTTCTTTGTGCACGGTTCGTCCATGGCCTCGCAACCCACCTTTGATTTGTCTGTGCCCGGCCGCCCCTATTCTTCTGTCATGGATTGGTTCAATGAGCGTGGCTTTGACACTTGGGCCATGGACAACGAGGGCTATGGCCGCTCTGACAAACATCGCCCCATCAACTCGGATATCGCCAATGGCGCTGAAGACTTGGCGGCTGGCAGTGAGTACATCTTGAAGCACTCCGTGTCGCAAAAGCTGCACATGTATGGCATTTCTTCGGGTGCTTTGAAGGCTGCCTTGTTTGCGCAAAATCACCCAGAGCGAATTGGTAAACTGGCTTTAGATGCGTTTGTCTGGACCGGCGAGGGTAGCCACACATTGGAGCAGCGCCGCAAAAAATTGCCAGAGTTTTTAGCAAAAAATCGCCGTCCCATTGATCGTGCATTTGTGCACAGCATTTTTGATCGCGATCATCCAGGCACAGCCGACGAGGCCACCATCAGTGCCTTTGCCGATGCTATTTTGACCCTGGATGACTCCATGCCCACAGGCACTTATGTCGACATGTGTTCCAAATTGCCGGTTGTCGATCCTCTCAAAATCACAGTGCCTACCATTGTTTTGCGTGGTGAGTACGACGGCATCGCAGGGCTTGATGACTTGATCGATTTCTACAAATTGTTGCCCAACACAGACAAACAGTTCAATGTGATGGCTGGTATTTCTCATGCCAGTTTCCAGCAGAAAAACTACATGATGGTCTATCACATTCTTCACAGTTATTACACCATGCCTGCACCAACCTATAGGGGATAAACCATGCGTCACTTCGTTCGACACTTGTGCCGAGTTGCACTGCTCGGTTGTATTTTGGGAGGGACTGCCAGCGCTGCTTTGGCGCAGGCGTACCCCAACAAACCCATTAAATTGATCGTGCCTTTTGCGCCCGGAGGTTTTACGGATGTTGTGGCGCGAATACTGGGGCAAAAACTTTCAGTTTCGCTGGGGCAACCCTTTGTGATTGAAAACAAAGCGGGTGCAGGCTCAACCATTGGCACTGACTTTGTGGCCAAGGCCGC
>JBIIJK010000034.1:0-24555 GCA_044233865.1 Limnohabitans sp.
AGCCTGCTGAAGACGCTGTTGGTGCTTCTGGACAGATTGGCTGCGATAAGTTCTATGGAGTTTCCAGCTAGCAGGGATTCGACAAGCTGATTTTCTTCAGCTTGACTCCATCGTTTGTTTGCCATTACGGGCTTAGGGATTTGCGAGTCTTGGTATTCACCGTCTGAAAGCTTCTCGATAGCAAAGCGCAAAGCGTCCTGAATTTCTACTGATAAAAATTTGGACTTCTGAAGTGCCAACAATCTCTTTTTGGATTCGGAATTGTTCATACAAATCTCCACGGGCTTGACGCCATTACTACATCTGACCAGGTGAAAACTCCATATTCTTTGACACTTCCGAAGCTTAGTAGATGGCTCGGACAAAGTTCAAAATGAACAAGCGTAAAGAGTCTTTACGCTTGACCCTATAAAAGTACAAATTTTTGAAATTAATTAGTACTTTATATATTATTTTATTAATGCGCTAGACCGTTAGCAAGACTCTTGAGCGGAAGTTGGAGGTCTTAAATTGAATTGCCATCTGATTGTCTTAAGCCTGAGGCACGGGCGTTGGTTTGCCATTTGCGTCAATGGCCACATACGTCAAACGTGCTTCTGTCACCTTGATGAATTCACCTTGGTTGGAAAAGCGCTCAGCAAACACTTCCACTTGTACGGTGATGGATGTTTTTCCTACACGCGTGATCTTTGAAAAGAACGACAGCAAGTCACCTACTTTGACGGGTTGCTTGAAAATAAATTCATTGACCGCCACGGTGGCCATGCGACCGCGAACTCGCCTGGCAGGCAACACCGCACCCGCCAAGTCAACCTGCGCCATGACCCAGCCGCCAAAAATGTCGCCATTGGCGTTACAGTCGGCGGGCATAGGAATGACCTTGAGTACCAGTTCTTGATCGGTGGGTAAAGCTACTTTTTCTGGAGGATTCATGAGAGGGCTTTGGGTAATTGTTTTTGTATTTTGAGCTTTTGGTAAAACAAACCGCGACTTTCCATTTTTAGCCCTTCTATCTTGTATCGAATTGTTCAGGAGCTTATATTTAAATTGGAAGCTGTTTCAAAATAGGCAAGTTCATAATTGATTGAGTAGATTTGCAGCATCTTTGACCGTCATGGCCAATCCAACACCTTTTAGGCGTGCCAGATTATTCATTTCTGTGACAATGCCGTACTCATACCCATCTTGCGCATCCCCAATCCTGGCAGACATGTGCGAGTAGCAAGCACAAGGCACTCCATGAGCCTCCAAAATACTAAGTGCCACTTTGCCCGCGTCTTCTTTTCCACCGCCCGCATCATTGAAGAAAACACAACTGGGTTTTCGCTTAAGCGCAATTACAAACTCTGCAGAAGAGCGACCTCCATGCGAGCCTGATATTACAACTGCATTAGTGTGCGAATTGCTAATGTGAGCAATTGAGTTAAGTAAGAACATTTGTGACCTGCCCCCAATAAGGTGACCCCAAATAATTAGTCTCTATCTTTGATCCAAAAATACAGTATGTCAAATAGCAATCTTATGTGCAATAAACTGTGTTTTTTGGTATTTGCTTATTTTTGGTACAAGTTGCTAGCTCTCGACCCTTGAGTTAATTTGGACGGTATTGGAGCGTCCTTGAATCAATCAAATTCTCGCTACCCAAAATACACATCCTTCAGGACCGTACTTTTCCTTATGCTTGACCATAGCCGGAATGCTAAAAGAGTCTCCTGGATACAAGTGCTGTGTTTTGCCTTCAGTTGTCAACCAAAACTCACCTTCAATGACGATCGCATCGGCTGTAAATTCGTGATGGTGTATTTCATTTTCGGTGTTAGGGTCCCAACGCCGCTCTAGGACTTCTTTGTAGCCTTGTTCCAGCTTTTCAGCTTTGAAATCTTCGAATCGAAATTGCCTAATTTGCTCCATGATTACCTCCTGAAGGAAGACGTAACTTGATATATATCCAGGCTTTGATCAAAAAAACTTATGCTCAATACCTGACAACTGAAGAAAAATCAATGACTAAGACAAGGCGAAAACACTTAGATAAATTTCCATAAAGTCTGAGTAGGTAACGTATATTTTTTTTCATACGTTGTCAATGATTGAAGAGTCAACTTTTGAGCGTCATCTCGCTAAAAATCCAGTCTAGCGGTAATGAGATTGGCTAGATTCTTGCTGAGGGTTCAGCAGAATAGCTTTCGATTAGCAAAAAGACTATGCTGACGATCCGTGAGCAACCCGTTCACTTTCAAGGGAGTTATATGACTCTTTGCCCAATTGCCTTAATGGCTACTTGCAACAAATGTCCTGCTGTAGGAATTTGTCCTCTGAAAGAAGTGCTGGGCGATCACAAGCCAGAGAACCCGGCATCGGCTGCAAATGATGCGTCTATCAAAGATAAAACATTAAACTGACGGGCACAATTACTCATCATCATTCTTATTTGATGATGACCACCAAAACACTGCAAGGCGAGTGCTCAATCAAAGCTTTTGGAATTGAGCCAGCCCACCAACGCTCCAACCAATTGTCACGATGCTGATGGCCTAGCATGATCAAGTCTGCGCCAATGGTATGCGCGTATTCAACGATCTTATCAACGGCATCACCTTTGAGTAATTTTCCGGTAGCCTCAATTCCTGCAGCCTTAAGTTGCTCAACACCTTCGTTGAGAGTTTTCATACGTCGTTCTTCTTCTAATTTGATTTCAGGTTCACTGTAGTAAGAGGTTTCATGGCCCATTGAAATTGTTTCGTAGGGAACCACTGAGAGCAGATGAACCTTGGCGTGTTCCCACTGCGAGAGGTCTTTGCAATTGAGCAAAGCCTGCTGACTTTCAAGCGATCCGTCATAGGCCAAAATGATTTTTTGATACATCTGATTTCTCCTTGGAAAAACTCATGCACAATTTCTTAATGAGGCAATTACCTAAAGCATTCTGAACGCCGGGAATGCAAGAAGATATGGGGCATTCCCTTGCTAAGTTTCTACCCAGCGATATAACTTTGTAATTGTTCGATCATGGATTTCTGATATGCAATCATTTCGCGAACCACATCACCAATTGAAATTAATCCCATCACTTGTGTGTCATTGACGATGGGTAAGTGCCGGATGTGGTTGTCCGTCATGATTTGCATGCATTGATCAATCGAGTGATTTGTATCGATGGTGATGAGCTTAGAGGTCATCACCTCGCTCACCTTGGCATCATTGCTACTTTTGCCCTTGAGGACAACTTTTCGTGCGTAGTCGCGCTCAGAGAAAATGCCCACCAGCTTTTGCTCTTTCAAAACCAGCAACGCCCCAATGTTGTGAAGCGCCATAACTTCTAGGGCTTGCCTGATAGTGTCATCCGGACTGACTGAGTAAATGGCTCGCTGACTGTGGTCTAAGAATTGGCTGATGGTTTTCATGGCGAAATCCTTTGGCAAGTAGTTGACCTCATCTCAATGTATACAGATTTTGAACACATGCAACATATGAATTCCCTTGGTTTACTGTCACCGTTGACTTAGATCAAGTTGTCTTTATTCTCGATACGCCCTATAAATAGAGGGTAGTTTCAATTCCAACAGCTCATATTTCCAAATGATCAAAAAGTCAGCAGCGTAAAGACTCTTTACGCTCAAGCTTATTCATAGTGAGTCCACATTCTTAAGATGCGAACTGTTTTTTCCTTACGAAAAATCTCATAGACCAAACGATGTTGAATATTTATTCTGCGTGAGTAAGCGCCCGTGAGGTCACCAACTAACTTCTCATAAGGCGGTGGATTTTGGAGAGGGTCTACTCCTAAAATATTTAGTAATGCTTGTGCTTTATCTTTAAGGCCTGCAGCAGATAGTTTTTTAGCATCCTTGATGGCGTATTTGGAATAGGCTAGATTCCAAACTACCATTTCAACGCCTTTTTACTTTTAGCAATAGGTTCAGCCACAGCATCTTTAATCGACTCACGCATTCCAGGAGTCGCCAATAGATACAATGTTTCTTGGATAGCGCTCCAATCCTCTTCGGAAACCAAAACGGCATTTGCCCGCTTACCAGAAATGACGACTGGCCTGTGTGTTTCTGCTGTTTGATCAATCAAGCGATAGAGGCCAGCTCGTGCTTGGCTAGCGGTAACTGTGTTCATATCTTCACTCCTTCTCAAGATAGTACGTAAAAACGTACGATATTGTCAAGTGATTTTCCCATCCGCCCAAGCGGAGTTGCTCAAAAAGTCAGCAGTAATTTAATTTCACGACCATACTACTTCTATACTAGTTTGAGTTACTAGAAGGCAGCTAACTCAATGAATTCATTAAGGAAAGTAGTGGTCTAAGGTAGTTTTTGTCATTTTATTGGGGTCAGATCAACATTATTTGTTGAATTAAACTTCAGCCAATCAACAGCAAAAGCTGACTCTTGCATGTCCCAATCCATTAATCCCATGAATCACACATCTACTCAAAAGAGCTTAGTGGCATTGCTGCAATCTGCAGCGCTACTCTGCGCCGGGGCCACTACGGTCTTGGCCTTAGCTCAAACTTCAAGTGCGCAGCCACCCAATGCATCATTGCCTGCGCCTGAGGTCAAGTCCCTTTCGGTGACAGCGCCCAAGCGCATCTTGTTCGTAGGCAACAGCTATTTCTATTACGGCAACAGCCTACACAACCATGTCAACCGCATGGTGCAGGCCGGTGGTATGGGTTTGCAAGCCAGTGACATACAGTACAAGTCTGCGACCATTGGTGGCGCTTCGCTGGCTCACCACAACATGGAATGGCTCACTGAACCTGGGCGCATTGGTGTCAAGGAACCCTTCGAACTTGTGGTGATGGCCGACGGCAGTGCACAACCGCTGAACGAAGAGAGGCGCACAACATCTCGGCAGATCATTGCCAAGCACGCCGAAACCATCAGGCGTCGTGGTGGTGAGGTTGCGTTGTACATGACCCATGTGTATGTGCCTCCCCACAGGCAAGTTCGCGCTGAGAACCTTAATTTGACAGCACGTCATTACCTGTCTGTTGGCAATGAAATTAAGGCAATGGTGATCCCAGTGGCGTTGGCCTTTGACGAGGCTTATCGCCGCCGCCCCAATGTTGTTTTGCACACTGATTTTGATGGATCACACCCCGACATCCTAGGCACCTATTTAGCGGCTTGTGTGACCTACGCATCGATTTACAACAAACCTTGTAGTGGCAACAGCTACAACTACTACGGACGCATCGCTGCCGACGATATCGCCTTTCTGCAGCAAGTGGGAGACGATGTGGTGAAGCGCTTCTTTGGACGCTTGTAGGGCTTGCCTAATGGTTGTCATCCGGACGTCAGCGCGTGTGAGAGAAATAAGAGTACTTGCTAAAATTGAAACATTTAGGAATGTAAGCAGCATGGCTATGGGCACAATCTATTACACTTCTTTCGAAAAAACGTTGACAAAAAGGATCCATCCTGAAATCTGATATCGAAATTGCCCAAGCTGCAACACCTCACCCTATCTCCAAGATCGCTGCGGATCTGGGTATCCCAGACAGCGCGTTAGAACCTTTTGGTCGGACCAAAGCCAAAATTTCTCTGAACTTTATTGATACTTTGGGTCATCGTCCAGATGGTAAATTGATTCTGGTCACAGCGATCAGTCCAACACCTGCCGGCGAGGGTAAGACAACCACCACAGTGGGTTTGGGAGACGCGCTGAACCACATTGGAAAACGTGCGGTGATTTGCCTGCGCGAGCCTTCCTTGGGACCCGTATTTGGCATGAAGGGCGGCGCCGCAGGCGGCGGTCAAGCCCAGGTCATTCCAATGGAGGACATTAACCTGCACTTCACGGGTGATTTCAATGCCATCGCGCTTGCCAACAATTTGTTGGCGGCGATGATTGACAACCACATTCACCATGGCAATGAGCTTGGTTTTGATGTGCGCCGAATCACTTGGAAGCGCGTCATGGACATGAACGACCGTGCCTTGAGAGAAATTACAGCCTCTTTGGGTGGCCCAGGCAATGGATTTCCGCGCCAAGATGGCTTTGATATTGTGGTGGCCTCAGAAGTCATGGCCATATTTTGCTTGGCCACTTCCATCAATGACTTGAAGGAACGATTAGGTCATATTGTGTGTGGCTACACAAGGGATCAAGAGCCAATTCTTGCAAGGCAATTGAAAACGCATGGTGCTATGGCAGCTTTGCTCAAAGATGCCTTAGCGCCCAATTTGGTACAAACACTTGAACATTCTCCGGCCCTCATTCATGGCGGCCCCTTTGCCAACATTGCGCACGGATGCAACTCTGTCTTGGCAACCAAGACTGCATTGAAGTTGGCCGATTATGTTGTCACTGAAGCAGGGTTCGGTGCTGATTTAGGCGCAGAGAAATTTATCGACATCAAGTGCCGCAAGGCGGGTCTGCAACCTGCCGCCGCTGTCTTGGTAGCAACCATCCGCGCTTTGAAATTTCATGGCGGTGTAGATGTGAAGGCGCTAGGCCAAGAGGACCTGCAGGCACTTGAAAAGGGCATTGCCAACATCGAGCGGCATGTCAATAACATTAGAAACCATTACGGCCTTGCCTGTGTGGTGGCCATCAATCACCGCACCGAAGACACAGATGCTGAAGTCAAGTTGTTGATGGACAAACTGGCCCATAAGGGCGTGAAAGTTATTCTGGCACGACATTGGGCTGAGGGTGGCAAGGGCGCAACGGAACTGGCCCATGAAGTGGTTCGCCTGTGCGAGCAGCCTAGCACCTTTAAGTTTGTCTATCAAGACAGCGAAACGCTATGGGACAAGATGAAAGCCATAGCGACAAAGATCTATGGTGCATCAGACATCACGGCCGATGCTAAAGTGCTTGCACAAATTAAGAAATTACAAGAGTCCTACGGAAACTACCCCGTCTGTGTCGCAAAGACGCAGTACTCCTTCTCGACAGACCCTGCTTTGCGCGGTGCGCCATCAGGCCATGTGGTGAACATTCGCGAAGTTCGATTGGCTGCAGGAGCGCAGTTCGTTGTCATGGTTTGCGGGGATATCATGACAATGCCAGGCTTGCCCAAGGTGCCATCGGCTTGTGCCATTGACGTTGGTCCTGATGGCAAGATTATTGGGCTTTTTTGAATTGGTATTGTTAGCCTTCATGCACCGCGTCAAAGCGCTCCATGCAAGCCTAACAACTGCTACAAATACTAGACTGTGATTTTGAAATGCTCTAACCCACGCTCTGTCCAATGCACACCATGACGTTCTTCGACCTTGAACCAATGAGCTGCATCTGAATCAGATGGCTCTGATGCAATAGTGGTGATAGGGTGTATTCCGTGTTCTTTGGCACGCGTATGGGGTGTACCGAAGTACATGCTGGGGGACTGATCGTCGCTTGAGTATCGAAAAGCCCAGATGTCTTTACCGTTGGTCAATGCACAGGAAATTCGCATAGGTTCGTCCGCTTGGTGCCGATCCATGATTTTTGCGATATCTCGCAAAGTTTCTTGAATTGCAGCAATCGGGTCGTGAATCAAACCCTTGCTTAGCGCCACTAAAAACAGGGCTTCACTGTCAGTGGTGCCCTCTCTGTGAGGGTAGTGCACGTGGTCGATAAGGTCTTCTACATCTTTTCGGCAGTCATGCCAGTTGCCAATTTTGCCGTTGTGCATGAAGGCCCAGTTTTGCCAGGTAAATGGATGGCAGTTGCTTCTGTTGACCGCTGTGCCAGTGGTAGCACGAACATGGGCAAAAAATAATCGGGTTTGTATATGAGCTGCAAGGGAGCGCAAGTTACTGTCGTTCCAAGCAGGCAGGATGTCTTTGAACAGGCCTGGTGTGGTGCGGTTGTTGTACCAAGCCACGCCGAAACCATCGCCATTGGTGACCCACGCAGATTGAGTCGCGGCAAGGCTCTGGCGCACAATGGAATGCTCTTGATGAAAAATCAAGTCTTCAAGGTAAATCTCGGGACCCGCGTAAGCAACCCATCTGCACATGATGACCTCGGCTAAAAATTCAACATATGCCGAAGTCTATGGGAGTTCCGTGTAATTTCAATTGCTAAATGCCCTTAAATCAAGGATTTGATTAATTTGACTGTTGGTTAATTACAGGCATCGCCGTTGTAATTTTTTTACTCTGCTTCAGCACAGACTTGCTTATAAAATGAATATGCTCACGCTGCGCGAGCAACTCAATAGTCAATAATTTGATTTTAGAAAAACATTTTTTCTAATGTCAGGGGCAGGGTCATAACGAATCGTGTGCCTTGGTTGACGTGGGTCGTGAAACTGATATTGCCCTGATGTGAATCAATGATGGTTTTTGAAAGCCACAGTCCTATACCCATTCCGCTTTCTTTGTTCGTGCGCAGCAATTCAAAAACGACCGCTTCAATTTCTGGAGAAATTCCAACTCCGTTGTCGGCGACCGACATCACAATTCGATTGCTTTCTATGTTTGTTTGAATCGTGATTTTTTTCAAGCCCTCAAAGGTGGCTGGGAATGCCTCGATGGCATTGGTGATCAGATTTAACAAAACTTGCTGCAATTGCGATTTGTCGCCTGTGAAAATTAAAGCCTCAGAGTGCAATTGGATCTGAACTTGAATGCCTTGTCGATTGAAGGTGGGCTGGCATAAGAGAAGAACGTCGTTGACAAGTTCATTAAAGTCAAACGACGAAATCGTTTTTCGCCCATTACCAAACATATTGCGCAATGTTGAGATAATGGTTGCGGCCCGGTGGTTGGCTTTGCGCAAACCAGTCATTGCTTTGTCAATTCTAGGGTCTTGATCCAGTTTGGACTCGTGGTCGTTCAGAACCAATTCAATCATGCCAGCGTTCGTTTGAATAACGCTCAGCGGTTGGTTAAGCTCATGGGCCAAACTTGCCACCAAGGCGCCCATTCCTGCTGTTTTATTGAACAAGGTCAGTTGCCTGATAATTTCTTCTCGCTCCTCAAGCAGTTGCTTCAGAATCAAACTGGTGCGTTGAATCTCATCTGCTCTCTCATTTGTCAGCGTCAATTCATGCGCTAAAGCCATTTTTTTCTGCTCAGCTATTTCTAAAAAGATACGCAAAAAAGCAACGTTACAAAGTGTGATGGACATGAATTGACCGACCACCATAATGGCTTGATGCCAACTCGGTTGATAGAGCTCATCGATCGAGCCACCAAGCGCTACACCGATGGTGCGCATTCCCAAACTAAAACTCAGAATCAAGCCACCCCACATCAGCAAATTAGCACCTAGTGATTTTCGCTTTCTATGAAGCTGAAGGCCAATGCGAAAATAGTCAATGCACAGCACTGCATAAAAAGCATTGAACAAAAGCAATGCCCCCCAATCAGCCTTCAAAACAGCTGTGAGATAGACAAACAAGACGAAATAGACGGTAGAGGCCAGGCCATAAACCCAGTAGACACGATTTTGTGGTTCAGGCAATAAGTACATGCGCAAAGCCACCATCCGACCCCCATTGCCAGCTAGCATCAGCAGTTGCGCTACATACAAAAATAAGAACTCAGGAACCAAACCGCGCATCGACAATAAGACCACTGCCATGCCGCTTAACATGCCTGATGCACACCACAATTTAACCTGATAGCTTCTGTACTCTTGCAAAGCCAACCAGATGGCTCCGTGCAGAATCAAGTACACGAAGCAAGTCATGAAAATGGTGGTCTGAGTATCTAGGTGCATTGCATACAAAATAATTGCTTGCTTGTATTCAACACTAGAAATATGTTTGTGCAAAGTAGCACAAACGAGTGCTTAACCACTTGCAGAGTCTTTATTTTTGATTAAATACAGGGGTGGTTTCTGGGAGGTGTTGGCATCTGTTTTTCTACCAAGCATCAAGTCCGATAAAGTGATACCAAGTTTCCTAGCGTACAAACGAGCAAACCAAATAAAAGGATTTGAATGTTTTTGAAAATATACTTCACTTCCACTTTCAACAGCTTCAATTTGTTGAACGCGTGTTCCCATTTTTTTACACAGATCTTCTATAGAAAGACCCTGTTTGAGTCTTTCTTGTTTTAAAAGTTGACCTATTTCAAGCGGCATATGGGGATCGTTTAATGGAGGATGTGTCATTTCTAGGCATTTAGACTAATGGTCACATGTTCAATATTCCATGGATTCAACTTGCTGCCTATCCCTAATTGGGGAAATAGGGCGCTAGATTGAAAAGAATATTGACCATTTGAAAGGCGACGCTTGGTTTTCAAGCCATTTGGTAATGAGACACAATGTGCATTGACGAAGCAGATCAAACGATGACAAACAAAGGCCATGTTTTTTTAGTTGACGATGACCAAGACGTTCGATTGTCTGTAGCTGACGTATTGATTCAGCTTGGCTATGGTGTCAGCAACTTTGACAGTGCCACTTCTTTTCTGCAGCAAGCAATGCGTTGCTCGCCTGCAGTCTTGGTATTGGATATGCGGATGCCAAAAATGACAGGTTTGGATTTGCAGAAAGCATTGATTGAAAAAGACTGGCCCCTTCCAATCATTTACATGAGTGGGGACAGTCAGAGTCAAGAAATCATAGATGCGATGAAGTTGGGTGCGGTTGATTTTTTATGGAAGCCAATTACCCATACCCAACTGATACAAGTTGTCAACAAAGGTTTGAAATTAGATGCCCAACTTCATGAAGATCAATTGCGCTTAAAGCGTGTGGCAGCTCTTCAACAAAGTTTGAGCGCTAAAGAGCAGGAAATTTTGTCACTGATGCTATTGGGGCATGGCAACAAAGCCATTGGAATTGAAAAAAATGTGATGCCTGATACAGTAAAAAAACATCGCGCCCACATCATGGCGAAGATGGAGGTCAGCTCGTTGGCAGAACTGTTGTCACTGTGTAAAGACTTCATTCCGACTTGCGGTGATAATCAAACTGCACCGTGACACTCCCCGTTTGAGACAAAGAGGAATAAGCAATATGAACCGTAAGGTATTCATAACAGGTGCCACAAGTGGCATTGGAGAAGCTATTGCACAAGCCTTCCAAGCTGAAGGTGCACAAGTTGTAGCTACGGGTGCCACCGATCTGGAAGTTCAAAATGCTCTCAAAAAACCTTCAAATGCCGGCATTGATTTTCGTGTTCTAGATGTTCGAGATCTTTCAGCTGTTCAAGCCATGGTGGGTGCACTTTCAGAGCTTGATGTCGTGGTCAATTGTGCTGGTGTTATTCAACGCGCACTTGAGTTAGAGCCCGAAGCATTTGCTCGCACAGTCGATATCAATCTCAATGGAACGATGCGTGTTTGTTCAGCTGCCCGCGAGGGGCTTAAAGCCCGACGCGGTTGTATTGTGAATACGGCTTCCATGCTCAGTTTTTTTGGCGGTGGCTTGGTACCAGGCTACAGCGCCAGTAAAGGCGGCGTTGCTCAATTGACCAAGTCGTTGGCTATTGCTTACGCAGACGATGGCATACGCGTCAACGCAGTAGCTCCCGGATGGATTGCCACACCACTCACCCAAGCTTTGCAAGACGACCCCCTGCGTGCCGCACCTATATTGGCGCGAACACCCATGAAGCGATGGGGCACCCCCGCTGATGTGGCAGGCCCCGTGTTGTTCTTAGCCAGCCCACAAGCCCAATTTGTCACAGGTGTGGTTTTCCCTGTAGATGGTGGGTATTTAATTTCTTAAACAAGAAAAACTTGAACTGAATTGCTTCCTCGCTAGGCTAAAACCCGAGTGTTTTTTTGAGTAATTAGGTTAAGCTTTTTGTAGGTATTTAAAAAGATACACCTACTGTCACCCAAATTCGACAAATTTAAGGAAATCCTCATGGCAAAGTTGACCGTCAATGGAAGTGCTCGAACAGTAGACGTAGACCCAAGTACCCCCTTGCTTTGGGTCATCCGTGAGCAAATTGGTTTGACCGGTACGAAGTACGGTTGCGGCATTGCGCAATGTGGCTCGTGTACCGTTTTGCTCGATGGTGCTGCTGTGCGTTCTTGTGTTTTACCGGTCAGCGCTGCTGCGGGTAGAAAAGTCGAGACAGTTGAGAGTCTCGCGAGAGGCGGTAAGTTAAGCAAAGTCCAACAAGCTTGGGTCGAAAAACAGGCGCCACAGTGCGGCTATTGCCAAAACGGGATGGTCATGGCTGCTACTGCTCTTCTGCGGCAGAAACCCAAACCCACTGATGCAGATATCGATGCTGCAATCACGAACATTTGCCGTTGCGGCACATTCCAAGAAGTGCGTGCCGCAATCCATGCTGCAGCCAAGGCGTGAGGAGAAAATCATGAACTTACCTGTACCTAATTTATCCCGTCGCAACTTCATTGTGGGCTCTTCTGCTGTGACAGCGGGCCTCGCCATTGGCCTAGATTTGCCGGGCATGATCAGCACGGCTAACGCCACCACTGCAAGCAACGCCAGCGCCCCAGAAATAGGCGTTTGGGTTGTGATTCAACCAAACGATACCGTTGTGATTCGTGTCGTTCGCTCGGAAATGGGCCAGGGCACCATTACGGGTTTAGCCCAATTGGTAGCCGAAGAGCTCGAGTGCAATTGGAGCAAAGTGACGGTCGACTACCCCACACCCGGTGAGAGTCTGAAGCGCAAAGGCGTTTGGGGATCCTTCTCTACGGGCGGTAGTCGTGGCATTCGGACATCGGAAGATTACGTCCGCAAAGGCGGCGCTGCAGCGCGCATCATGTTAGTTCAGGCAGCCGCCAATCAGTGGGGCGTATCTCCTGCAGAATGTGTGGCATCAAATAGCATCATTACTCACCAAGCCAGCGGGCGTTCAATTAGCTTTGGTAAGGTTGCCGCTGAGGCAGCAAAGTTGCCGGTACCTGATGCAAAAGCAATTCAACTCAAAGATCCCAAGAGCTGGAAAGTCATCGGCAAGCCAATGGATCGCCTAGATAGCTTGGCCGACAAAGTAACGGGCAAACAAATTTATGCCATTGATTTAAAGATGCCAGGCATGCTAAATGCCACCATCAAGGAGTGCCCAGTTTTTGGCGGTAAATTAAAAAGTTTTGATGCCAGCAAAGTAAGTGGCATGAAGGGCGTCAAGAAGGTGGTCCAAGTTAGCGATACTGCAGTTGCGGTAGTTGCCGATACCTTCTGGCAGGCCAAGATGGCGATGGATCAATTACCGATTGTTTGGGATGAGGGCCCTAACGCCTTGGTGCAGCAGGCTGATATTTTGAAACGCCTTGAAGAGGGCCTGAAGGCAGACCAAGCCTTTGTGGGCAATGCCAATGGTGACTTTAAAACAGTTGCATCCACTGCTGCTAAAACGATTGAGTCGCAGTTTTTCTATCCTTTCTTGAACCATGCACCTTTAGAACCCATGAATGCAACGGCCGTCTGGAATCAAGACAGCTGCCGCGCTTGGGTTCCCACCCAAGATGGCGAAGCTTCTTTGGCCGCAGTCATTGCAGCATCTGGACTTACCGCTGACAAGTGCGATGTGATCAAGGTTAATTTGGGCGGTGGCTTTGGTCGCCGCGGCGCATTCCAAGACTACACCACACAGGTGGTCAATATCGCCAAGCAAATGCCAGGCACGCCCATCAAGTTAATTTGGACGCGCGAAGAGGACATGACGCAGGGCCGTTATCACCCGATCATGATGTGCAAGATGTCGGGTAGCTTTGATGACAAGAAAAATTTGACTGGCGTGCACATGCGTTTGTCAGGCCAATCGATTTTGGCTTCAGTGCGTCCTGCCATCGTGGCGCAAAACAAAGGCATGGATCCATTGGTTTTTCAGGGCGTAGCCAAAGGCGGTGAGCATGGCATTGGTTATGACTTCCCGAACTTGATGATTGACCATGCCATGCGCAATACCCATGTACCGCCTGGCTTCTGGCGGGGAGTCAACGTTAACCAAAATGCGGTCTTCATGGAGTGCTTCATGGATGAACTCGCAGAGTATGCTGGCGTTGATGCCTTGGAATTTAGGCGCAAGTATTCTGCAAACCACCCCCGTACCCTGGCCGTACTGAATGCCGTTGCAGAGCGAATTGGTTGGAGCAAGCCAGCCCCTGCTGGTGTGTTCCGCGGCATTGCGCAACAAAGCTCATTTGGAAGCTGGGTTGCTGCAGCCTGCGAGCTTTCTGTGACCGATGGCAATAAGATCAAGATTCATCGAATTGTGGCCGCAACCGATCCAGGGTACGCGGTCAACCCAGCACAAATTCAGCGCCAAGTATCGGGCTCATTTGTGTATGGCTTGTCTGCCTTGTTTGAGGAGGAGTGCACTGTCAAGAATGGTCGAATTGAGCAAACCAATTTCGACACTTTTGGTTCAATCCGCTTAAAACAAATGCCACCCGTAGAGACCATCATCATTGAGGGCGGTGGCAAAGATTGGGGTGGCATTGGCGAGCCTACTATTTCTGTAGCGGCACCGGCTGTTTTAAATGCTTTCTACAGAGCTACTGGTAAGCGCGTGCGAGCGATACCTCTGAAGAACAGCGGCATTACGCTGATCTAAGCTATGCGATATGGCGTTGTGCTAGCGATCAGTTCGCTGCTGACGCTTCCCATTCCTTCGGTGGGTCAAGTCATTTGGAATGGTGACGCAGTCCAAATGCCATTGAGTCCCAATCCGGGCGATCCCATCAAGGGTCGCTCGGTTGTAACCAGTCGCCAAACGGGCTTGTGTATTTTGTGCCACGCCGGTCCGTTTCCTGAGGAACGGTTTCAAGGCAATCTGGCCCCTGATCTAAGAATAAGTATTGCCAATCTAAGCGCAGGGCAGTTGCGTGCGCGCCTCGTCGATCCGGCAAAATTTAATCCCAACACCATCATGCCCGCCTACTATAAAACAGAGCACCTGCAGCGGGTTGCGCCGCAATTTGCTGGCAAAACCGTGCTCACTGGGCAAGAGATTGAAGACGTAATCGCTTATTTATTGACCATCCAAAGACCATGAACCAACGCCGCCAATTGATAGTTTCTTTGACTGCTTTATCCCTTTGTCCGTGGGGAAGCGCAAGTGCGATGCCGAGCGAGGCCATGCAGGCAATTCAAGCCATTGTCGGCACAAGCACTGTCAATACCGGACGTGTTTATTTCGAGCTACCACCTCTTGTGGAGAGCGGTAATTTAGTGGCCGTCAAATTTTCAGTCGATAGTCCAATGACGCCCACCAATTATGTCCGTGCCATTCACATTATTTCCGAGGCCAATCCGTCGCCCAATGTGGTGAGTTGCTATTTCACACCTCTATCGGGCAAGGCGGAAGCAAGTACCCGTATACGCTTGGCTGATTCACAGCGGGTGTGGGCTTTGGCACAAATGAGCGATGGATCATTTTGGCGAACCAGCGTCGATACAGTCATCACACTTTCAGCATGCACGGAGATGGTATGAGTCAATCTTCAAGGGCAGTCATCACCATGCCTAAAACGGTCAAAAAAGGTGAAGTGTTTTCAATCCGCGCAATCGTACAACACGAAATGGAGTCTGGCTTTCGCCATACCGAGCAAGGCGTGCGAGTGCCGCGCGATATGATTCGGAGTTTTGCTTGCACCTACAACGGCAATGAAGTTTTTAAAGCCGATTTGCATTCGGGTGTTGCCTCAAACCCCCTGTTTATTTTCTATGCCAAAGCGGACCAATCGGGTACTTTTGAATTCAAGTGGCAAGGCGATAACAATTACCTCACCATCGTCAATCAAACCATCACTGTTTCATGATCAAGAGACAATTGGTACAGCTCGGTGCGCTATTCTTCATTTGCGCTGTGGCTTTGTCAGCCTATGCTGATCAGCGGCAATCTGCTACCGCATTGATGACGCCCAGCAATCAAGCCATGCAAAACGACATGAGTTTAAATCCAGCATTGTTCTGGATCATGGACGGCGAAGCTCTTTGGGATGATCGGCGTAATCCTGCTGTTAAAGCATGCGCGGATTGCCATCAAGACGTCAAGCAATCGATGAAAAGTGTTTCCGCAAGCTTTCCAAAACGTGTCAACGGAAAGCTTCTTAATTTAGAGGGGCAAATCAATCAGTGCCGTACAAGCCGTCAACAGTCTCCAGCGTTTGCATATGAATCAAAAAACTTGTTGTCGCTTAGCACGCTGATCGCCTATCAATCTAGGGGGCTGCCAATTGCTGCATCGACCGATCCAGCAATTGAGCCGGACTATAGAAAAGGCCAAGCTTTGTACTTTCAGAGAATGGGCCAGCTTAATCTTTCCTGCGCCCAGTGTCATGATGATCGGGCCGGACTTAAGTTGGCGAGCAGTACGATTCCTCAGGGCCATCCTACGGCTTATCCGATTTACCGCATCGAGTGGCAAGGCGTAGGCTCTTTGCAACGTCGGCTTCGCAGCTGCGTATCGGCTGTTAGGGCAGAGCAATATGCCTACGGATCACCAGAGCTCCTGGCATTAGAACTTTATCTAATGCGCAGGGCCACTGGTATGCAAGTCGAAAGTCCGGGCGTGCGGCCCTGAGATTACTTAATTTCCCAAACAGAAACCGTGCCACTCACTTCATGACCAGCAATCAGCAAAGCCTGACCGGTAGGGCTTTGTGATGCAGGCACAAAACTCAAGCCCTCAGGTGAAATGTCACCATTGGTCAAATCAGTTGTGTTTTGTAACCACTGAACAAATTTAGGCGCTGCAGGGTTTGTCAGGTCGTACATCAAAATAGCACTGGATCTCTCAAGGGCCACAAAGGCATAGGTCTTTTGATTGACCTGACCCACCACAACGCTTTCAGGCTCAGGACCTTTGTTATCCAAGCGACCCAGAACTTGATCCTTGCTTAACAAAGCGCTGGGCATGGTGATGTAAGACAAGGTCTCTAAATCGTTGCCTGAGTCATAGACTTGTGCACCTGTGCTTGTGTTGTAAATTGAGAACGAGCGGCCACCCAAGGCGTACAACTTGTCATATTGGCCACTGCTGTTTTTCCCCATGGTTGAAAACACTGTCAGACGGCCAAGTTCCGTGTCTTTTTTCAGGTCTGCTGCATTGGGAAATGCGCTGCTGCTAAGGACCATGCTGCTATGTCCAACACGTTGTGTTTCTTTTTGACCTGTTGCCAGAAAATCATCACGGTCATCACCCTCGTTGGCCGTAATGATGTAGGTGGTGCCATTGGCACTGAATGTGGCAATGCCGTCAGGCATGTAGATGCCAAACAAGTTGGCATAGGGTTTTAAGGCAAAGGGCGCTGTAGCAGAAACTTTGTCAGACGCCGCAAGAGAATTTGTTGCCAAGCCATGGTTTTTGTAACCCATTGGCAAAATGCGGTCGATGCGATTGGTAGCCAAGTTAACAACTGCTACTGCATTATTTTCTTGCAGTGTCACAAAAGCTTGTGAGTTGTCTGCACTGATGGTTACATATTCTGGCTCCATGTCTTGGGCCACTGTGGCGCCTGGGCGGCCAATTCGAACATCGGCTGGCAGTTCGCTTGCACGACTTGCGCCTACGTTGAACGCAGAAAAGTCGAGCGTCGTGGCGGTGTCAGCAGGCACACCATTTGCAACTGCAATGATCGAAATGCTGCCAACAGGGTCAATGCCATCGGTTGCAAAGTTGACGCTCAACTCGCCTTCGTTGGCAACCACCAATTTGCTGCCATCAGGGGTGAAAGCCATGCCGTCTGGCAGGCTGCCGACTGTTACTTTTTTCAAGTAGGTGGCATTGCCTTGAGCATCCAGTTTGTAAAACGCAACCACACCTAAGTCTGTTTTAGGCGTTGCTTGAACAGCAATGGCCATCAAGTTACCGGCAATGGCCAAGGTTTGTACGCCACCTGCCGTGAATCCGTTGCCGTTCACATGTTGTGCAACAGAAATAACAGAGCCAGCTGTCAAATTGCTTGCCGTAGTGGGGTTGGCAAGTGCAGTGCTGCTGAGGTTAGACAGGGAAATTCTTTGGAATGAAGAAGACGCTGTAGTCGTATCAACGGTGATGAAAATGGAGCGGCTTTCAGCGTGGTAGGCCACAATTTCTGAAACACCTGCGCCTGCGTTCAGTGCGTAACGTCCAACCAAAGTCGCCTTAGGCGCAAAGTCGGGCGCTTCAGAAGAATCACCGCAACCAGACAGACTCAACAGTGAGACTGCTAGTAATAATGAACTCAGGATTTTGATTTTCATGTGGGGCTCGTCAAGTGTTAAGAATTGACGACACTCTAAAGATGAAATATGACGAAATGATGAATTCTTGATGGCCATCTAACCTGAGCGTGATGGCTCTCAATCTGATTTGGGCGAATCTTTTAAGTTCTCGCCCTGGCCGGTAAGCTCAAAGCTAGCAGTGCACCTAACAGGTTCACGCCAGCGGCAATGCGCATGGCTTGGTCATAGCCTTGGGTCTGGTCGTACAGCCAGCCTGCCAGCACGGGCAAACTGATGGCCGCGATGCACCAGGCAATGTACAACTGCCCGGCCACACGGCCAAAGGCATTGGGATGCCAATAGCGCGCAATGGCACCAGCCGTCAAACCCGAAATGAAGCCATAGCCGCAGCCGATCAGTGTCATGGACAGGACCGCCATGCCCGGCCCCGGCCAGATCAATAGCAGACTCGAACCACTGAGGGCAATCAGGTGGGCCACGCAGGCCACGCGAGGCACCGCGAATCGATCAATGAGCCAGCCCCCACCAATGCGTGCAGCAGCAATCGCACCGGTGATGAAAGTGGTACCTCCCAGCGCAAACAGGGTTGTTGCGCCATAGGCCTGCAAAATGCCAGCGGCCTGGCTCATGACCATCAGACCCGCCGAGGCTGCGAGAAAGAAAACAGTAAACAGTCGGGCAAACAAGCCCCAGTGGCGGGCCTCGCTGTCAGCTGCACTCGCGCCTGGATCTTGCATGCGAACCTGGGCTCGACGCCAGAGCATTGCAGCGATTGCGCAGCAAGTCAGCACCGTGAGCGCAAGACCGGCCAAGGTTGCGCGCAGACCGAATGCCTCGATGGCCCAGCCAAAGACCGGTGCGCCAAGCATGGCGCCCATAGGATACAGGCTCACCACGTAACCATTGGCCAGCCCGCTCATCGGGCTGATGGTTTGATTCAGGCCTTGTTGCATCATGACAAATACCACGCCCCCGCCCAGTCCAAACAGAACCCCGTAGCCCAGCAGCAAATGCTCGATACCTTGTGCAGCGGCGCAGATCAGCAGGCCAGAGGCGCTCATTGCGCCGCAAACCAGCAGCAGGGGTACAGGTGCGAAGCGGCGGTAAAGGGTTGGTCCGATGAGCATACCGATCGTGAGAAAGATCGACGCCGTTGAGAATACGATGGCCATCTCGGCTCGACCCATACCAAGCAGTGCTTCCATTGGCTTGAGGAAGACCGAAAACGCGTAGACGGTGCCGAACGGCAGATTCACCACCGTGGCCGCCCCCAGCACGAGTGCCCCTCGGCTGATGCCTCGTGAGGTGGGTGAGTCGCTCATGCTTCGTCTTCCTTTGTTCTTTGAACTTCTTCAAATGTAGTAAAGCTTGCCATGTAGAAGTGGACAGGGTAATCTAAAGCCGCTACAAACTCTAGAATAACAGGAGGTGCTTCTTTGGAACCCAACTCAAGCTTTGAAGCGCTATTGCCGCTGCGTGCTGATCTTGCGCTAGCCTTGCGTGCTGCTGCTGCTCAGGGACTGAGCGAGGGCGTCTGTAACCACTTTAGCGTGGCAGTACCTGGTCGAGCTGACTGGTTTTTGCTCAACCCGCGTGGCCTGCACTGGAGTGAGGTGCAAGCCCCTGACATTGTGATGTGCAACGCAGCAGGCGAACAACTAGCGGGTCGACATCCGGTAGAGCCGTCAGCCATGTTCATTCATGCCGCGGTGCATCGCATTGCGAAAAAGTCGGTTGTGCTGCACACCCACATGCCTCATGCCACCGCGCTCACCTTGACGGCGGCACGTGCCCTAGACACTAGCCTGTCCCAAACCGCAATGCGCTTTCATGGCCGCGTGGCTGTGGACGCGAACTACAACGGACTGGCCTTGGACATGACCGAGGGGGAGCGCATTGCGAATGCAATGAATGGGGCCGATGTGGTGTTCTTGGGTAACCATGGCGTCATTGTGTGCGGTGAGCGCGTCGATTACGCCTACGACGACCTTTACTACTTGGAACGTGCTTGCCAAGTGCAGGTGCTGGCGGCTTCTACTGGCATCGCACTGAAACCCGTGGATCCCGAGATGGCAGCGCGTGTGATGGCACAGAGCCACGGCGAACGGCTTCAGTCGGAACTCTTTTTCTCCAGCCTAAGACGCATGATGGGTTGAGTTATAGGCACAGGTGAATGCTAGCTAGCACTAAACACCTGCCGGTTTTTTAATGTTGGTTGAACGGTCTACGATGGGCACAGGAATTTGATAAATTGTCCTGCCATCAAAAATAGTCAGCTGAGCAGACTCTGTATTGATGGGTATTGCCCACAATTGTTTGTAGAAAGCTGACAAACTTTCTACAGGTTTTCCATTCAGGCCGAGTAGCCATAGCCCAGGGACAATACCAGCCAATTGCGCTGGACTTTCGGGTGTGACACGAACTATTTGAATTCGCCCCTGCCTCTCCACTGCATTGATACCTAGCCAAGCTCTTTGGCTATTTTGCCCCGTACCGTTTTGCAGCATGTTCTTAAAAATAGGCTCTAACAATTCAACCGGAACAAACATATTTCCAGCCAAACTTGACGGATTGTCTTCTGGCATCACGTCTTGCACATAGAGGCTTCCAATGCCTATCAACTCGCCTTTCTGATTAAACAGACCGGCCCCTGAGTGATTGACAACGGGTGGGCTTGTATAAATTGCATTGTCAAGGTGGTATTCCCAATAACCCGTGAATGAACGGACATCTATGAGTTTTGTAGGGCTAGAAAAACTTGCATCACCTGCTGAAACAACCAAAAGCGCACTGTCGATTTTTTGGTCATTGAGTTTCCCCAATTTAACGGGCTCAACGCCTTGTAGAGGAATCAATGGTTTGATTAAGCCAAATCCAGTCGCTTGGTCATATGCCACAACTTGCGCAGGATAAGTTTTTTGTTCGTGAGTGCGAATGACTATTTGCTCAGTTTCTAAAATGAGATAGCCAATTGTCAAAATTAAACCGTCTGAACCAATCACAACGCCAGAGCCTTGGCGGACTTTTCCAAGTGTCCGAGCAGAGGATGCATTTTCAACAGCGCGGCTCGTAATTTGTACGGATGCAGCTAAAGAATTCTGCAAAATTTGACTGTTGATGGCAGTCGACAGCTGAGGACTTTTTTCATCTGTTTGAGAAGCCGTTGAATGGCTATTAAGGGCGAGTATCAAAAGGCATAGAAAAGTAAAGTTTTTCATTGAAAGTCCTTTTGTTAAAAGTTTCACATGCCTTGTCAAAGGCTTTACTCACAATCTCATTCTAGAGTAGCCACTGCGGAACTTTGATCATCTGGTGCGTTAAATGTCCTAGATCTCTGCAATAGAGTAGGGGTTTTAGCAATCGCAGTGGGTGTTGATACACATCATGAATAAACTCAACTGCTGAAATTTCCAATCCAATCAAAGGACAAAATCATGTCGACCTTGCGTGTCACACTCGCCGCCTGCTGCGCGGCACTCAGCACGCTTGCCGTCGCGCAGGGCGCAGCTGGAAGCGCGCCCCCACTTTGGGAGTTAGGCGGCGTCGCAATTGGCGTGTCGCAAAGCGCCTATCCGGGTGCAGATCAGCAAGTCAACAGAGCCTTGGCGTTACCTTATTTTGTTTACCGTGGTGATGTGCTCAGAGCCGACCGCGATTCAGCAGGTATCCGGGCCATGAAAACGGAGACTTTCGAGTTGGACGTCGGTTTCGCTGGCGCCTTTGGCTCAGAAAACCAGACCATTGACGCTCGCCAAGGCATGCGCAAGCTGGGCACCTTGGTGGAGCTGGGGCCCCGCCTCAAGTGGAACCTGGGCTCAGGTCCTGCCGGTGGCCGCCTGAGTGCAGAGTTTCCAGCGCGCGCAGTGCTTGATCTCAGCGACGAGGCCGCACACCGGGGCTGGAGCTTAGAGCCCAAGCTTACCTATTCGAACCGGACCGCCAGCGGCTGGCGTTACAGCGCTTCAGTCAGCGCCATCGTGGCTGACAAACGCCTTGCGCAAACCTTCTATGAAGTACGCAGCTCGGAAGCCACCGCAGCGCGGCCGGCTTATGCGGCTGAAAGCGGCTTGGTGTCGTGGCGTTTGGGCACAGCGTTTTCGCGTAGCCTGGCCAGGGACTGGAACTTGTTCGGCTTTGCGCGGCTAGAAACCGTTGCCGGCGCAGCCAATGAAAGCAGCCCACTGGTTCGCCGCTCTAGCGGCGCTTCCGTAGGCATGGGCATTGCCTACACTTGGATGCGCTCAGAACGAGCCGCATTGGACTAAAGCGAAGCCGCCCATGTTCTCTATCCTTGCAAAGAGACGTTGGTCGGGTTACTCCCTGCTTGCCGCCGTCTGCTTGCTGGTGGGCTGTGCCTCAGTGAATCCCTACTACGACGCCACCAAAAAGCACCACCGGCCTAACGGTTTCAACAACAACTACATTGACAACTGGCGCGCCGATCAGCCCAGCTTTTTTGACTGGCAGCTTGAGCGATGGCAGAAGACACTGCCGCCGCAAGATCCAGCGCGGGTGCGCTTGGTCGAGCCCGACCTGGCCTACCTGAAGGCCAACCGAAGCGACGCCAGCGTCACATGGGTCGGCCACTCCACGGCGCTGTGGCAACTGGGCGGCCTGAACATCTTGACAGACCCACACTTCACCGACCGCGCCTCGCCATTTAGCTTTATCGGCCCCAAGCGTGAGGTGCCCTTGCCAATGCCCTTATCGTCTTTGCCAAGGATCGACGTGGTGTTAATCAGCCACAACCACTACGACCACTTAGATGCACGCACCGTTCGCATGTTGAACGAGCAACCTGGCGGTCCGCCGCTCTTCATCGTGCCGCTGGGCCTTGATTTGTGGATGAAGGCCGAGGGCATCACCAATGTTCACCGCATGGACTGGTGGCAGACCTTCCGCGTGAAGGCGGCCACGGGCGAAGTCACAATTCACTTTGTGCCGGTGCAGCATTGGTCCAGCCGCACGCTTTGGGACCGTAACGCCACGCTTTGGGGTGGCTTCGTGGCGCAGGCCGAAGTGAACAAGCAGCCGTTCTCTATGTTCTTCTCGGGCGACACTGGGTACTCGAAAGACTTTGCCGATATTGGCGCACGTTTCGGCGGCTTCGACTTTTCGCAGATTGCAGTGGGCTGCTACCTGCCACGCTGGTTCATGCAGCAACAGCATGTCAACGAAGAAGACGCGGTGCAAATCCATCTAGACGTTAAAAGCAAGCTCTCTATGGGCGTGCACTGGGGCGCCTTCCGCCTGTGTGACGACGCCATCGATGCGCCTATCGACGAGCTGCCCAAGGCAAGAAGGAAGCTTGGCGTGGCGGACGATGCCTTCGTGCTATTTGCTTTGGGTGAAACGCGGGTACTGAGGCGCGGGTTGAAGCCCTAGAACTCTGTGGCTTATGCCTCTAAGAACTCGCGGGCGTTGCGCACGCCACTTCCAACACGCGTGCTTTCTTGATTGCGAAGATCAACTCTGCGGATCTTGCCTGATATGGTCTTAGGCAAATCACTGAACTCGATGCGTCTGACTAATTTATAGCCAGAAACGCGTTCCCGCATAAAGCTAAAAATGGATGCCGCAGTAGAGGCGTCATCTGCGTATCCCTGCACCAATGTGACATACGCCTTGGGAACAAATCCACGAACAGGATCAGGGGAGGGCACTACAGCCGCTTCTGCTACAGCGGGGTGCTCAATTAAAGCGCTTTCTAATTCGAAAGGGCTGATACGGTATCCGGATGCTTTGAAGACATCGTCAGCGCGTCCAACATAGGTAATGTAGCCCTGTTCATCGCGCATGCCCACATCACCCGTGTGGTAGTAGCCGTCGCGCATTGCTTCTTGAGTTTTGTCGTGGTCATCTGAATAGCCGTTCATCAACGCGGTGGGCTTGTGTGCCAAGTCGATGCAAATTTCACCTTCTTCAGCAGGAAGACCATCAGGTGAAAGCAGCACTATTTTGTAACCAGGTAAAGGTCGTCCCATTGAACCCGATTTGAGCAAGGCACTGGGCGGGTTGCCAATTTGAGCGGTGGTTTCCGTCTGGCCGTAGCCGTCTCTAATCGTGATCTGCCATGCCTTTTGGACTTGCTCAATGACCTCTGGGTTGAGCGGCTCGCCAGCTGAAATCAGTTCACGCAGTAAAACTGGCCACGCTTTTAAGTCTTCTTGGATCAGCATGCGCCAGACGGTCGGTGGTGCGCACAGTGCATTGACTTTGTGCTCGACGAGCTTTGCCAAAATATCAGGCCCATTGAAACGTTGGTAGTTGTAAATAAAAACGCATGCTTGCGCATTGAGTGGGGCAAAAAAACAACTCCACGCATGCTTGGCCCAACCGGGAGAGCTGATCGTCCAGTGGACATCACCTTGTTGAAGTCCTAGCCAATACATCGTTGATAAATGGCCAACAGGATAGCTTTGCTGGGTATGCTGAACAAGTTTTGGCTTAGAGGTGGTTCCTGAAGTGAAGTATTCCAACAAGGGGTCGGTGACG
>JBIIJK010000085.1:0-6481 GCA_044233865.1 Limnohabitans sp.
TTGACATGGTGGGGGTCGTTGGTTCGAGTCCAATCGCGCCTACCAATATCTTCAATTAAATCAAGCACCTCACTGAAGGTGTTTTTTTTTCGCTAAAACAATTGGGGTCAAATAATTGGGGTCAGATCAACATTAATTTCCAATCAAAAGGGGCAGAGGCTAAGGGGGGCTGACGATTTGTGGTACTCCACCATGAGGAAGCCCCCCTTAGCCTCTGCCCCTTTGGATTGACCAAATGAATGTTGATCTGACCCCAATTATTTGACCTCAATTGTTCATTCCAATTCTTGCAACAAGCGAGATACTTCCTCCATCCGCTTCAAGGGGTCTGGCTCGCTCAGTAGTTTTAGCTTAGGTTCTGAAGTGATGGGCAAGGCCTCGGCAAATCGGTTGGCCAACCAGCCACATTGGTCAAGGTGGTAGGGCGCAAAGATGGGCAGCTTGTCTATCACACCCTGTTTCTGTGCAGACGCAATCACTTTGCCAAGTCGGTCTGCATGGGCTTGAAAGCTTGCAGGCAATTCAACTTCTGGATCTTGCGGCAAATAAGACACGCTACCTTGCCACACGCCATAGGGGCCAGGTTTTACGTCATGCAATTCAAAGCGCAAACCGCCTTGGCACACAACGCGGTAAAAAGTGGGCTGCACTTGCTCAAATTCTCTAATGTGCGCCATGCACCCCACTGAATGAAGAGAAGGCTCTTGACCGGGCACTTGCACTTCACTGCCTTCTTTGATCCAGGCCACCCCAAAAGGCAGTTGCTGTTGTTGGCATCGCTTGATCAGGTCGAGGTAGCGCACTTCAAAAATTTGAAGCGACAACATGCCATCGGGAAACAAGCCATGTGAAAGAGGGAAGAGGGGGATGGTGTGGTGCACACTCATTAATTCATCTTGATATTTGCTTGCTTGATCAGCTTGCCAAATCTTTCAAACTCTTGACGATTGAGTTTACTGAAATCTTCAGGGCTGATATTGCCGGGCTCGCCGCCAAGGCCTTTTAGCTTAGCTTGCACATCGGGCAATTTAATGATACGTGCCAACTCGGTTTGCAACCTGGTCACAACGTCGGGCGGTGTGCCTGCTGTTACGAACACGCCGTACCAAGTACTCATCTCAAAACCCGTTACACCGGCCTCTGCCAATGTTGGAACGTTGGGCAATTCGGCTGTGCGTTGAGATGTGGTCACTGCCAAGGGCTTGAACTTGCCCGCCTTAATTTGACCCATAGCAGAGGAGGTGGTGTCAAACATGATTTGAACATTGCCGGCAATAATGTCTAAGTGGGCTTGGGCGCTGCCTTTGTAGGGGACATGTACACTTTTAACGCCTGCTGCAATGTCAAAGCCTTCGCCTGCAATGTGCTGCGTGCTGCCAACGCCCGAAGAGGCATATTTGAAATCATCTGGTTTGGCTTTCATCAGGGCCACCAGTTCTTTGACGGTGTTGGCAGGAACATTACTGCCCACCACCAACACGTTGGGCACTGTGACCACCAAGCCTACTGGCGTTAAATCTTTGATGGGATCAAAAGCCAATTTGATCAGGTGTGGTGCAATGGCTTGACCTGTGTTGGTAGCTACCAGCAGGGTATGGCCATCGGGTGCGGCTTTGGCTGTCAGGTCGGCTGCAATGGTGTTGGATGCGCCCGGTTTGTTCTCAACAATGAAGGTGCCTTTAAGGGACTCGGTCATTTTTTCGGCCAGCATGCGCGCAATGATGTCTGTGCCGCCACCTGCGCCGGCGCCCACCATGAGTTTGACGGGCTTGCTGGGGTAAGTGGTTTGGGCTTGTGCATTGAACGTCAACAAAATTGCAGACGCTAAAACGGCTAGGTATTTTTTCATGGTCTCTCCTTGTATGTTGAAAAATTGAATTTGCTTATGAGTTTTGTTGTTGGTGGTGCTGCCCCATTCGGCATGCCAGATCGAAAGCGTTGAACATGGCTTGTGGATTGGCCAAATTTTGCCCTGCAATGTCATAGGCAGTTCCGTGTGCGGGTGTGGTGACTGGGATGGGCAAGCCGCCATGCACTGTGACGCCCTTTTCAAAGCCCATGAGCTTCATGGCAATCTGGCCTTGGTCGTGGTACATGGTGACCACGCCGTCGTAGCCACCCTCTTTGCGAATGGCGCGCACAAAGGCGGTATCGGCCGGAAAAGGGCCGTCAGCCGGAATGCCTGATTTGACGGCCATTTCTACGCCGGGTGCAATGATTTTGATTTCTTCATCGCCGTAGTTGCCGTTGTCACCATTGTGTGGATTGAGACCGCAAACAGCCAGCCGGGGCTTGGCTTTGCCAGATGCTTTCAGTGCATTGGCAATCATTTCAATAGACTCAAAAACTTTTTGGCTGCTTAACAAACTGCTCACTTCTTTGAGCGCCACATGAGACGTGACACGCGATGTCCAGAGGTCTTGCAGCACATTGAGTTCGCCACACACGCCTTTGTAGTTGAGAAATTCAGCAAACCAGCGCAGTTCATCTTCTTGATGCATACCACCCATTCGGAGTGCGCTTTTGTTCAGAGGTGCAAAACAAAACGCGTGAGCTTTGCCATCGCGTACCAATGAGACGCCTTCGGCCAACGCGGCAATCATGTAGGCACCGTTGTTGGCGTCGTAAGTGGCTTTAGGAAAGGGTGGGGCGTTGAGGCCAGACCAATCATGCCAACTGACGTTGGCAGGTGTTTGGATGCTGCCTTTTTGGCCAATCAAAATGATTTTGGTGGCTTGTTGGGCACTGCTGTGGTCTAAGAGTTTCTGAACCAGTTCGGGGCCAATGCCCGCAGGGTCGCCAGTGAAAAGAGCTATGGTGAGTTGGGTCATGTCAGGCCTTGGGTTTTAGGCTTAATCTGTAATTACGGACTCAGTATATTGAATCTCGTAGAATTCACGAAATTGGTTATTACCCTCAAATTAAAATAATTACCAGCCAATGGCAGACGACAATTCTTTAAGCATGGTATGCAAAACCCTTAGCAAATGGATGCGAAGTTTGCGTTTCAGTGGCTACGGCGAGACGCACAGAAAATCAAGAAAGCTGTTGAGATCCATTTCGAGAACGCCATTAAGCGGGTTGTGAAATAACTTTTTACATGTCACAACTTTTAAGCGACACCGCCCGAAATCGTCAAATCGGCATTGCCTTGGTCACGGTCACGACCCTGATGTTTGCCGTGCTAGACACCAGCGCCAAGTGGTTGGTGCAAAGCTTGCCGGTTTTGCAAGTGGTTTGGTTGCGGTTTGTATTTCACACTTTATTGACCACCGCTATTTTCATACCTTCAATGGGTGTGAGCTTGTTCAAGATCAATAACCCTCGCTTGCAATTGTTGCGAGGTGTAATGTTGGCCCTTATGACGGGGCTTAACTTTTTTGCATTGCAATATTTGCAGCTGGCCGAAACGGGTGCGGTTCAGTTTTCTGTTCCGATTTTGATTGCACTCATCTCTGCTTGGTTGCTTCACGAAAAACTCGACGCCAAACGGTGGGTCGCTATTTGCATAGGTTTCGTGGGTGTGCTGGTCATCATTCGGCCCGGCAGCAACGGTTTTCATCCTGCTATTTTTCTCAGCATCTTCAATGCTTTCTTGTATGCGGCCTTTAATTTAATGACGCGCCGTTTGGCCAGCAGCGATCACCCCATTTCAACACAACTGGCCTCAGCTGCAGTGCCATCGCTTCTATTGGCGCCTTTTGCCATATGGTTTTGGCAGGCGCCAGACGGTTGGTTCATGTGGAGTCTGATTTTGCTCACCGGCTTAACAGGTGGCTTAGGCCACACCGCGTCAGCCCTTGCACATCGCTACGCTACAGCCGCTGTATTAGGCCCGTTTTTGTACCAGCAAATCATTTACATGGCCATTGGCGGATGGCTAGTGTTCGGTCAAATACCGGATTCAGCTGTGGTGCTGGGGGCCATCATTGTAGTTTGCAGCGGCTTGTATTTGTTGTGGCGAGAGTTCAACGCGCCAACAAAAATTTAAATCGGGGCAGCTCAAATAATTGGGGTCAGAGCAACAATAATTTCTAATCAAAAGGGGCAGAGGCTAAGGGGGGCTGACGATTTGTGGTACTCCACCATGAGGAAGCCCCCCTTAGCCTCTGCCCCTTTTGATTGACAAAATTAATGTTGCTCTGACCCCAATTATTTGGGCTGCCCCGATTTAAATTTCTTCTCGGCTAGCGAAATTCTGTGATCAATTCTCCAGCGAGCGGGGTGTTTTCTAGCATGCCATTTTGATCCGCAATGAGTTGGCCATTCACCCAAACGCCGTGAACACCCATGGCATCGGTGTGCAGTCTTGGCGCACCTAGTGGCAAATCGAACACACGCTTCTTAACACCACGGCCCACAGTTTTCGGGTCAAACAGCAGCAAGTCTGCTGCATAGCCTTCACACAATAAACCTCGGTTTTTCAAACCCAAAATTTCTGCAGGTTGTGCCGTGAGTTGATGCACAGCTTGGCTCAAGCTCATCGCGCCCATTTCGCGCGACCAATAACCCAAAAGATGCAAACCGAAACCAGCGTCATTGAAAAAAGTCAGGTGCGCACCTGCATCACTGAGTGAAACCAAACTGTACGGATGGTTCAACATCTTGGTGACAGCTTCTGTATCGCTGTTCAGCAACATGGCAGTGAACACCGTTCGCAAGTCTTCTTCAAGCGCCAGATTCAATGCAAAGTCCAGGGGATCTAAGCCTGCTTGCGACGCCAATGCCGCAATGCTTTGCTGCTCATAAACTTGATGCTCTGGCTTGAAAGTTTCAACCACATGCACCTTTTCCCATTCGCTGTTGAACAAACGAAAGGTGGCGGCTTGTGAAAGTTCTGCTTTGACTTTGGTCCTAAATTCAGAGCTTGCTAAACAAGCTTTGAGTTCGTCGTTTTGCAAGCCTAACGCAGGTTTCCAGCTGCTCAAGCCCTCTACCGGGTAGGCCGATGCAAAAGTGAAATCCATGCTCAAGGGGCAGCATGAAACTTGGCCCGTCAGTTTGTGGCCACGTTGATTGGCGTCTGTGATGGCTTTCAAATCATTGAAAACACCATTCGGGTTGGTTGAGTTGTGCAGCAAGGCCGCCACCATGACAGGCCGATGGCTGGCCGCAGCAAGCGACTCTAAAAATGACACAGGCATTTGCCCGCCCTTGGTCACCATGTAAACGCCACCACCTTGGCTGCTCATGGCCAAAGTGAGCTGCATCATTTCTTCATCGGATGCCAAACGCGATGGCATGGGATAGCCGCCTTCACCGTTGTGGGCGGGGCTGGTGCTGGTGGCAAAACCAATGGCACCTGCCGCCATGGCTTCGCGAACCAATGTGGCCATTTCGGAAATTTCAGAGGCAGTGGCCTCGCGTTTGTTGGCTTCTTCTCCCATGACCCAGGTGCGCACAGAAGAGTGTCCGATGTAGGCTGCTACATTGATGGCACATTGCTTTTTCTTGAGCATGGCCAAATATTCTGGAAAGGTTTCAAAATCCCAATCGATGCCGTGTTGCAAGACTTGCAATGACATGCCCTCTACCTGAGTCAGGTTGCGCATGGTGAGTTCGCGGTCTTTGGGTCTGCAAGGTGCAATGGTGAAGCCGCAGTTGCCAATGACCGCCGTGGTCACGCCTAAAGCGGGCGAAGGGCGAACGCGAGCGTCCCAAGTAATTTGCGCATCGTAGTGTGTGTGCGAGTCAATGATGCCTGGCATGAGCGCAAGGCCAGATGCGTTGACACAATGATCGGCGGTGAAGGTCAAGTTGGGACCGATGCCTACAATCTTTCCTTGATGAATTGCCAAGTCTTGCACTACTGGTTCTGCGCTCGAGCCGTCAAACAAAAGCGCATTTTGAATGAGTGTGTCAACCTTGTTCATTGCTCTATCTCCACCATGATTTCATTGCGCCGAAACATCGGCAAGGTCCACGGTGGGTCGTAACGCGAAAGCTGAACGCTGCTCAATGGCTTGAAGTTTTTACTTTGCAGCCAAGCTAAGAGTTCATCCGATTTGGTTTGAACACGCGCCACGGAGTTAAAGCCCGTATAGCTGTGAACGGCAAAAAACTTTCCAGGAATTTCACGCAATTTCACCTCTGCATTGTTAGGCAAAGGAATGTTGCTCATGGTGTATTTAGCGGGCATGACAAAATGCACACGCCACTTATTGGCCGATGTCATATCGTTGCCTTGTTGAATTGCACTTAAGGTGACAGGCGCAGTCATGGCAATTTTTTCAGAAACAGGCTCAAGCGTAACCGGAGCTGTCATGGCGATCTTTGCAGCGGCGCCAGTTTGATTGGCGCGATTGTTGCCGAAAATATAGTCTGCAATTTTTCGAAAGCCTTTGTTGGAAGCCTCATCCATATCGCCATCTACCAGCGTTTCTGCCACTAATATGGACGCATATTGCCGCACCTCAAAGGCCTCAGATTTAAGAACTATCTTGAAAGCAGGTTCTTCAATGGCCATGGCATTTTGTCCAAT
>JBIIJK010000086.1:0-6475 GCA_044233865.1 Limnohabitans sp.
TGAGTTTCAAGGCACGGCTCAATTCTTCTGCGTCATGCACTTCCACCAAGACCGCCATGTCCAAACTTCGGGCAATGGCCTCTAGGTCCTTCATTTGGGCATCGTCCAAGCAGGCTGCAATGAGCAAGATACAGTCGGCGCCCATAGCGCGCGATTCGTAAATTTGATAGGCATCGACCATGAAGTCTTTGCGCAGCACAGGCAAGTCGCAACTGGCTCTGGCTTGTTTCAAATAATCGCTGCTACCTTGGAAAAATTGAACGTCTGTGAGAACAGACAAGCAAGCTGCACCGTGCTCTGCATAACTTTGCGCAATGTCGGCGGGAATAAAGTCAGCGCGCAACACACCTTTAGACGGGCTGGCTTTTTTAATCTCAGCAATGACAGCGGCTTCTTGATTGGCTATTTTCCGTTGAATGGCGCCCACGAAGTCGCGCGTGAGAACACGGCTTTCTGCATCTGCACGAACCGCTTGAAAAGATTTCATTTGGGAAGCCAAAGCAATTTCTTCATGCTTGACAGCCACAATTTTTTTCAGAATGTCGCTCATGCTGTGCTACCTGATTTTTGAGTGAACGCCACAAATTGCGCTAACTTTTCTTTGGCTGCGCCAGATTCAATGACTTGGCGCGCCAAAGCAATGCCATCCTTGATGGACGTGGTGACGTTGGCAGCATACAAAGCCGCGCCCGCATTCAAGATGACGATGTCGCGCGCTGCGCCAGCTTCGTTGTTCAAAACACCTCGCAAAACGGCTTGCGATTCTTCGGGCGTTTCGACGCGAAGCGCGCGGTGGCTGGCCATGGCCATGCCAAAGTCTTCGGGGTGAATTTCATATTCAGTGAGGTGGCCATCTTTCAATTCTCCTACCAAGGTGGATGCGCCCAAGCTCACTTCGTCCATGCCATCGCGGCCGTAGACCACCAGCGCATGCTCGGCACCCAAGCGCTGCAAGGCACGAATTTGAATGCCCACCAAATCGGAGTGAAACACACCCATCAAAATATTGGGCGCACCTGCGGGATTTGTCAGCGGCCCCAAGATATTGAAGATGGTTCTGACGCCCAACTCTTTGCGCAAAGCCGCTACATTTTTCATGGCGGGATGGTGGTTGGGTGCAAACATAAAACCAATGCCCACCTCTTTCACGCACTGTGCAATTTTCTCTGGCGACAAATTGATGTTGGCACCCAAGCTTTCTAGCACATCGGCACTGCCCGATTTGCTGCTCACGCTGCGACCGCCATGCTTGGCTGTCTTTGCGCCCGCAGCAGCAGCCACAAACATAGAGCAAGTTGAAATATTGAAGGTGTGCGAGCCATCACCACCGGTGCCCACAATGTCAACCAAGTGACGCGTATCGGGCACGTTGACCTTGGTTGAAAATTCCCGCATCACTTGCGCAGCTGCGGTAATTTCGCCAATGGTTTCTTTCTTCACGCGCAAACCTGTAATGAGCGCGGCTGTCATGAGAGGCGACAACTCACCATTCATGATCATGCGCATGACGTGCAACATTTCATCGTGAAAAATTTCACGGTGCTCGATGGTTCTTTGCAAGGCTTCTTGTGGCGTGATGGGCATGATGGTCTCTGTTTTTAAATTCAAAAAATAGCAATGGTGCTAAGGCCTTGACAATCAAGCGCCGAAGAACTGGCGTATGACCGCAATGGCGCGGTCAACACCGGCACGGTCGACATCCAAGTGCGTGACAAATCGCAGGCGATACAAACCGTTCATGTCAATGCCTTCATTTTTAAGATGCGCTTGCAAGGCCACCCCGCGGGCTTTGGCATCACCCACCAAATCAACAAACAAAATATTGGTTTGAGGTGTTTCAATTTGCAACCCAGGGATGCCCGCCAAGCCTTGCGCCAAATGCGACATGAGTTGGTGGTCTTGCTCAAGCCGTGTGACATGGTGATCTAAAGCATAAGAAGCGGCCGCTGCCATGAAGCCCGCTTGACGCAAACCACCTCCCGCCATTTTTCGCAGCCGATGCGCTTTGGCAATGAACTCTTTGGAGCCGCACAAGGCCGATCCCATGGGCGCGCCCAAACCTTTGCTGAAGCAAACCGAGACACTGTCAAAACATTGCGTGATGTTTTTGACTTCATCGTAAGCTGATGTGCCCAATGCTGTCGCTTGTGCCACCGCTGCGTTGAACAAGCGGGCACCGTCGAGGTGACGGGCCAATCCTTTTTGCTTTGCAAAGCTGCTGAACTCGTTCAAATAACTTTGCGGCAGCACTTTGCCGCCCCATGTATTTTCCAAGCACAAGAGGGTGGTTATTGCAAAGTGCGCATCATCGGGTTTGATGGCGGCCTCTATGTCTTGCAATAACAAACTGCCATCGGCTTGCTGCGTCAGTGGCTGCGGCTGAACGCTGCCAAACACCGCGGCGCCACCACCTTCCCACCTGTAGCAGTGGGCCATTTGTCCCACGATGTATTCATCGCCACGCTGGCAATGCGACAAGATGCCACACAAATTGCTTTGTGTGCCCGTGGACATGAAGAGGGCCGCTTCAAAGCCCAACATCTTGGCAACTTTTTCCTGCAGCTCATTCACACTGGGGTCATCGCCATACACATCATCGCCCACCAAAGCTTGGGTCATGGCTTCACGCATGCCAGCGGTTGGCCGTGTGACGGTGTCGCTTCGAAGATCGACGCGCGCTGAAGTTATGGTGTTGTTCATGTCAGTGGTCTTCCAAGAAATTTTTCAGCATGGCATGACCATGCTCCGTGAGAATCGATTCGGGGTGAAACTGAACCCCTTCAATGGCCAAACTTTTGTGGCGCACACCCATGATTTCACCATCATCGGTCCAAGCCGTGATTTCCAAATCGGCCGGGCAGCTTGCACGCTCAATGGCCAATGAGTGGTACCGATTGACTGTGAATTTTTCGGGCAAGTTTCTAAATACACCCTGCTGCGTGGTTTGAATGACACTGGTTTTGCCGTGCATCAATTCTTGTGCGCGCACAATCTTGCCACCCAATGCAGCGCCAATGCTTTGGTGGCCCAAACACACTCCCAAAATGGGCAGCTTACCGGCAAAGTGCTGAATGGCTGCCACGGAAATGCCGGCCTCTGCGGGTGAGCAAGGCCCAGGCGAGATGACCAAGCGGTCGGGCTTTCTTTGTGCAATGCCCTCTAGATCAATTTCATCGTTGCGAAAGACTTCAATGTCGGCACCGAGCTCGCCAAAGTATTGAACGATGTTGTAGGTGAAAGAGTCGTAGTTGTCGACCATCAACAATTTGATTTTTTTCATGTTGATTACTCCAAGCCTTCTTCCACCAACTCACTGGCACGCAACAAGGCGCGCGCTTTGTGCTCGGTTTCTTTCCACTCCAGCTCGGGCACTGAGTCGGCCACCACACCCGCCGCGGCCTGCACATACAACACTTGGTCTTTGATGATGCCTGTGCGAATGGCAATGGCCACATCCATGTCGCCTGCGTAGCTTAGGTAGCCGCAAGCACCGCCATACACACCGCGCTTGGTGGGTTCGAGTTTGTCGATGAGCTCCATGGCATGAACCTTGGGTGCGCCAGTGAGAGTGCCCGCTGGAAACGTGGCCTTGAGCACATCCATGTTGGTCATGCCCTCTTTCAAAATGGCTTCGACATTGCTCACGATGTGCATCACATGGCTGTAGCGCTCTATCGCAAAGGCTTCGGTCACTTTCACAGAGCCTATTTTGGCAATGCGCCCAATGTCGTTGCGGGCCAGGTCAATCAGCATGACGTGCTCGGCGCGCTCTTTGGGATCGTTGACCAATTCGAGTTCGGCTGCTTTGTCTTTTTCGGGCGTTGCGCCGCGGGGTCTTGTGCCAGCCAAGGGCCGAATGGTCACTTTCACACCTTCTTCGGTTTGCTCTTGGCGCACCAAAATTTCTGGGCTGGCTCCCACAACGTGGAAGTCGCCAAAGTTGTAGAAGTACATGTAGGGGCTGGGGTTGAGTGACCTTAGCGCTCGGTACAAAGACAAGGGGCTTTCGGTATAGCGCTTTTTAATGCGCTGGCCCACTTGAACTTGCATGAAATCGCCGGCCGCAATGAGCTCCTTGGCTTCCAACACCGCCTTCAAATAGTCTTCTTTTTTGAAATCACGTTCTGCCGGATAGGTTTGCGTTGAATTGACCACCGGTGCGCTGACTGAATACTTCAGTTGCTCTTTCAAATCACGCAAACGTTTTTTGGCTTTGGAATAAGCCTCAGGCATGCCTGGGTCTGCATAGACCATCAAATAAAGTTTGCCTGACAAGTTGTCAATCACGGCCAACTCTTCGCATTGCAGCAGCAAAATATCGGGCGTACCCAAGGTATCGGGCGGGCATGAGTTTTCGAGTTTTTTCTCGATGTACCGCACCGCGTCGTAGCCAAAGTAACCGGCCAAGCCGCCACAAAAGCGAGGCATGCCTGGCCTGAGGGCCACTTTGAATCGCTTTTGATATTGTTCAATGAAGTCGAGTGGGTTGCCGGCAGCGGTTTCAATCACCACGCCATCGGTCACAACTTCTGTGCGGGCAAGGTTTCCAAAGCCTCGGGCTTGTAAAAAAGTACGTGCCGGCAAGCCAATAAAGCTGTAGCGGCCAAAGCGCTCGCCGCCCACCACCGACTCCAGCAAGAAACTGTATTTGCCGCCATCTTTGTGATGAGCCAACTTCAAGTACAGCGAGAGCGGGGTTTCTAAATCGGCAAAGGCCTCTAGCATCAGAGGAATGCGGTTGAAGCCTTGTTGGGCGAGGCTTTTAAATTCTAATTCAGTGATCACGATCTGGGCTCCGTATGTTCAGCCGATTCATTCAAGGGGTTTGGGTCAAAAAACGAACCCCACTTTGGCAGCCAAGGTGCTGCCGGTTCTAGGCAAATTTAGACTGGCTGACGCCAAGACCAAGCTCCCCGGCTCAAAATGGCCGGCAGCTGGACTGCAAAGAATGAATGAATCAAGATCATGAGGCTCACAGTGTACCAAAGCTCTAGCGACTGCTCAATTCCTTGCGCATGGCTTGAATGACGGCGGCGTAATCGGGCTTGCCAAAAATAGCACTGCCAGCCACAAAGGTGTCGGCACCGGCATCGGCCACCCGGCGAATGTTGTCCACCTTCACGCCGCCATCGACTTCAAGACGGATGTCTTTTCCGGAGGCCTCAATCCATTTGCGTGCAAGCTCAATTTTGCGCAATGCGCTCTCAATGAAACTCTGACCGCCAAAGCCCGGGTTGACCGACATGATCAAAATAAGGTCAATGTCTTCGATGACCCACTCCAATACGTCCAGGGACTCGGCGGGGTTGAACACCACGCCGGCTTTGCAGCCTTTTGACTTGATGGCTTGCACACTGCGGTGGACATGGGTGGACGCGTCGGGGTGGAAGCTGATGAGGTCGGCTCCTGCATCGGCAAAGGCGGCGGCCAAGGCATCTACGGGCTGCACCATGAGGTGCACATCAATGGGCACGTCTTGGCCATCGGGTGTTTTGGCATGCGGCTTGAGCGCCTGACAAATCATGGGGCCGAAAGTGAGGTTGGGCACGTAATGGTTGTCCATCACGTCGTAGTGAATCCAGTCGGCGCCAGCGGCTATGACGTTGCGCACTTCTTCGCCCAAGCGGGCAAAATCGGCGGACAACAGCGAGGGGGCAATGCGGTAGGTGGTCATGTCTTTATTGTCGCATTTTGCGCCCCTGTTGTTGAAGCGCTGCTTGAGGTTATGCTTGGGTTTATGGGCGAGTTTGATCTGATCGAAACCTACTTCAAGCGCCCCCCGCGCCATGCCGTGCTGGGGGTGGGAGACGATTGCGCCTTGCTGGCCGTGAAGTCGGGCCAGCAACTGGCCATTTCAAGCGACATGTTGGTTGAAGGCAGGCACTTTTTACCGACCGTGAACCCTGCGTATTTGGGGCACAAAGCATTGGCCGTTAACTTAAGCGATTTAGCCGCTTGCGGTGCTCAGCCCAAGGCCTTCTTGCTGTCGCTGGCTTTGCCCCAAGTGGTGCCACAGTGGCTGTCTGAATTTTCAAAAGGCATGTGGGCATTGGCCGACGCCCACCATTGCGACCTCATTGGCGGCGACACCACACGCGGGCCCTTGAACATTTGCATCACCGTCTTGGGCGAGGTGCCACAAGCGATGGCTTTGCTGCGGGGCGGCGCCAAAGCAGGCGATGACATTTATGTCAGTGGTCATTTGGGCGATGCGCGTTTGGCCTTGGAAGTTTTTCGGGGCACTTTGAGTGTGCCGCAAGCTGTGTTTGAAGCCGCGCGTCTGCGCATGGACAAACCCACGCCCAGGGTCGAACTTGGTTTGGCGCTGCGCGGGATTGCCCACTCAGCGGTCGATGTCAGCGATGGCTTGCTAGGCGATTTGCAACACATCTTAAAAGCCAGCGGCGTGGGCGCAGAAATTGACACGCAGCAAGTGCTGAGCACCATGGCTTTTAGGCAGAGTTCTGGTTTAAAG
>JBIIJK010000088.1:0-6313 GCA_044233865.1 Limnohabitans sp.
CAGGCTACGACGATGTGTTTACACGCATTGAAAAATACCGAGCGCACTTTGAAACCGTTGGCCTAGGCGCCGACTACGTCAAGAATTTCATGCGCTAAGCCCACAATAAAAAAGCCTGCTAAGCAGGTTTTTTTTGATTGGGGCTCAGGAAATCAAAGTGGCTTTTTAAGCCAGTGGGCAATTTCTCCAATGACACCTCGGCGAAATGCTAAGACGCAAATGACAAAGATAAGGCCCTGAATGATGGTGACCCAAGCACCAAACTGCGCCAAATAGTTTTGCATCGAGACAATGATAGCCGCTCCCACCACGGGTCCAAACAAAGTGCCTAAGCCGCCCAACAAAGTCATGAGGACCACCTCACCCGACATGGACCAATGCACGTCTGTGAGTGAAGCAAGTTGAAATACCAAGGCCTTGGTGGCGCCTGCAGTACCTGCCAATGCACCAGAGATGACAAAGGCAAGCAGCTTGAAATGATCGGTGTCATAACCAAGCGAAACGGCACGGTCTTGGTTTTCACGAATGGCTTTCAGAATTTGTCCAAATGGTGAGTGGACAATTCGCCAAATGAAGGTAAATCCGCTCAGGAAGATGACCAGTACGAAAATGTACATGGCTGTATTTTCTGAAAGGTCAAAGATACCAAACAATTTGCCCCGTGGCACACTTTGAATGCCGTCTTCGCCACCTGTAAAAGGTGTTTGCAAATAGAAGAAGTACACCATTTGCGAAAGCGCCAAGGTGATCATTGCAAAATAAATGCCCTGTCGTCTAATGGCCAAGGAGCCTGCTATGAGCGCAAGTCCTGCTGAGCACGCTGTTGCAAAAAGTACGGCCATCTCTGGATTCCAGCCCCAGACTTTGGCGGCATGTGCTGCTGCATAGCCTGCAGTGCCCAAGAACATGGCATGTCCAAAGGACAACAAACCCCCAAAGCCCAACAACAAATTGAAGGCGCACGCAAACAACGCAAAGCACATCACTTTCATGAGGAAGATGGGATAAACCCAAATGGGTGCGATTACAAAGAACAACACCATGATGGCAAATGCCACCCACTGGTGAGTGAACGACTGAGTTTTGAAAACGGTAGGTGCGGCGTTGGACATGGGCATTACTTTTGAGTACCGAACAGTCCGGCGGGTTTAAGCAGCAGAACAATGGTCATGATCACAAAGATGACGGTGTTGGATGCCTCTGGATAAAAAACCTTGGTAAGACCTTCAATCAAGCCTAAGCCAAACCCGGTCACGATGGCGCCCATGATGGAGCCCATGCCGCCCACAACAACAACAGCAAACACCACAATGATGATGTCAGCGCCCATCAAGGGGCTGACTTGATAAATGGGCGCAGCCATGACACCTGCCAAGGCTGCAAGCGCCACGCCAAAACCGTAGGTCAATGTGACCATGCGCGGCACATTGATGCCAAATGCTTGAACCAGACTGGGGTTTTCTGTGGCTGCTCGCAAATAGGCGCCAAGTTTGGTGCGCTCTATGACATACCATGTACCTAGGCAGACGACCAGAGAAACCACAATGACCCAAGCACGGTACTTGGGTAGAAACATAAAACCTAGATTGAAAACACCTTGAAACACTTCAGGTGACGGGTATGGCATGCCCGAAGAACCATATTCATGTCGGAACACGCCTTGAATGATCAAGGCCAGGCCAAAAGTGAGAAGCAAGCCATACAAATGGTCAAGCTTGTACAAACGCTTGAGCATGGTCTTTTCAATGAGCACGCCCGTTGCGCCCACCAACAAAGGGGTGAGTAACAGTGAAGCCCAATAATTAATCCCGAGTTTATTCAGCGAAATATAGGCTACGAAGGCGCCCAGCATGTACTGAGCGCCATGACTGAAGTTGATGATGTTCAGCAAGCCGAAAATCACCGCCAAGCCTAAAGAAAGCAGCGCATAAAAGGACCCATTGATGAGACCAATTAGGAGTTGCCCAAAAAGAGCTTGGGACGGAATTCCAAAAATTTCCATGGTGATAATTCAGCTTGCTTTAGGAGTGGTTTACTTTTTAACCAGTGGGCATTCGCTTTCCGACAATGGGCGGAAGGCTTCGTTGGCTGGAATGGTGGAGACCAATTTGTAATAGTCGTATGGGCCTTTGGATTCAGAAGGCTTTTTAACTTGGAACAAATAAGCAGGGTGGATTTTGCGACCATCTGGGCGAACCGTGCCTTTGCCGAACAAGGCATCGTCCGTTGGCAACTCCTTCATCTTGGCGGCCACTTTGGTGCCATCATCGGTTTTGGCTGCGTCAACAGCTTTCAGGTAGTGAATGACGCTGGAGTAAACACCCGCATGAACCATCGATGGGTACTTACCGCCATTGGCAGCAGAAAATCGCTTGGTGAATGCACGGGTTTGCTCATTCAAATCCCAGTAGAAAGTTTCTGTGAGCATCAGGCCTTGGGCTTTTTCCAAACTGAGCGAATGAACGTCAGGCAAGAAGACCAACAAGCCGGCCAAGTTCTGACCGCCTTTGGTAATGCCGAACTCAAAGGCTTGCTTGATCGAGTTGGTGGTGTCGCCACCGGCATTGGCCAAGCCAATGATCTTGGCCTTTGAAGCTTGCGCTTGCAACAGGAATGAGGAGAAGTCTTGAGTTGGGAATGGCGTGCGAACTTTGCCTACCACTTTGCCACCGTTTTTAAGCACAACGGCTTCGGTGTCACGCTCCAAGGCATGGCCGAAGGCGTAATCGGCCGTTAAAAAGAACCATGTGTCACCACCACTTTTGACAATGGCTTTGCCTGTGCCGTTGGCCAACATCCATGTGTCGTAAGCCCAATGAATGGTGTTGGCATTGCAAGCTTTGCCCGACAAATCAGCCGTGGCAGAGCCAGAGTTGACGTGCAATTTGCCTTTGTCAGCCGAAATTTTGGCGATGGCCAAACCGACAGACGAAGTAGGTACGTCGGCAATCATGTCGACTTTTTCTGTGTCGTACCACTGACGCGCAACATTGGAGCCAACATCAGGCTTGTTCTGGTGATCCGCGCCAACAATTTCAACTTTCAAGGTGCTTTTTGAAGCCCGGATGTAGTCTTCAACGGCCATTCTGGCGGCAACGACAGAACCTTGTCCCGTAATGTCTGAATACAAACCAGACATGTCATTGAGCACACCAATTTTGACAATGCCGTCGGAAATTTGCGCTTGAGCCGATCCGGCAAAAGCACAGGCGGCCGCTACGGCCAAAGAAATAAGATTGCGTTTCATCGTGATCACTCCAGTTGAATTAAGAAAAGTCAGACACCCAAATACTCATGCAACATGCCCATCTTGCTAGAAAGTTCCTGCGAGGAGAAACCTTCCACAATCTGACCATGCTCCATGACATAAAAACGATCGGCCAGCGGTGCGGCAAATCTAAAGTTTTGTTCCACCATGATGATGGTGAAGCCCTTGGCTTTTAAAGCCGTGATCATTTTGGACAGTGCTTGCACAATGACAGGCGCTAGACCTTCAGAAATTTCATCTAACAGAAGGCATTTGGCACCCGTGCGCAAAATGCGACCGACAGCCAGCATTTGTTGTTCGCCACCCGATAGCCTTGTACCCGGGCTGCTGCGCCGCTCGTACAGGTTGGGAAACATTTCATAAATTTCATCTACGGTCATGCCACCGGGGGCAATGACAGGTGGGAGCATGAGGTTTTCTTCGCAGGTGAGCGCAGAAAAAATACCGCGCTCCTCAGGGCAATAGCCCAAACCTAACTTGGCAATTTCATGCGTAGGCCAATTGACTGTTTCTTGGTTGTCAATGATGACAGAGCCCGTTCTGCGCCCTACCAAGCCCAAAATAGATTTAACGGTGGTTGTGCGGCCTGCACCGTTACGACCTAGCAGAGTGACAACTTCGCCATGATTGACGGTCAGATCAACGCCATGCAAGATGTGCGACTCACCATAGTAGGCGTGCAGCTGGCTAATGCGCAAGAACTCTGTGGAATTAGCCATGGGCGCCTTCTAACTCGTTGTCCGCTGTACCCATGTAAGCTTCTAAAACTTGTGGGTTCTTGGAAACTGTTTCGTAGGGGCCTTCGGCAATGATTTGGCCTCGCTGCAACACACTGATGGTGTCGGCAATGCTAGCCACCACATTCATGTTGTGCTCCACCATCAAAATGGTGCGATTGGCGCTTACTTTCTTAATCAACTGAGTGACGCGGTCTACATCTTCGTGGCCCATGCCTTGTGTGGGTTCGTCCAACAACATGAGTTCGGGATTCATGGCCAGGGTGGTTGCAATTTCCAGGGCGCGCTTTCTGCCATAAGGCAATTCCACAGCGGTTAAATTGGCCATGCTTGCAAGGTCTACCTCGTCTAACAAAATCATGGCGCGGTCGTTTAACTGATTCAAGATGCGCTCGGAGCGCCAGAAATGCATGGAAGTACCCGTGGCACGCTGCAATGCAATGCGAACGTTTTCCATCACAGTGAGATTGGGAAACGTGGCCGAAATTTGGAAAGACCGAACAATGCCTTGACGTGCAATTTGCGCTGGCTTGCTTTGGGTAATGTCCTTGCCATTGAACAAAATTTGACCGCTGGTGGGGATGTGAAATTTGGTCAGCAAATTGAAAACAGTGGTTTTGCCAGCACCATTGGGGCCGATTAAGGCATGGATCTGGCCTCGCTTGACGCTGAGGTTAACGCCGCTGACGGCAACGAAGCCCTTGAACTCTTTTACAAGTTCATTGGTTTTCAAAATGAAATCATCTGTCATGAAGCTTGGCACCGAATTCTAGAAAACGCACACAGCAAGATGACTGTGGCTTTGACGACGCTCATTGTGCGTTATGGGGCGCTGTACCAAGACTATGGTTATCCCCAATTCAGCAACGCAAATGTCAACAGATTGGCATTTAACTTAAAACCATGCCGCCATCGACGTGAATAGACTGGCCCGTCATGCCGATTGATTCTGCAAAACCCAAATCAACGGCCAATCCCGCAATTTCTAAAGGGGTTAAATTTTTGAATACTTCAAATTGAGGGGGTTGAATAGCCACAAAGTTTGGCAACGATTTGCTTTGCATTTTCTTCGTACAGCTGATCGCCTCGCCATACCGTGTGTGCATCTGCTCTGACGATTGCAAAATGATGGCTGTATTCAAGCGGCCTATCTGGATAAGCACTGACATCTAATATTTTGAGAGGCATGTTGGCTTCACCAGCCGCCTTTTGAACAGCGCTTACTTCTGCATCGCATTCGGGCTTGAAGCAAAGCAATGTGTAAGCAGCGCCCAAAGCATCGTACAAAGAAGTGTCTTGTTCAAGCCAAAAGTGTGGAGCCCTGCAGCCGGGCACTGTAGAAGCCGTGAAACTGCCCATGCTGTAGTCAGGTGCTGACTGGGCGTCGTAAACCATGACGGGCGATTGATCGTAAAAATAGCCGAAGTTCAAACCTGCGCAGCAATATTGCTGAACATTCAAGTCGTACAAATCTTGGCCAAATGCGACCCTAGCCTTCGCACCCTCTGCAGATTGTTCTTCTAAATTTTCAGGAATTTCTTTTCGGCGCTTGCTCATGGCGTGCGCGTGGTTCATGGCAAAGCGAGAAACCTGCTCAGTGATGGGGTGCCGTTCTTTTTCATAGGCACTCAAAGCAAATGGCGAGGCCCAAGACTCGATTTGCGCCGCCAAATGCCAAGCCAAATTTGACGCATCGGCCAAGCCAGCGTTCATACCGTAGCCCGCGTAGGGTACCCACAAATGGGCAGCATCACCCGCCACAAAAACTCGGCCTTCTTGCAACTTGTCGCTCACTAAGCGACGGCCAAACCAATCTTCTTTGCTCATCACTTCGTATTCGAATTGATCGCCGACACCTAAGATGGTGCGTATGGCCCAATCGCGATCGACTGACTCAAAGTCTGCTTCATAGTCGCGAAGGTAGTTGTGAATGAGCCAAACCTCTTTGCCATCAATGGCGTAGATATTGCCGCTTCGCCTTGGGTTAACCGTGAACATGGCCCAAGCAGGCGGTACTTTCATGAGTTCAATTAAATGAGGCGCCCTGATGCATGTGCTTTGAACGCGCTGCACCACCTCATCGCCAACCAGTTTGGCGCCCATGCCTTTGCGAACCATCGATCTACCGCCATCGCATCCGACCATGTAAGCAGCAGACAATGTCAAAGCTTGCGAATCGGATTGATCTAGATTTTGAATTTGTGCCGTCACTTGATTTTCATCTTGCGTGAAAGACAACACTTGATGCCGATACAAACAAGTTATCAAGGTTTGATTTTGAACGTGCCTTCTTAAGATGGGTTCAATG
>JBIIJK010000091.1:0-6238 GCA_044233865.1 Limnohabitans sp.
GAAAAGTTTTTGAATTTGGTTGCGTTGCTCGCTGCCTTGTTGTGCGCTGTCGCTGTTGCACTGGCAGCCAGAACCTTTGCAAGCAAGCACCTTGATGCTTGTGCCTTGTTGCGCGTCTTGGGGCAGAGTCAAAAAACCTTGTCTGTGGCTTATGCCTTTGAATTCATCACCGCTGGCATGGTGGCCAGCTTGTTAGGTGTGCTGTTGGGCTATGGCGTTCATCACGCTTTTATTTGGCTTTTGGCGGGATTGGTCGATGCACAACTGCCGCCCAGCTCTGTCGCACCTGCGCTGTTGGGCTTGGGCATGGGCCTGACCTTGTTGTTGGCCTTTGGCCTGCCACCCGTTTTGCAGCTGGCCAAAGTTCCAGCGATGCGTGTCATACGCCGAGACATGGGTGGTATACAGCCTGCGTCTGTGGGTGTTTTACTGACAGGCTTACTCGGTTTTGCTGGCGCCCTCATGTGGGCCAGTCGTGATTTGAAGTTGGGCCTGATGACAGTCGGTGGTTTTGCTATAGCCACCTTGTTATTTGCAGGTGCCACTTGGTTGGTTTTGAAACTCTTGCGCACATGGGTGCCATCAGACGCCACGCCCCGATGGCTTCTGTTGGCCACCCGCCAAGTCATGGCGCGACCTGTTTATGCAGTGGTTCAAGTCAGCGCATTGTCGATTGGATTGTTGGCCTTGGTCTTGTTGGTTTTGCTGCGCACCGATCTCATCAACAGCTGGCGCAAGGCCACTCCCGTGAATGCGCCAGATCGATTTGTCATCAACATCCAGCCCGATCAAACCCAAGCGTTTCAAGCTTCGCTGAAGCAAGCCAATGTGACAGGCTACGATTGGTACCCCATGATTCGCGGCCGCTTGGTAGCAGTCAACGGCAAAGAGGTCAGCCCGTCAGATTACACCGATGACCGGGCCAAAAGAATGGTCGACCGCGAATTTAACTTGTCTGCGCGCTCGGCCCAACCCGAAAACAATCCCGTGGTTCAAGGCCAATGGAAAGAAGGCGAGCGCGATGCGGTGAGTATTGAAATCGGCATTGCCAAAACCCTCGGCTTGAAAATGGGCGATCGTTTGCGATTTGATGTGGGAGGCGTGATTTCTGAAGGGCGCGTTACTTCTTTTCGCAAAGTCGATTGGGGCTCGATGCGCGCCAACTTCTTTGTGATCTATCCGGTAGACAATTTGCCCGATGTGCCCTTGAGTTACATGGCCGCTTTTAAAACACCCGATGTGCCTGCTTTTGAGCGCAACTTGCTTCAGCAGTTTCCCAATGTCACCAGCGTCGATTTGAGAGCCACGCTCGTACAAATTCAAAACGTATTGGACCAAGTCATTCGCGCGGTTGAATTTTTATTTGCATTCACTTTGATGGCCGGCTTGCTGGTACTGACCGCCGCCGTGACTTCTACCCGTGAAGAACGAAAAAGAGAATTCGCCATCATGCGGGCCTTGGGTGCAACTGGCCGTTTACTGAGCCAAGTGCAAACCGCCGAACTCATGGGGGTCGGGCTGTTGGCTGGCTTCTTGGCCAGCTTGGTGGCTGAGTTGGTAGGCTGGGGCTTGGCTCGATTTGTCTTTGAGTTTGAATGGACGGCATCACTTTGGGTGCCAGCTGCTGGCGCACTCACGGGCGCTCTTTTGGCCTGGATTGCAGGATGGTGGGGCTTGGCGGAAGTGCTCCGGCAGCCTGTGTCACAAACACTGCGTCAGGCTTCAGAATAAATCAAGAGGGTGTGAGCAGCACCACCAAGGCGCCTGCGCCGCCTTCAGCCGGTTTGGCTTGCACAAAGGCCATCACTTGGTTTTTTTGCACCAACCAACTGTGCACTTTGGATTTGAGTACGGGCGTTTTGCCTGGAGAGCCCAAACCTTTGCCATGCACCACTCGGACACACCGAATACCGTGTTTGTGCGCCTCGCGAATGAAGGTGGTTAAGGCCAAGCGGGCCTCATCGCTGCGCAAGCCATGCAAATCAATTTCACGTTGAATGGCCCACTCGCCTTTTCGCAATTTGCGCGTAACTTCTGTGCCCACACTGGGCCTGCGAAAACTCAGTGCGTCGTCGGTGTCGAGCAAAGTGCTGACGTCGAACTCATCGCTTAGTGAGTCTTGAATGACCTTGGCTTCGTCTTTTTGAAGCTGGGTGGCCACGGGTTGGCGCGGCGTTCTGGGAAGATGTGCTTTGTTGTGAACAGGCAATGGCGCCACCTTGCCGATGGCGCGCGCAAACAGGTTTTTATCCGCCTCTGCCTTTCGAATGGCCGCCGCGCGCGCGGCTTCCTCAGCAACTGCTTTGGCCTGCGCCGCTGCAATTTGCTTTTGAACCAGTTTGAGATCTTGAAGCGATTGGAATTTCACAAGCCAATGGTGCCACAAGCTGCAAGCGTTTTAACTGTTGACTTATAAAACGCCTTGCTCGGCCATGGAGAAGGCCTGACCCGGGCCCACAATGACGTGGTCTAACACCCTCACGTCTACCATGGCCAAAGCAGACTTTAAACTGTTTGTAAGGTGCAAATCGGCAGGGCTGGGATGCACCGACCCACTGGGATGGTTGTGCGCCAACACCACCGCGGCGCTGTGGTGATGCAGGGCCCGAAGCACCACTTCACGGGGGTACACGCTGGTTTGGCTCAGGGTGCCCCGAAACAAAGTTTCCATGCACACCAGCTTGTGCTGAGAATCTAGGAACAGCATGGCAAACACCTCGTGTGTTTTGTGCGCCAAATGAAGTTGTAGATAAAGCTGAACGCTGCTGGCGCTTTGCATGACCTCACGGGTGCTGAGCTGCTGGGCCATGGCGCGCTTGGCCAATTCCATGACGGCCAAGAGTTCGGATTGTTTGGCGGGCCCTAGGCCTTTGATGCTTGTTTGTTGCGCAGGCGGCGTCAGCAGCAAATTGGCCAGGCCACCACTGGCCTGAAGCATGTCTTGCGCCAATTGCAGCACATTGCGGCCAGCCACCCCTGTTCTAAGCAACAGGGCCAAAAGCTCGGTATCGCTTAGAGCGCCGGGCCCGCGGGTGAGTATTTTTTCGCGGGGACGGGTGTCTGGGGGTAATTCTTGGAAGTTCATGGGCTTTCTGAAGAGATAAATGCCCCAGATTGTGGCTTTTGGGAGCGAAAGCCGCAGAAGCTTTTTACAATGGTGCATTCGACTCTTGGAGTCTGAACCCAAAGCCTTCTCCATGGTGCGGTTTGGATTTGCATTAGCCTGCATTGAATTGCGCTTGATGCGCCTTCAAAGCGCATTTCTCAGAATTAAGTTTTATGACAACAGTCCAAGCTGGATCTTTTTTAACATTGCATTACCGATTAGCAGGCCCGCAGGGCACGCTCATCAATACCTTTGAAGACAAGCCTGCCACCCTGTCCTTGGGCTCTGGCGAGTTGTCGCCTGGCATGGAAGCGGCCTTAATGGGTTTGGAGGAGGGCGTTCGCACGACTTTCGAATTGGCCTCGGGTGTGGCTTTCGGCGATCGCAACCCTGACATGCAGCAATGGGTGGCGCGCAAGTTGTTGGCGCAATTGGGTGCAGCACAAGAACACTATGTGCCTGGCGATGTGGTTCAATTTCCTACACCCGACGGCCATGGCACTTATGCCGGTGCTGTGATTCAAGTGGCCGACGATGGCGCAGTCTTGTTTGACTTCAATCACCCCTTGGCGGGACATCCCGTCACGTTTGAAGTTCATGTGATTGGTATTTTGTAAATCTATTTCAAGCAGATGAAAGCAAATATGGGCGTGAAAGAAATTTTATTGGCTGAGCCTCGCGGCTTTTGTGCCGGGGTTGACCGTGCCATCGACATTGTGGAAGCGGCCATTGCCAAATTTGGCAGGCCTATTTATGTGCGCCATGAAATTGTGCACAACACCTATGTGGTGAACGATCTTAAAACCAAAGGCGCAATTTTCATTGAAGAGTTAAGCGACGTGCCACCTGGTGCCACCTTGGTGTTCAGTGCGCATGGTGTGAGCAAAGCAGTGCAGGCTGAAGCAGAGGCGCGGGGTTTCACAATTTTTGATGCTACCTGCCCCTTGGTCACCAAGGTGCATGTCGAAGTCGCCAAGCTGCACAAAGAAGGCTACGAGTTCATCATGATTGGGCACAAAGGCCACCCCGAAGTGGAAGGCACCATGGGCCAATTGCCTAATGGCATTCACTTGGTAGAGGACTCGGACGATGTGCTCAAGGTTCAGCCCAAACAGACAGAACTTTTGGCAGTTGTCACGCAAACCACTTTGAGCGTGGACGATGCAGCAGAAATTTTATTGGCAGTGAAGAAGCGTTTTCCCAGTGTGCGTGAACCTAAGCAACAAGACATTTGCTATGCCACCCAAAACCGGCAAGATGCCGTCAAACTCATGAGCCCCCAAGTCGATGTGTTGGTTGTGGTGGGCAGCCCTACCAGTTCCAACAGCAACCGTTTGCGTGAGTTAGGAAGCCGCTTGGGCGCAGACAGCTACATGATTGACAGTGCCGACGAGCTACAAAATGAATGGTTTGAAGGCAAACACCGAGTGGGCCTCACTGCGGGTGCTTCTGCGCCCGAAGTGCTGGTGCAAGATGTCATCACCCGCTTGCGCGCCTTGGGCGCCACGTCCATTCGCAAATTGGACGGCGTGACTGAGACCATCAAATTTCCCTTGCCCAAGGGACTAAAATTAGACGATGGCCATTGATTTTTTGGTCGCATAACTTTTTATCCACATGCTAGACATTCTCTTGCTCCGTAAAGACTTAGACGCCGCAGTAGCGCGTTTAGAGACCCGCAAAACACCACAAGCTTTTTTGAATGTAGAAAAGTTTCGTGCTTTAGAAACAGAGCGCAAAACTTTGCAAACGCGCACCGAAGAATTGCAAAGTCAACGCAACAGCTTGTCCAAGCAAATTGGCATGTTGAAAGCCAAGGGCGAAAGCACAGACCAAGTCATGGCCGATGTGGCCAGCATCAAAACGGAATTGGATGCATCTGCCTTGCGCTTGGATGCATTGCAGGCAGAAATTCAAGACATGCTTTTAGCCGTCCCCAATTTGCCGCACGAAAGTGTGCCTCTGGGTGCTGACGAACACGGTAACGTGGAAGTGCGTAAATGGAGTGTGGACGGCAAAGGACCAAAGACATTTGACTTTGAAGTGCGCGACCACGTAGACATTGGCGAGAAACTGGGCCTCGACTTTGACATTGGCATCAAACTTTCTGGCTCACGTTTTACATTCATGCGTGGCCAAATTGCACGCATGCACCGCGCACTGGCGCAGTTCATGTTGGACACACAAACACAGCAGCACGGCTACACAGAGTGCTACACGCCCTATATCGTCAACGCAGACACTTTGCGCGGCACAGGCCAGTTGCCAAAGTTTGAAGGCGATTTGTTTGCTGCCAAAAAGGGCGGACAAGATTCTGAAGAAGGCGCAGAAAGCCAAGCGCTGTATTTGATTCCCACATCAGAAGTCACCTTGACCAATGTCGTCCGTGATGAAATTTTGGCAGAGTCAGATTTGCCCATGAAACTCACAGCGCACACGCCTTGCTTCCGCTCAGAAGCGGGCAGTGCAGGGCGCGATACACGAGGCCTCATTCGCCAGCACCAGTTTGACAAAGTTGAGATGGTGCAAATTGTTCATCCAGAAAAAAGCTATGAAGCGCTGGAAGAAATGACGGGGCATGCAGAAGCTATTTTGCAGAAACTGGGCTTGCCTTATCGCGTCATGCTGTTGTGCTCTGGCGATATGGGTTTTGGTGCTACCAAAACTTATGACTTGGAAGTTTGGGTGCCTGCACAAGCCACTTATCGTGAGATCAGTTCTTGTTCTAACTGCGAGGCGTTTCAAGCACGTCGTTTGCAAGCGCGATTTAAAAATGCGCAGGGCAAGAATGAGTTGGTGCACACCTTGAACGGTTCTGGTTTGGCTGTCGGCCGTGCGTTGGTAGCTGTGCTGGAAAATTATCAAAATGCAGACGGTTCTGTAACGGTGCCTGAGGTGTTGCGGCCTTACATGGGTGGCATCACTGAATTGCGCGCTTAAAGGCGGCTGATAGAATTTGCGGCAGTGACCAGCCGCAAAGTTGAGTGCAGGAGAAGTGGCAGAGTGGTCGAATGTACCTGACTCGAAATCAGGCGTGGTGGCAACATCACCGTGGGTTCGAATCCCACCTTCTCCGCCAGGTCTTGTAGCCCCGCTTTTTTGCGGGGCTATTTTTTTGCTGAGCGTGCTGAG
>JBIIJK010000046.1:0-17134 GCA_044233865.1 Limnohabitans sp.
GGTCGAATGTACCTGACTCGAAATCAGGCGTGGTGGCAACATCACCGTGGGTTCGAATCCCACCTTCTCCGCCAGGTCTTGTAGCCCCGCTTTTTTGCGGGGCTATTTTTTTGCTGAGCGTGCTGAGATCGCTGGGTGAGGGTGTGGTGGATGGGCTCCTCATACTGGAGTACCAGAAATCGTCACCCACCCACCACACCCTCACCCAGCTGCGAACAGCAGTGTTGGTGGTCAGACATTTTCCGCCGACTACAAGTTGAGTAGCAAGGCCTAAGGCGGCTGACGATTTCTGGTACTCCAGTATGAGGAATCCGCCTTAGGCCTTGCTACTCAACGCTCTCACGAAGTAAACAGCATAGCCGTGCTAAGCAACGTTTTAACCAGCAGAAACTATCTTCCACCACTTTGCAAAAGAATCACAGCGCCGATCAATCTGCGAAAACAAACAGGGTGTCATTTCACTCAACATGTGTACAGGCAAGATTGTCGAAACATGAGCCTCACTGAAACCGCTCACCTGATTTGTACTTTCCAGCGCGGCAATGATTGACGAAGAATTTCCATACCAACGCTCCGTCGTTAGTTCTGTCATCCGAGAGTTGACAAACTGCCACCGCTTTTCACTCCAAGGCCAAGCGAGGTGAAACTCCGCAACGTAAACGCCAATAATGACTGTGTTGGCGGAAAGATGCTCAGGTAACTTACCTAAACTCCAAGGATGAACCAGCCAAACATCACGACCACTCACTGTGTTTGAGTTGGGCGTACACATGTTGAGGTGAGTCGGAGGCTGTGTGAACAACTGGGGCTCATCAATTGCAGAACCATCACCGCGAACGGATGATGAAGAAACTGGCAAAGGGTCTCTAGCAAGGTGGTCTAACTCTTCATAAGTGGTATCAATCACACTCCCTGCGCTGTGCCATGCTGATGGTGCATAACGCGATACGTTTTCTGCGTTGAACAGATAAGGCTTATGGCTCCCCGTGCCAGCCACCCACTGCCAACTCAAATGATTGCTGGCCAAGTCGCCATCCAACAAGTGTCCATACATCCAGTCAGCCCCAGCGCGCCAATGCACCTTGCGCAGGTGCACCATGTAACTGGCCAGCCACATGCGTGCGTGATTGTGTAAATAGCCAGTGGCATATAAAGTTTTCACAGCCATGTCGATGGCGGCTACACCTGTGCTGGCATGAAGAATGTCAAATGGAATTCGATCTGCATAGGCTTCATCGGATAGCACGCCTTCATGAAGTGACTTGAAGATACCGTTGCCTCGGTGCTGCCAAACATGGCGAAAATACTCACGCCAACCCAATTCAAATACAAACTTGTCTTGAGTCCTAACCGAGTGGTGCAAACGTACACCTTCCAAGACTTCTGGCAAGCTGATAAATCCGTGAGTGATATAGGGTGAAAGTTGCGTGACTGCGCCATTCAGTGCATTTCTGCTTCGAGAATATTCTGCAGGCTGAACAGCTGCAATCCGAGCTAGCGCTGCTTCACGTGTTGGAGGGAAAAGCGTCATGTCAGCTGAATGATTTTGAACGAGGGATAAAGCAATTGAGCAGTTGCACAGGCACCTCAGGAACTTGAGTTTTGAGATAAGTCCGAATTAAAGGCGCCGCCATCCAAGGCTTGGTATGACCACTCCAAATGCCACGCGGCATAATTTTTTGTTCGCTGCTGCTTTTTTGAAGGGTGACGACAGCGGGTAGCAAGGCCTCAAACTCTACTTCGGCCAAGGTCCATTCGCCCAGAGTCCACATGCTTGCTATTTTGGCAGTTTGGGATTGCGGTGGACTGTAGGATTGAATCGCGTTTTGAATGGCTTGAAAGTTTGCTTGGCCAGCTTGCGGTTGTGACACGTCTTCGCAATTTTGAGTGTATGACAGCCATTGATTTTGTATTTTCCCAAGTACATCGATTTCAATACCATCGACGACCATCAAATGGCTGTGGTCGGCAGATTTGAAGCTGATGTGAGAAGCGATGACGCCTATTAGGACAATGCTTAAAAGTGGCAGGGCTACTTTCTTTTTCATATTTGGGGTAGGTTGAGGGAATGTATAGATTATTGCTGAGCTCCCTCATTGCCGATAAACTCATAATCCTATTGCTATGCTTGGATTTGTAATTCAGGCAAAATAACAACATGCCAAACTACAAACTCCAAGTGGAAGTTATCCCCCAGTTTCTGCCTGAGCAGTCTGATCCTGCCAGCGATCTGTACACCTTTGCCTACAGCATCACCATTACCAACAAAGGTAATATTGCAGCGCAAGTCATCTCTAGGTCTTGGAGCGTGAACGATGCCAATGGCCTGCATGAGAAAATCAAAGGCTTGGGTGTGGTGGGGTACCAACCCTTGCTCCAACCTGGCGAAAAATTTCAGTACACCAGTGGCACTCGCTTAAGAACACCTACAGGCACCATGCATGGCAGTTATTTTTGCGTGGCCGAGGATGGTGAAAAATTTGATGCTGATATTCCAATGTTTGTGCTAGACGCCCTCAGCAATGAATCTGGTAAACGCAATCTGCATTGAGATGACAGCGCATATGGATGGTTTTTACTGGGTCATCAAATAGCTCAAGATGGCTTTCTGCACGGTCAGTAAATCGATTTTTTGTTCATAGCCCATAAAACCTTTGTACTGCAAAGGATCCAAGGCAATTTCACGGCCAATTGAAAATGGGGGAGTGGGCAGCAGTTTGGGTTTGCCCATTGCATCCAAGTGATTTAAATTCAATGACCAAGCTGCATTTTCAAAGCCCGTCGGCCAAGAATCTGTGATGAGCACATCGGTGCTGCCGTCAATGGTTTCACTGAAACGAACATTCTGTATGCTTTCATGAAATTGTGCATCGCACAGGTGAACCAATTCAAAATCAAAAACGCGAGCCAGTTCATGCCAAGACCGGAAGACATTGGTCGTTGGCCCCCAAAGTGTGACTTTGACACTTGAAAGTGGCCCCATTGTTTTTTCTATCGAGTACGCATCGGTCAGTACTTCGCAGGGATGAGCTAAGGACGTCATGGCATTCACAACAGGCCTGCGTGAAGCGTTTGCAAACTCAGTCAAGCGTTCGTGATTTGAATCGCGAATGACATAGATGTCATAAAACGGATCTAGGTAGCCCGCTAAGTCTGTAACTCTCTCGTTGGTCTTTAGAAGGTTGGGAAGCTCTACAAAGCTGAGGTTAAATTCCCTAAAGGCTTGAATGAACGTTGTGCGAGTGCGGATGCCATTGCCTTCGAATGACCAAGCGACATTGCCCTTCGGATGCGTACTTGGTTTTGTGGCCAAGCTCCAGATAGAGCGAATGTCCTGTGCGCTTAGGTCGTTGATCTTAATCAGTTTCATATGCGAATGCAAAAAATGCATGTTAAGGCAAGTCGCCGCTTGTTATGTCGTAAAATTTTAATAAGAACAATTCGCATTTGCGATTTAAAGTGAACGGAATCATTTGCGACAAGAAAATTTGCGAGGTGTTGGTTGGATGATTGCATCCATGGCAGCCTTTGCCATTGAAGATGCCTTCCTCAAGACGGTAACCAAGCAATTGCCAGTCGGGCAAGTATTGATGATGTTTGGAGCAGGGGGACTTTGCGTCTTCGCACTCTTGGCAAGGCGAGCTGGCGCCTCCATTTTTCAGGCCCAAGTTTTGACCAAGAACATGCTGTTCAGGGCAGTTTTTGAGTTCTTTGGACGGCTGTTCTATGTCTTGGCCATAGCCTTAACCCCCATGTCTTCTGCCACCGCCATCTTGCAATCAGCGCCGTTGTTTGTGGTCTTAGGTGCGCGTATTTTCTTGCGAGAAAAAGTAGATGCTAAAACTTGGATTGCCATCTTTCTAGGTTTATTTGGGGTGCTGATCATTCTTCGGCCCTCTGCGGCAGACTTCTCTTTGCTGTCCTTACTGGCTTTGATTGGAACGCTTGGTTTTGTGGGGCGTGATTTGTTCTCCCGCACAGCGCCATCCTCCCTGACCAAGGAGGTGCTTGGATTTTATGGCTTTACCACCATGTTGATTGCTGGTGCATGTTATGCCGTTTGGGATGGTAAGCCTTTTGTGTCTTTGCAGGCGCAACAGTTTTTGGTGCTGGCAGCTGCTTTGTTGGCGGGTGTGTTTGCCTACACGGCCCTTATGACGGCTATGCGAACAGGCTCGATTGGGGCCGTTACGCCTTACAGATATTCGCGCCTCTTATTTGGAATATCAATTGGTGTGATTGTTTTTGGCGAGCAACTGGATACCCCCATGCTTTTGGGCTGCGCTATTGTGATTGGCGCTGGGCTGTTTATCGGTTGGCAAAACCAGCGTCGTCAACCCGCTCAATGATCACCGGGTCATTTTCGGGTCGAATGATTCGCACGCCATGCTTGCTCAAAATCTCAACATAAACCGAAGCAGCGCCTTCTTTGGCCAAAGTGCCCAAGCTTTCAACCACAGCGCTTACTTTGACCACTTCGGCGGACTCTGCCGTTAATCCAACTTTGCAGTCAAAGTCCCAAAAGTCAACGTCTTTGGGTAGCCCACGGTTTCGTTCGCGTTTGAAGTACTTGCGAATTTCGTGTTTGACCGCTTCCAAGGTACGTTCTGAATTTTTGCCTTCAATTTGAAGGGGGAAGTTCTTTTTCATCGGTAGATCCTAATAGGGCAAGCGCCCATTCGGGACGTTGATGCAATCCTTGATTATCGCTTAGCAAGTGTATGACTAGCTAAAGCGTTGACCTAAGGCTTTCAATCGCCTACCCCAGGCCTCGCGAGTCAACTCAATGCTGTCATAGAAACTGGGAATGACCAACAGCGTGAGAATGGTAGAAGTAATGGTGCCGCCAATGATGGCCGTGGCCATGGGCCTGTAAAACTCACTGCCTTCGCCGATGCCAATGGCTACTGGCAGCATGCCAGCAATCAAGGCAAAAGTGGTCATGATGATGGGACGCAAACGTTTGCGGCCTGCAGCCATGAGAGCCTCTTCGCGGTCCATGCCTTTGGCTTCTGAGGCGCGAGCAGCATCTAGCAACAAAATGGCATTTTTGGCCACCAAGCCCATGAGCATGATCACGCCAATGAGGCTCATGAGGTTCAATGTGCCGCCTGTTAAGAGCAAAGCCAACACCACGCCAATGAGCGACAAGGGCAAGGAAAACATGACCGCCAAGGGGGCGGTGAATGAACCAAATTGCATGACCAAAATGAAGTACATCAAACCAATACCGGAAATCAAGGCGATGCCCATCTCGGCAAACACTTCCTTTTGATCCTTTGAGGCGCCATCAAGCTCAATGCCGTAACCCTCTGGAAAATTGATGTTCTTGGCAATCTTCAGGGCATCTGCCGTGACTTCACCCGAAGAGCGGCCTTGGACATTGGCAGAAACGCCAATGGTTCGCTTGCCATCAGAGTGCTCAATTTTGGAGGGTGCTTTTCCCATCGAAACTTTGGCAATTTGGGCTAAAGGCACAACTGTGTTCATACCACTGACCGTAATGGGCAAGCGCTCAATGTTGGTTGCACTCATGCGATCTTCTGGGCTTAAGCGAACAGCCACATCGCGCGACTCACCTGTAGGGTCGACCCAGTCTCCAACCTCTATGCCTGCAAAAGCAACGCGCAATGCATTGGCTGTGTCGGTGACTGAAATGCCCAAAGAGTTGGCCAAGCCGCGGTCCAATTCAATTTGCAATTCGTTTTGCGGGTCTTGTTGTGACAAGCCCACATCAACAGCCCCAGGCACTTGCTTGAGTTGCTCCATGAATTCGCTGGTGATGGTCAGCAATTTGCGAGAGTCGGTACCGCTGAATCGAATTTGCACGGGCTTTGATGCACCGTTGGACAAGTCGTCTAACACGGTGTACTCGGCGCCCACCAATTGGGAGGTTCGTTTTCGCAGTTCAATGGCAATGTCTTGTGCTGTGCGATTGCGATCGGTGCTTTTGCCAATGTCGACATAAATGCGGCCGCCACCTGGGTTCACATAACTGTTTGTGGCCTTGGTTTCGGGCAAGCTGCGGGCCATGACGGCAGCAGCTTCTAACTTTAGGCGTGAATAGTCTAGATTGCTACTGGCAGGCGTTCGAACATCGATGGCCAAAGTTTTACCATCTGATTTCGGCAAGAAACTAGAGCCGCCAAACTGATATTGCAAAAAGATGGCAGCAAAGAAACTGACCACGGCAAACGTGATCATCCAACGTCGATGGTGCAATGCCCAAGCAATGACATTGCCATAGCGATCGGCCTGATGGTCAAACCAGGCATTGAATTGCTGGAGTTTCAGGCTGATGCCCTTTTTAGGCTTGAGGTGTTCACCAGGTGGGTCGCCCCAGTAGGCAGACAGCATGGGGTCCAGTGTGAATGAAATTAGCAAGCTGACCAAAACCGATGCAACCACAGTGAGACCGAAGGGTCGGAACCATTCGCCAGAGACTCCTGGCATGAAGCCTACAGGAATGAACACGGCCACAATGGAGAACGTGGTGCCTGCCACAGCCATGCCAATTTCAGAGGTGCCTTCCAATGCTGCTGTTCGTCGGTCTGAGCCGCGCTCCATGTGCCGCACGATGTTTTCTCGAACCACAATGGCATCGTCAATGAGCACGCCAATGGCCAAAGACAAGCCCAGCAAACTCATAAAGTTCAGAGTGAAGCCGCACAGCCAAACGGCTATGAAGGCAGTAATCACAGAGGTAGGCAAAGACAGCGCTGTAATGAGCGTGGACCGCCAGGAATTTAAAAATACATAGACCACAAAAATTGTGAGGCCTGCACCAAAGATCAGTGCATCCACCACATTGTTCAGGCTGTTTCGTGCTTCAACTCCACCGTCTTGTGTAATTTCAAGTTTCGTGCCTTCAGGCAGTGTTTTGCTGACTTCTGCCACCAACGCACGGATCTCATTGGCAACACTCACAGTTGAAGCGTTGCGTGATCGTGTGATGGCCAATCCGACGTTGGGCTTACCATTTCGCACACTCATGGTGGCTAGTTCAGCAAATCCATCGGACACGGTGGCTACCTGACCCAGTCGAATGAGGTCGTTACCGCTGCGCTTGATGACGATTTGGTTGAACTCAGCAGGTGTTTCAATGCGGCCTAGCAAGCGAATGCTTTGATCTTCCAGTGCGCCTCGAATTTTGCCTACTGGTGCAGCAGCATTTTGAGTTCGGAGCGCGTTTACCACCTCGGTGACTGAAAGGTTCACTTCGCGAAGTTTTTGCGAGTGCAGAAGTACACTCAATTCACGTTTGAGTGCGCCGTTGACATTGACTTGAGCCACCCCAGAAATACCGCGAAACTTATCGGCAATCTGATCTTCTGCGATGCGTGATATTTCAGCATGGCTTTGACTTGAAGACGACAAAGCCAATTGCATGATGGGCTGAGAGCCGGGGTCAATTCGAAGAATGACAGGCTCGCGAATTTCGGTAGGGAGCTTGTAGCGAACCTTACCGATGGCGTTGCGAACTTCATCGGTGGCTTCCACCATGTTCTTCTTGAATTCGAAGAACACCTGAATGTTCGCGTTGCCCTCGCTGGCAGTGCCCCGCAAATCTTTGATGCCATTGACCGACTGCATGGCCTTTTCAACACGGTTAAGCACTTCACGTTCAACCGTGTCAGGCGATGCGCCGGGGTAATTGATATCGATCACCAACAATGGCAAATCGACATCGGGAATTTGATTGACTTTGAGCTTCTTCAATGCCAACAGCCCCATGGCCATGAGCATGATCAAAATGACGATGGTGACAATCGGCTTCTTAACGCTGAAATTAGACAGAAACATGTTTTATTGACCTACTTTGGCAGCAGTGTCTGTACGCATCGTAAAGGGCTGTCCGTCTTTCAAAGAACTGCTGGTGTTGCGCAATATTTTTTCACCAGCCACCAAGCCTGAGTTCACCACCCATTCGCCAAGGCGTGTGTCGCGGTCTCCCAATTGAATATTGCGCTTCACAATTTTGTTGCCATCTAAAACCCATGCAAATACTTTATCGCCCTCTCTGCGCAGACTGCTTTCAGAAATCATCAAAGTGGATTTGGTAGAGGTCTCAATCACACCTTCGGCAAACAAACCCACCACGGGCGGACGATCTTTGCCGTTGATTTCCACAATCACAGACACTTGTCGTGTAATGGGGTTGGCTGCGCTGTCAATGCGTTTAATGGTGCCGCTGCTGCCCAATTGATCGCCCGTTTGCGCCACACCATTGATGCGGAAATTAACCCGCTGGCCCACCTTCAAGTTGCTCATTTGATCGGCAGAGACTTGGCCTTCAAATCGCATGCTGCTGGGGTCAATGACTTGTATCAGCTCTTTGCCAATTTGGGCAGTGTCGCCAGCTGAAGCTTTGCGGGCACTCACAACACCCTGAAACGGTGCGCGAACTTCTGTTCGATCAAGCTGCTGCTTGGCGGCAGCTACGCGCGCCTTGCTAGCCACAAATTCACTCTGGGCACTGTTTCGTTTAATTTCAGATTCTTCCAATCCCTGCATAGACACCATGCCCTGAGCTTGAAGAGATTTGATTCGCTGATATTGGCGTTCTGCACCATCAAAGGATTGCGCAGCAGCACGCATCGATTCTTCAGCAGAATTAAGGTTGTCGCGCAAAACCGAGTTGTCTAAGCTAACGAGTAAATCGCCTTTTCGGACAAGCTCACCATTCTCTTTGTGAACTTTAATCACCATGGCAGCAACCTCGGCCCGCAGGTCGGCTCGAATTTGCGGTTGGAGTGAGCCTGAAATGACAGGGCCAGTACCGTGCTCCGAAGTGCCTAACTGTAAAACGTCTTCATTGCCCAAGCTGATTGAGACAGCATCCAGCTGTTTGTCGGTGTCTGATTCTGGTTTTTTGCAGGCAAGCAAAACACCGCTCAGACCAAGGCAAAGTGCCACAGAAAAAAGAGTGGAATAAGCAAAGGGAAAACGACCCAAACTAGGGGAACGCGACATGGGAACTCCAACTGCTAAAAAAGTAAGCGTATTACATCATGAGATGTCAATTGCTTATATTTAAAGGCTTGTTCGGAGAGACCAAATTTCGGGGAAGAGAACCACATCAAGCATCTTGCGCAAATAGCTGACGCCACCAGTGCCTCCCGTACCTTTTTTAAAGCCAATAACCCGCTCAACGGTGGTCACGTGCCTGAAGCGCCAGAGTCTAAAAGCGTCTTCCAGATCGGCCAATTCTTCGCCCAATTGATACAAATCCCAATGCTCCTTGTGGTTTCTATAAACCACCAGCCAAGCTTCTTCCACTTGGGTGCTTGCCTTATAGGGTTGTCGCCAATCACGCTCCAGGTAATCTGGCGGAATTACCAAGCCTTTGCGAGCAAGCAATTTCAGGCTAGCGTCATAAAGTGAAGGCGCCAAGTAGGCGCTTTCCACAATGGCATGCAAATCAGGTCGATGCGCGTGGGGCAGTAGCATGGCGGCATTTTTATTGCCCATTGCAAATTCAATGCATCGGTATTGCCAGCTTTGAAAACCGCTTGATTGGGCCAAGTAAGGCCTGATGGCGCTGTATTCGGGGGGTGTCATGGTGGCCAAAACATCCCACGCATGAACCAGTTGCGACATGATCTGCGATACACGCGCCAACATCTTGAAAGCATCGGGCAATTCATCCAAGTCAATGTGTCGAATTGCGGCACTTAACTCATGCAGCATGAGTTTCATCCACAACTCGCTGGTTTGGTGTTGCACGATAAACAACATTTCATTGTGATCTGGCGACAATGGCTTCTGCGCATTCAAGATGTCATCCAGGTGCAAATAATCGCTGTAGCTCATTGATTGGCTGAAGTCGAGCTTGCCCTCGCTGGCGTTTGGACTAAAAGGGCATCCGGACATGGTGGGCTTTCAAAGAACTAAGTGACGGTATTTTTTTGTGAAAAATGCGGCTGTTGCCACTCGCCGCTGTCCATCACTTCTTTCAAGTGCTGCACGGCATACCAGACGTCGACAAATCTTGTGTACAAAGGCGTCAGGCCAAATCGCAAAATGTCGGGTTGGCTTTTGCCATCGCCCGCCCTGAAATCACCGATCACACTTCGTGCAATCAAGGCCTGCACAATGGCATAAGCGCCTTCACTTCGAGTCAGGCTGACTTGTGAGCCACGCAAATTTTCTTCATGAGGCGTTGCAATGCCAAAACCATGGCCAGCCAATTCCGCTTGGACCAAGTTCATAAAAAGGCCTGTAAGCGCCAATGATTTATTTCTCAGTGCTTGTATGCCACCCAATTTTCCTACCTCTAAAAATACATCTAGAGCAGTGTCAAGCGCAGTCAGGCTAAGGACCGGTTGTGTGCCACATTGGTACCGCGAAATACCGGCAGCAGGTTTGTAGTCAGGTGTGAATTCAAACGGTGCAGCGTGCCCCCACCAGCCACTCAGAGGTTGCCAAAAACGATCTGTGTGCTTTGGGTGAACCCAAACAAAAGCAGGCGCACCAGGGCCACCGTTCAGGTATTTGTAGCCGCAACCTACGGCAAAGTCTGCTTGCGAACCATTCAAATCTACAGGGACAGCACCTGCGCTGTGTGCCAAATCCCACACGGTCAAGGCCCCCACGCTGTGCGCTGAAGCCGTCATGTCTTTCATGTTCAACATGGCGCCTGTGCGGTAGTTCACATGGGTCAACATCAGTACAGCAACGTCTTGTTGCAATGCGGTTTGTAGCGCTTCTGCCTCGACCAATTTCAAGCTGAAGCCACGCTCTTTGCACAAAGCTTCTGCAATGTAGAGGTCGGTGGGGAAATTAGTGAGCTCACTCAGAATGACTTTTTTCTCTGGATGATCTGCTTGTGCAATGGACAGCGCCGCACTCAACACTTTGAACAAATTGATAGAGGTGCTGTCAGCGGCCACCACCTCGTCATCTTTTGCGCCAATGAGCCGCGCAATTTTGTTGCCCACTTTAAGTGGCATTTGAAACCAACCCGCACTGTTCCAACTTTTGATGAGGTCTTGTCCCCACTCTTGCGCCACTGCCGCTGCGACGCGAGCGGGCGTGGCCTTGGGCAATACGCCAAGGGAGTTGCCGTCAAGGTAAATCATGCTCTCAGGCACCTGAAATAAATCACGGAGCGATCGCAAAGGATCTTCTTGGTCCAGCGCTTGACATGCAGCGAGGGTGTTGGCGGTATTTGTCTTAGTCATAAGGCTTTTCAGAGTTCTCTCAGTATGGCGCGCACAGGGCTAGCATCTGCGCTCATGAGTTTGAGGGGTAGGGCAATCAGTTCGTAATCGCCTTCTTCAATGTGGTCGAGTTGCAGATTTTCTAGTACGCGCATGTTGCGCTGTCTGATGATCTGGTGACTGTCCAATGTTTTGCTGTCGGCAGGGTCAATGCTGGCACTGTCGATGCCAACCAACTTCACGCCCAAATCTGCTAAAGCGGTCAAGGTTTGGGGCGCAAACCCTTTGAGTTGTGAATCAAACGCTTGTTCGGGAAACTTGGCATAGGTTCTTACTAAAATGCGTTCTGGCAGATGCTGGAGTTTGTGCTTTAAATCTTGCATCGTAATGAGTGAACCAGCCCCCATGGCATGGATCACCCGACAAGGCCCAATGAAGGTTTGCAAATCTACTTGGCCAATAGCAACGCCACAAGGGTCATAGTGCAAAGGCGCATCGGCGTGCGATCCCACGTGGGGGGACAGCGTGATGGCGCTCACATTCACCGGGCATTGCGGCGAAATCTCGGCTGTCCAGTTCAGTTGAAAGGACGTGTCTCCTGGAAAGACCGGGCTGTTAGCGTCAATGGGTGGGGAAATATCCCAAATTTTTTTCATCAGGCGCAAAGATAGCGCGCTCAGGAATTTGTGGTGTCGGTTATATCCAACACATGTCGAATATAGGCAAAGAACCAGGTTGAAGGCACTTCGTCGTAAACTTACACGCATGAATTTGACGCCCGAATCTTGGCAAGCCATTCAACTCACATTCGAGTTAGCCACGCTGACCACGCTATTGCTGCTGGTCTTAGCGACGCCTTTGGCTTGGTGGCTCTCGCAAACGCAATCTGCTTGGCGCGCGCCCATTCATGCAATGGTCACTTTGCCCTTGGTCTTGCCACCCTCTGTGTTGGGTTTTTATCTGCTCATAGTGATGGGGCCTCAAGGGCCTCTGGGTCAATTCACCCAGTCTATGGGATGGGGCGTGTTGTCTTTCACATTCACAGGCTTGCTGATTGGTTCTATCCTTTTCTCTTTGCCCTTTGCAGTACAACCGCTTCAACACGCTTTTGACGCCATTGGATCAAGGCCAATGGAAGTGGCGGCCACATTGCGGGCCAGTCCCTTGGATGCCTTCTTTTCGGTGGCTTTGCCACTTGCCAAACCCGGCATGGTCACAGCGGCCATTTTGAGTTTTGCGCATACCGTGGGTGAGTTTGGGGTGGTGCTCATGATAGGGGGCAATATTCCTGGCCAAACTCGCGTGGTGTCGACAGAGATTTATGGGCATGTGGAATCCATGGAATATGCACAAGCGCATCTGCTTGCTGCTGGCATGTTGGTCTTTTCTTTTGTGGTCTTGTTGGCCTTGGCCTTGATGAACCGTCGTCAAAGGCAGGTGCTGTGAAGATGATTCACCTGCAAATCAACATCGCACGTTCAGCGTTTGAGTTGAAGCTAGAGCTTCAATTGCCTGCGCAAGGTATTACTGCCATTTTTGGTCCTTCCGGCTCTGGTAAAACGACTTTTTTGCGCGCAGTAGCTGGTTTAGAAAAAAATCCACAAGGCCTCATTCAAATTGGTGAAAACATTTGGCAAGACACCAAGCAAGGAATTTACATACCTACTTGGCAGCGGTCTTTGGGGTACGTGTTTCAAGAATCAAGCTTGTTGCCACATCTCAGCGTTGCAGAGAATTTGAACTTTGGATTGAAGCGTGTCTTGAAGTCTGCAAACAGTGCGCCGACTGCAGCGAACAAAGCTTTGCAAGCATCCATTGAACTCTTGGGTATTGGCGGCTTGTTGCAACGCATGCCAGATGAATTGTCCGGCGGTGAACGTCAGCGCGTGGCCATCGCCAGAGCCATTGCCATGCAGCCGCAATTGCTTTTAATGGACGAGCCCTTGGCATCTTTGGATGCAGCGCGCCGTCAGGAAATCTTTCCGTGGCTTGCCAGGTTGCGTGATGAGCTAAAGATACCCATGTTCTATGTTACGCACTCGGCTGAAGAAGTAACTCGCTTGGCCGATCACCTGTTGGTGTTGGACACAGGGCAAATCAAAGCGCAAGGCCCAGTGAACCAAGTTCTGACGCAAGTGGTGAATCCGGTTGTGGTGGGCGAGGATGCTGGCGCATTGATCGCAGGTCACATTGGCGCCGTTGATGCGCAATGGCATTTGTCTCGTGTTGACTTTGAAGGTGGTTCTGTTTGGATGCGTGATGAGGGTCTCACTGTTGGTAAAGCGGTGCGCATTCGCATATTGGCACGCGACGTCAGCTTGGTAACTTCTGACCCTCAAAATACCAGCATTCAAAACCAACTGCGAGGAAGCATTCAAAGCATCACGCCTGACCCGCATCCTTCCCAAGTGATGGTGGTTTTGAAATGCGGCGCAGAAGAAGTTCTTGCCAGGGTGACCAATCGCGCCGTCAACGAATTGGCCTTGCAAGTAGGCATGCCTGTTTGGGCGCAAGTGAAGTCAGTTGCCCTAGTGGCTTAATCAAATCCAAAAACTATTCGGTGGGTTGATTTGAAAGCGTATTTCGCTCTATATGTGTTTTTTGTATAAACAAACAACAAATGATTCGTTTGAGTTTTGAAGGATGGGTTTCACAATCGCGTCCTTACTCATTTGAGACGCATCATGAACAACATCAAATCCATCGCCGCAGCTGCTTTGCTGGCCGTTTCTGGCCTCAACGTCTCCGCCCAAACATTGCTGAACGCCTCCTACGACGTGGCCCGCGAGTTCTACAAGGACTACAACGCCGCATTTGTGGCCAACTACAAAAAGACCACTGGCAAAGACCTCAAGATTGACCAAGCGCATGGCGGCTCTAGTGCGCAAGCTCGCGCTGTCAATGACGGTCTCGATGCCGACGTGGTCACCATGAACACCACCACCGACATCGAGTTCTTGGCAAGCAAAGGCATCGTAGCGGCAGATTGGACCAAACGATTTCCGCATGGCGCATCGCCTACCAGCTCCACCATGCTGTTTCTCACCCGCAACGGCAATCCCAAAAACATCAAAGACTGGGACGACCTCATCAAGCCTGGCATTCAAGTGATTGTGGTCAACCCCAAAACAGGTGGCAATGGCCGCATGGCCTATTTGGCCGCTTGGGGCTATGTGCGCAAAAAAGGCGGCACTGAAGCCGATGCTGCAGCCTTTGTGGCCAAGCTCTACAAAAACGTGCCTGTATTGGCCAAGGGCGGTCGTGATGCCACCACCATCTTCTTGCAACGCAACATTGGCGATGTGTTGGTGACTTTTGAATCAGAAGTGATTTCTGTAGACAACGAGTTTGGTGCCGGCAAAGTGGATGCCATCCATCCTTCCATCAGCATCGTGGCCGAAAACCCCGTGGCAGTTGTGGAGCGCACTGTCAACAAAAAGGGCACCGCCGATTTGGGCAAGGCCTATCTGAACTACCTTTACTCTGATGAAGCACAAGAGATTGCCGCCAAGCACGCCTTGCGCCCTAGCAACCCTGCGATCTTGAAAAAATACAGCAAGACCTTCAAGCCTTTGCAGTTGTTCACTGTGAATGAAGTATTTGGCTCTTTCGCTGAAGCGCAAAAAGTGCACTTCAACGATGGTGGCAATTTCGACAAGTTGTACACCGTTAAGTAATTCATGCTCTCTCGTTCCGCAGCGGCAGCCCCTGTCAAGCGCAGGGCGCCTGCCCGAGTTTTGCCCGGTTTCAAGATCACCTTGGGGTACACCTTGATGTACCTCTGTTTGATTGTGCTCATTCCATTGTCGGCGCTGGTGTTCAAAACATTCACGCTCACATGGGATCAGTTTTGGGATGCTGTCACTGGCCCACGTGTCATGGCGTCTTATCGCCTTACCTTTGGCGCATCTTTGATTGCTGCTTTGGTCAATGTGGTATTTGGTTTGCTGGTGGCCTGGGTGCTGGTGCGCTATCAGTTCTTTGGCAAAAAAATTGTTGATGCTTTGGTGGACTTGCCTTTTGCATTGCCCACCGCGGTGGCTGGTATTTCTTTAACGGCATTGTTGGCCGGCAACGGTTGGGTGGGGCAGTACCTAGAGCCTATGGGCATTCAATTGGCCTTTAATGCCAACGGCATTGTGATTGCGCTCATCTTCATTGGTTTACCGTTTGTGGTTCGCACGGTGCAGCCTGTGCTGGAAGACGCTGAAAAAGAATTGGAAGAAGCGGCAACTTGTTTGGGTGCTTCGCGTTGGCAAACTTTTACGCGCGTTATTTTTCCTTCTATTGCCCCAGCCTTGCTTACAGGCTTTGCCATGGCCTTTGCGCGGGCCATTGGAGAATACGGATCGGTCATTTTCATTGCGGGCAACATGCCCATGATTTCTGAAATCACACCGCTCATCATCATTGGCAAGTTAGAGCAATACGACTACGCGGGTGCTACTGCAGTGGCCACTGTCATGTTGGTCATCTCCTTCATCTTGCTCTTGGTCATCAATGGCTTGCAAGCTTGGCAGCGACGTCACTCAGGAGCGCCTGTATGAGCACGTCCATCGTTCGCCGCGCAGAAGCAGGCACCACTGAAGCCGCATGGGTGCGGTACACGCTCATTGGTATATCGCTGGTCTTCTTGTTTTTATTTTTGGTCTTGCCGCTGGCTGCAGTTTTTGCAGAAGCATTGCGCAAAGGCTTCGACGCTTATTGGGAAGCGCTCAAAGAACCCGATGCATGGTCAGCCATTCGCCTCACACTCATCACGGCGCTCATTGCAGTGCCCCTCAATTTGGTATTTGGTGTATCTGCCGCATGGTGCATTGCCAAATACGAATTCAAAGGTAAATCGGTGTTGACCACCTTGGTGGACTTGCCGTTCTCGGTATCACCTGTGGTGGCTGGCTTGGTGTATGTGTTGATGTTTGGTGTCCAGGGCTGGTTTGGTCCTTGGCTACAAGAGCATGACGTGAAAGTGATCTTTGCAGTGCCAGGCATTGTGTTGGCCACCATCTTTGTCACATTTCCCTTCATTGCACGTGAGCTCATTCCGCTCATGCAAGCGCAGGGCAACGAGGAGGAGCAGGCCGCCATTGTGTTGGGTGCTACAGGCTGGCAAACATTTTGGTATGTCACGCTGCCCAACATCAAGTGGGGTTTGATTTACGGCGTGATTTTGTGCAACGCGCGCGCCATGGGCGAATTTGGTGCGGTGTCGGTGGTCTCGGGTCATATTCGTGGCCAGACCAATACCATGCCTTTGCACGTTGAAATTTTGTACAACGAGTATCAATCGGTGGCCGCTTTCGCGGTGGCGTCTTTGTTGGCTTTGCTGGCGCTGGTCACCTTGGTGATCAAGTCGGTGGCCGAGTGGCGCCACGAACGCGAGATGAAAGCCATCGGCGAATTATCACCAGAAAATACCCAGACAGCTTCTGCAACACTGTCAGTGAAAGTCGCATCATGAGCATCGAAATTAGAAACGTCCACAAACAGTTTGGCAATTTTCACGCACTGCGTGATGTCAGCCTTGACATTGACTCGGGCGAGTTGGTGGCCTTGCTCGGTCCATCAGGTTGCGGCAAAACGACTTTGCTTCGAATCATTGCTGGTTTAGAAACGGCCGACACGGGCGCCATTTCTTTCAGTGGTGAGGACACCACCCACGTTCACGTTCGCGAGCGCCAGGTGGGCTTTGTGTTCCAGCACTACGCATTGTTTAGACACATGACCGTGTTCGAAAACGTGGCCTTTGGTCTGCGCATGAAACCGCGCAACATCCGCCCAGCAGAAAACGTCATCAAACAAAAAGTACACGACCTGTTGAATCTGGTACAACTCGATTGGCTTGCCGATCGCTACCCTTCACAACTCTCTGGTGGACAGCGTCAGCGCATTGCATTGGCGCGTGCCTTGGCGGTAGAACCTAAAGTGTTGTTGCTCGATGAGCCCTTTGGCGCGCTAGATGCCAAAGTGCG
>JBIIJK010000089.1:0-6285 GCA_044233865.1 Limnohabitans sp.
CAATTTGCCATGGTCAGTCAAGATGTTGTGATGCTCAATGACACCGTTGCAGCCAACATTGCATTGGGTCAAATCGTTGATCGCGCCAAAATACAAGCATGTTTGGCAGCGGCCAACCTTGACGAACATGTGGGCAAGCTACCCCAAGGCATGGACACCCTGTTAGGACACAACGCCACCGAACTCTCGGGTGGACAGCGACAGCGCTTGGCCATTGCCCGAGCACTTTATAAAAATGCACCCATTCTTATTTTGGACGAAGCCACATCCGCCTTGGACAATGAATCAGAACGTTGGGTGCAAGATGCATTGCAAAACCTGATGAAGGGGCGCACCACCTTGATCATTGCGCACCGACTCTCCACCATCGAACATGCAGACAGGGTCGTCGTTATGTCGCAAGGAGAGATTGTGGAGCAAGGCCGACATGAAGAACTTCTGAAGGCTGGCGGTGTTTACTCAAGACTGCATCACAAAAGCGATGCGGCTTGAATCAAAGTAACACAACGTCGTATTGCTCTTGACCCATGGCGGTTTCGCTTTGAAGCGAAATGGGCTTGGCAATAAAATCAGACAACGCAGCCAAATGCTGGCTCTCTTCATCCAGCAACAATTCAATGACAGCAGGCGCCGCCACCACTCGAAACTCTTTCGGATTGAACTGACGAGCCTCACGCAAGATTTCACGCAAAATATCGTAAACTACCGTGCGATTGGTTTTGACACTGCCTTTGCCGTCGCAACTGGGGCAGGGCTCACACAGCATGTGCGACAAAGATTCTCGTGTTCGCTTGCGTGTCATTTCCAACAAACCCAACTGCGAAAATCCACCCGCCATTGTTTTAACGCGGTCTCGGCTTAATTGTTTTTTAAACTCATCAAGCACAGCGGTTTGATGTTCCTCGCGGGACATGTCAATGAAATCGACAATGATGATGCCCCCCAGATTGCGCAAACGAAGTTGCCGGGCAATGGCATGCGCTGCTTCTAGATTTGTTTTGAAAATGGTGTCATCAAAATTGCGTGCGCCTACATAGCCACCTGTATTCACATCCACGGTGGTCAGGGCTTCTGTTTGGTCAATGATGAGATAGCCACCCGACTTGAGTTCAACCCGACGGCCCAAAGCCTTGGCCACTTCCTCGTCGATTGAATACAAATCAAAAATAGGACGTTCACCTTTGTAAAGTTGAAGCCGGGCTGCGGAGGCCGGCATGAACTCTTTGGCAAACGCGGACAAATGTTCAAATTGTTCTTTGGAGTCAAGCCGAATGGTCTGTGTGCCTTCGCCAACAAGATCTCGCAGAACTCTTTGTAAAAGCGTGAGGTCTTGGTGAAGCAATGACTGCACCGGCAGTTTGACAGAGGCATCTTTGATTCGCGCCCAAGTTTTGCGAAGGTAAGCTATGTCTTCACCTAACTCTGCATCGCTGGAATCTTCGGCATTCGTTCGCAGAATGAAACCACCGCCCTGAGCGCCCACCAAGGTTTGCAAACGAGCTCTTAACGCGTCGCGCTGGTCTGATGGGATTTTTTGAGACACACCAATGTGGTCGTCTTGTGGCAAAAAAACCAAATGTCTGCCTGCAATGCTGATTTGAGTTGAAAGCCTAGCGCCTTTGGTGCCAATAGGATCCTTGACCACTTGCACCATCAAGGCTTGGCCTTCAAAAACTTGCTTCTCAATAGGAACCAAGGTTTGACTGCTGCGTGCAACTTGGGGGGGCTCGCCCTCAGGCTGCCTTTGCCAGACATCTGCCACATGCAAAAAAGCTGCGCGCTCGAGGCCGATGTCAATGAAGGCCGACTGCATGCCCGGCAAAACGCGGGCGACTTTGCCAAGGTAGATGTTGCTGACCAAGCCACGTTCTAAAGAACGCTCAACATGAAGCTCTTGAACCGCGCCCTGCTCTACGACTGCAACGCGGGTTTCTTGGGGAGACCAGTTGATCAAAATATCTTGCTGCATAGGTCTTACTCTAAAGATTCTGGAATGGGCCAGGACAAAAGTTCAGCCAGACGGCAAACCACCCAGAAAGCTTCGTCCGAATTGATTAAAAGAGGCGTTTCCAACAGGCCGTGCCAGCACTTTGCCAGTGCATCGGTTTCTGTAATACCAAGCTGAAATTGCTGGGTAGTGACAGTGTCCATCAACATCATAGCCATGTCTTCGCACAACTCATACCGTTGGGTTAATTCATGACGCGGCAAGCTGGGCTTGTACTGTCCTTGCTTGACGAACAACATCATGAAGGATTCAGGCACAAAGCTTTGATTTTCCTCGTACATGTTAGAAAAGCGCCTCAGATAAATGAAGAGCCATCACATGAAATCAACCATCACTTGGCCAAAACCAGAGCAACTCACTTGAGAAGCCCCCTCCATGAGTTTTGCAAAATCGTGGGTCACACGTTTACTTTGAATAGCATCTTCCATGGCGCGAACGATGATGTCAGCAGCTTCGGGCCAACCCATGTAACGGAGCATCATTTCTGCTGACAAAATTTCAGAGCCAGGATTGACGTAGTCCTTGCCAGCAAACTTGGCCATGGCATCTACTGTGGCCTCAAAGCATGCCACGCTGTCAGACATGTTGGCCCCTGGCGCAATACCCATTCCCCCGACTTGCGCAGAGACTGCGTCAGAGATGTAGTCGCCATTCAAATTCAAAGTTGCAACGACTGAAAACTCCTGAGGGCGCATGAGAATTTGCTGCAGAAAAGCATCCATGGCAATGTCTTTGACCGTGATGTATTTTCCTGTCTTAGGATTTTGAATAATGCACCAAGGCCCATCGTCAATGAGTTTTGCAGAGAACTCTGACAGAGCCAACTGGTAAGCCCAATCTCGGAAAGCGCCTTCCGTGTACTTCATGATGCTGCCCTTGTGCACAATGGTCACACTGGGTTTATCGTGGTCAATGGCGTATTGAATGGCCTTTCGCATCAGACGTTGCGTGCCTTCGCTAGAAACAGGTTTGATGCCAATGCCAGAGGTCAGTGGAAAACGAATACTTTTAGCCCCCAACTCATTTGTTAAAAAAGCAATGAGCTTTTGAGCCGACTCGCTGTGTGCCGCATATTCAATGCCAGCATAAATATCTTCGGAGTTTTCTCGGAAAAGTGCAATATTTGTTTTCTCTGGCTCGCGAACGGGAGACGGCACACCTTCAAAGTACCTCAAAGGCCGCAAGCTGACATAAAGGTCCAATGCTTGACGAATGGCGACGTTGAGTGAACGAATGTCGCCGCCAGGTGGCGCACTCAAAGGGCCTTTGATTGAAACCACATAATCTTTTAAAGCAGTCAGGGTTTCTGCAGGCAAATAAACATCATGGCCATACAGCTTTGTGGCTTTCTGGCCAGCAAAAACTTCCATCCAATGAATGGTGCGCTGACCTTGGTAGGCTTTTTGAACGGCTTCATTCACGACTCGAATCATGACCGGTGTGATGTCAACGCCAGTGCCATCTCCTTCGATAAATGGAATGATTGGATTCAAAGGCACATTCAAGGTCTGATCAGCATTGACCGTGATTTTTTTGCCTTGTGATGGAACTTGAATGTGTTGGTACATGAAGAGTCTCTCCGTTAAATCATTCTAGGACAAAATCAGTCACAATCATGTTTAACTGAATTCCACCACGTCCCCCTATGAATCACACGTTCCGATTTCATTTTGGCTCTTGCAACAAAGCTTGGAAATACATTGTCGCGTGCCTCTTAGCTTGCTTTTTGGCCATGTCTGCAAGCGCTCAAGGTATGCCGCAAACCCAGCTGCCCCGAGCCACTTTAAATGCCGGTATGCATTTGATTCAAGTGCAATTGGCACAAGACTTTGATCAGCGACAAATTGGGCTCATGTGGCGCAAAGAAATGCCGCAAAACGAAGGCATGTTGTTTGTTTTTGACCAACCCGCTGTTCAATGTTTTTGGATGCGCAATACGCTGTTGCCACTGACGGCCGCATTTGTCTCAGATGACGGCAGCATCGTCAATTTGGCTGATATGAAGCCCCTGAACGATGACTCACATTGCTCTAAAAAACCCGTTCGGTTTGTGCTGGAAATGAACCAAGGATGGTTTGCAAAACGAAACATTCAAGCTGGCTTTAAATTGTCTGGGTCTGTGTTTACCAAATAAAACGGCAAGCCAACACATTCTGTGTGTTCAGACGCCCCAAACCACATCGGCAGATTGGCCGAGACACTGTTTTAGCATTTTCAGCATGGGAAGACTGCGCTGGCGCAAGCTAATTTGTTTTGGATCTTGAAGGCCCTCAACTTCTTCTTGTGCCACTGCCGACTCAAGCGACGCTATGGCTACAGGCAGTTGATCTGCCAAAAAAATACCTTTGACTTGCTCTTCTCTGCCCATGATCTTGAGAAGTCGCTTGGCGTCGGGCTCTAGCATGATGAGATCACCAGTCACTTTAGATTTGAATTTGAAGAGCATTTTTTTGTCCAGGTCGGTTGCATCAACGAACACAATAATAGCTAAAGTCTTGCCCAGGGAATTCGGTAGCCGACCTCACGGGTGAAGGATTGCGCAGATCTGGTGCCATGACCATGTTGTTGGCCATGGCCCACAATTTGTCACGGGCACAGGTTACGCCGCCATTCCAAGCACCCACGTTGGACAAATAATCGTATTCATCTTCTGTGGGCAATCTCGCATTGATGGCCTTGCAGGCCATTTCGGCAGATCTTGGGGATGGTGCACGCCCAACCCCAGAGCCCGGCGAGCCTACCAACTCCAACTGCTGATTGCCAATTTTTAATTTGGAAGGAAATTGTGTTCTTTGAAAAGTTTCAAAAATTTGAACAGCAATGCTTTGCATGACTTGCTCAGGAAAACCTTGCGCTTTGAAATGATAGGTATGGCCACAAGATAAATCGACATGCACGGTGACAAGCAAATCGCCTTGACACCTTGGCGCATAGGAATAGGTTCCATAAGCTACACCCGTCAACCCGCGTATGAGAAGCGGGTCCCATTCCGCCGAAGGCTGAGTCGAGCGTTTGAGGCGCATCAATTCATTCAAAGGGCTGGAATTGAAAAAAGTAAAGTGACGGTTTTGGGGATTGCGATCTTGGTACACCTTGTCAAGCGACGCTTTGAGCGTTCCAGACAGCATCACATCCATGCCAGGACTGCTACCCGCAATGGTTCTTTGCTGATTCAGTTGGTCGTTCAGGGTGTTGAGCAAGGCCGTCAAGTTGCGCGAGTCTGCGCCCTCTCGCAATAGTCCTCTGACTGTTCGCGTGAACTCAGCCATTTGTTCACTTTTGGTGCGCCCATAGGCATCGTGGTACTGACACAAGTCCTTGCCACGTACAAAAGGAATTTGGGGCCAAATATAAACAACGGCGTGCTCTTCAGCATGGCTTGAAGGCTTGACTTTGGCCGCATCGCCTTTGGTCTGAGCTGCCAATGAACCAGCCAGCAAAAAAAACACTGCGACCCATAAGGACCTGATACACAACATGTCGCTCTCAATCTATGACAATTGATCTCTAACTCAAAAACACATCGTACACCTCACGAACCTCAATCGTCCCCTGAAATGCAAAACGCTTGATTTGGATCAATTTGTCAACTGAAAGCTGTCGGGACTGGCTGCCTGCCAATATTTGGCAAACAAGCCTTCTAAGTCTTGGGGTTCAAGCAAAGCACCCCCCTTCACACTCAACATCAAGTCGGATAAGTTTTGAACCTCGTGCTCGCTCACGCGGCGCATGATGTGGTTCAGGCGCAGATCTGAGGGTGCAGTTAGGCCCGTGGCTTGCAGCATTTCCTGAACAGATTCCAAAGTTTGACGGTGAAAATTTCTCACGCGATCAGCTTTACTGGGGACAACAAGCGCGACCTGACGTTTGGGGTCTTGCGTGGTCACACCTGTGGGGCAATTGCCGGTATGGCAGGTTTGCGCTTGAATACAGCCCAAGGCAAACATAAACCCTCTGGCACTGTTGCACCAATCAGCGCCCAAGGCCAAGGTTCGCATGACATCAAACCCGCTGATGATCTTGCCACTGGCACCCAAACGAATTTGCTTGCGCAGTTTCAAGCCAACCAAGGTGTTGTGGACCAAACGCAAGCCTTCAAGCATAGGCATGCCCATGTGATCGGTAAATTCAACCGGGGCGGCCCCTGTGCCACCCTCTGAGCCATCCACCACAATGAAGTCTGGGTAGATACCTGTTTTCTGCATGGCTTTGGCAATGCCAAACCACTCCCATGGGTGGCCAACGCACAACTTGAAACCAACCGGTTTACCCTCGGA
>JBIIJK010000090.1:0-6241 GCA_044233865.1 Limnohabitans sp.
GTGGTTCGCGGCAAGGGTCAAATTAAAGTGGGCAAAGAATTGGCCATCAATCCAGGTCAGGTGTATGGACCACTGGAAGGCCAAGCTACGCAAGAGCCCGCCTTCGGTTTGGATGCGGTCTGGATCGATCCTTCTCAGCGCGATTTGGCGCGCACCTTGGGTTACACCGTGGTCGATGCCAGCACGGCCGTTGCCACACACTTGAATAAAGTGTTGCGTGACAACGCCTCTGATTTGCTTAGCCATGACGAAGTCCAGCAATTGCTCGATAAATTGGCTGCCAAGTCGCCTAAATTGGTAGAAGACTTGGTACCTGGTAAGTTGTCATTGGGTGTGGTAACTCGCACCTTGCAAAACTTGTTGAACGAATCGGTGTCGATTCGCGACATGCGCACCATTGCCGAGACTTTGTCTGAAGTGGCCAGCCGCACGCAAGAGCCTGATCAATTGACGTCTTTGGTACGTCCTAAGTTGGGCCGCATGATTGTTCAGAGTTTGGTGGACGATGCCAATGGCTTGTCTGTCATGACTTTGGACCCTAGCCTTGAGCAGCTCATTCACAACATCTTGCAACAAACAGCCCCAGGCCAAAGCATTGCCATGGAGCCAGGTTTGGCCGAGCGTTTGTTTGGTGCATTGCGCGATGGCGCACGCGCTGTCGAAGAAATGGGTCACCCCGCAGTGTTGGTGGTGTCCCCCGTGATTCGCCCTTGGTTGTCCAAGGCTGTGCGTTATCGCGTGAACGACTTGACTTTGTTGTCTTACAGCGAAATTCCAGATGATCAGACCGTGAAAGTGGTACACACCGTGCACGCTGAAACTCGCTGAAGCAAACGTGATTCACACAGTACACAACCAGATACAACCATTAGATTGACGAAGAGATAAGACCATGGAACTCAAACGCATACTTGCTCGCGACACGCGCAGTGCCACTGAAAAGGCAATGGCTTTGTTTGGCCCCGATGTGTTGATCATCTCGAACAACCGCGTGGAAGGTCAAACGGAATTGATCGTGGCGCTGGATTTGGCTGAAGCCTCTTCCGATGAGTTGATGATGGAAGAAATGGGCGCAAATGAGCAAGGGCAAACAGCGACTCGTTACCCGTCTGGCGCAGCTTTGCCTGGTGTTAACAAGCGCCTTTCTAGCACCCCATCTTCGGTCAACCAGCCATTCAGTGATCATTTGCATCACTTGTTAAAGACAGGCGGCCAGGGCGAATCAAACGGTTCACGTGATTCAACTGCAACTGATTCAGGTGACCATCTCCTCAGCCAAGGTCGCGAACAAGCTCGCAGCCAAGAAATTGTTTCATTGGTTCGCGAAGAATTGGCAGCCTTGCGTCAAGAATTTAGATTAAGCCAGCAAACTGCAAGCTGGCAAATGAATCAATATTGGCCTGCACACATTCAACCCCTTGTTCAAGCCATGACAGAGGTGGGCGTGCCCACGGCATTGCGAGCCTTGTTGCAAGAGGGTTTGCGCGAGCAGCCTACTTTAGACAGTGCCTTGGACAGCATTCGTGCGCAACTCACCCACAATTTAGAACGCCCTCAAGAGGGATTTCCAAACCGAGGCGTTCATGTGGTGGCTGGTTTGTCGGGCTCCGGTAAAACCTTGATGGTGGCCAAGGCCGCTCAGCAATTGGCCATGCAGTACGGCAATGAATATGTGGCCGTCGTGAGTTACCACGACATGCGCGCCGGGGCATGGAGTCAAACGCAAATGTTGTGCGCGCAATTGGGTGTGGAATGCTACCGTGCAAACGGCGCCGACACTTTGAAGCTGTTGCTCGAAGAGTTGTCACCCAAGAGATTGATTTTGATTGACACCCCAGGCGTTCAAATGGAAGACCGTTTGGCTGAAATTTTGCAAGTTTGCCCAGACGCTGGTTTGCATGCCGTGGTGCCCGCCGATTCTTCGGGCGTGACTTTGTCGCGCATCATGCTGAAATCAAACCTGAATTGGCAGTCACTCATGATCAGCAAACTCGATGAGTCCAATTCACCTTGGCCATTGATCCAATTTTTAATTGCAGAAGGTGCAGAGTGTGTGGTTTCGGCCGGAGGTGGTTCTGACAAAATTTCAGATGGCTTGAAATCTTCAGGTTTGCAAAAACTGATCAACATTGCCATGACCCATTTGACCCCATCTTCAGATGCTTTTGTACCTGACACGATGGAAGATGCCACAAAACCTGCGACACTAGTAACTCAGGTTAACGAGGCAGATGCTGCCAACGTGCCACTTACCCATACTCTGGGTTTGAGTCGCCCCAATTGGTCGCTTGAAATGCCTCAAAGTGAGCTTCATGGATAAAGCAAAAACGACGCAAGTCATTGGCATTGCCAGTGGCAAAGGAGGAGTGGGAAAAACCACGGTCTCTGTGAACTTGGCTGTTGCGCTGCAAGCCATGGGTCACCGCGTCATGTTGTTTGATGCAGACATGAGTTTGGCCAACGCCCAAATTGCATTGGGCTGCCGTTGCCCTTACAACTTAAGCCATTTTTTAAATGGCGAAAAAACCCTTGCCGAGATCATTGTGACCACCCGCCAGGGCGTCAAACTGGTGCCTGGCGCCTCTGGCATTCAAGAAATGGCTGCATTGGGTGACATTCAGGCTGCCAATATCGTCAGAGCTTTTAGCGCCCTCGACGATGACATTGACTACCTCATTGTCGACATGGCTGCCGGCATTTCCCCTGAAGTTTTGGCCTTCATGGCGGCCTGTTCAAGGCGCTTTGTGGTGGTTCGCGACGATCCGTCCTCCATTGCCGATGCCTATGCCACCATCAAGGTACTCATTCAAGACCATGGTTTGGACGAAATTTACCTGGTGCCCAATGGGGTTGGCAGTGCTCAAGAAGGCTATCAACTGTTTGAGCGAATCAATCAGGTGTGTGCTCGTTTTCTGAACCGAACCGTGCGCTATTTGGGTTCAATCGAGAACGATGAACTCATTTTGACGGCGCTGAAAAAATACCAGCCTGTTTCTGAATTTGCCCCGGGAAGTGCGGGCGCACGCGATTTCAGACGTTTGGCGGAAGCCGTTCGTCAACTGGAGCCCATTGACGAGGCTTCGGGTGGCTTACAATTTTTTGTAGAACGTTTGGTGAAAACCAGCGCATAAACAAGATGGCCAACTCCACTAGACTTTACGAACAGGTTCAAAACAACAGCGAAGCGCTGGTCATGGCCCATTTGGGCATGGTCAAGCGCGTGGCTTTGCACCTGAAAGTCAGGTTACCGCCCTTTATGGAGTTGGATGAACTGATTCAAGTGGGCATGATTGGCCTGCTTGAGGCTGCGCGAGCTTACAACCCAGGTAAGGGCATTGAGTTTGAGAATTTTGCCCACAGCCGTGTGCGTGGTGCTATTTTGGACGAAGTGCGCCGCTTGTCATTCTTGCCACGCTCTGCTGTGGCCATTAACAAGTCGCACAGTACGGCCACCCACGAGTTGGCTGCCGACTTAGGTCGCACGCCCACGCAGGCCGAATTGGCCGATCACATGGGCAAGGACATTGAGTTGTTCCATAAAGAGCGTACTCAGGCTAGGCGCTTTGAAACCTATTCCATGGAAGTGGTGACTGAAGAGGTGATGAACATTGCCACCGATGCTTCTCAGCAGCCAGAAGCCATTGTGGAGCATGAACAGTTCATGGGCGTCTTGACAGAAGCCATTGGCGATTTGCCAGAGCGTGATCAATTGTTAATGAATTTGTATTACGTTGAAGAGCTGAACCTTAAAGAAATAGGCGAAGTTTTGGGTGTGACCGAGTCGCGGGTGAGCCAATTGCTGACTGCCGTGGTCAAAAAGTTACGGGGCACCCTGAAAGTGGAGCCAGCGCACGTGGCCAAACCCAAAGCTGGAAAGGGCGGATGATGCACTCAAACTCCCTTATTTCAGTGTTTGGTTCCCGCCAACTGACATTTCAGGCTTCTTTTGCCCAAGAAGACTCAAGTTTCCCGATGTCCCTCCGATTCCTGCTGTGTCAGGATCATAAGGAACAAGACATCATGCGAGTACATTTCAAAGCAATGGAGAGCTACGGCGAAGGCAACAGTGCATCACAAGCACTGGTGGCCGATAAGGTTGAACTCATTCAGATGCTGTTTGACGGCTTGATTGACAGCTTGGTCACGGCCAAGGGTCATATTCAACGTGGCTCTATTGAAGATAAAAACAAGAGTTTGGTGCGCGCTGGCCGCATCGTCTTGGGTTTACAAGGTGCTTTGGATATGGAAAAGGGTGGCGATTTGGCCCGTAACTTGTATGAGTTGTACAGTTACGTCACTCGCCGCTTGGTGCATGTGAACGCGCGCAATGACCTCGATGCATTGCAAGAAGTTCACACGCTGTTGAATGAAATTCGCCAAGCTTGGCGTGATGTTCCTAACCTGTTACCTAAAACTGCGCCTGCTTCGGGTGCGGCAATGTCTGCAATGCATTGAGCCTTGGCCTGAAAGGGCAAGGCTTTGAGGGAACAATGACGGGCGCAGCTGGGAAGCCAGCCGCCCGTTTGTTCGTTTTTGGAGAGAAATATGAATGCGATTATTGGTATCGTTGTTTTGATGGTTTGCGTGTTCGGCGGCTTTATCATGGCCGGCGGAAGCATGAAGCCGATTATCAAAGCCGCGCCGGTTGAGACTTTCATTATTTTGGGCGCTGGTATTGGCGGTATGCTGATCGGCAACAGCATGGACATTTTCAAGGGTGCCTTGGGCGGCATGGGCAAAGTGTTCAAGGGCCCAGCCTACAAAAAAGAAGATTATTTGAGCACCATCTTTGTGGTGTCCAAAATCATGAAAACGCTTAAAACCGAGGGCCCTGTGGCCCTTGAGGCGCACATTGAAAACCCAGAATCTAGTGCCATCTTTGGCGAGTACCCCAAAATTTTGCATGACCATGCTTTGTTAGATTTGGTTTGCAACACGGTTCGTTTGATGGTGGTGTCCACCAGCCCCTTAAGCCCTTATGCGGTGGAAGACGTGATGGATTTGTCTATCAAAACTCACCACCACGATGCCCTGAAAGCCCAAACAGCTTTGGCCACTTTGGCCGGTGCGCTTCCCGCCTTGGGTATTGTGGCTTGCGTGCTGGGTGTGGTTAAAACCATGGACGCGATTGACCAACCGCCTGCCGTGCTGGGTGCCATGATTGGTGGCGCTTTGGTGGGAACTTTCTTGGGCGTGTTCATGGCCTATGGCTTTGTTGAACCCATGGCTTCGCGTTTGGCGCAGATCATTGACGATGAAGGTCAAATTTACAAAGTGGTGAAACAAATCATCATTGGTACTTTGCATGGTCACCCCATGCCCTTGATCATTGAGGCCGCGCGAGCGGGTATCAGTCATCACAATCAGCCAAGTTTTGCTGAAGTCTTTGATGGCTTGCGAGGAGCCTAATCGCCATGGCTGAGGCAGTTTTAGAAGCGCCGACAGACGAGGCCAAGGCCCTTGACGCAGAGGCCCCTGTTGCCGATGGCGCAGCAGAGGCTGAGGCGGATGCTGCGCCGCTTATTCCAGAAGAGGCTGCCGTTGATGCGCCAGTGGTGGTTGCGCCCAGCATCACCATTAAAAAAATCATGGACGACGGTCACGGCGGTGCTCACGGTGGTGCATGGAAAATTGCGCTGGCCGACATGATGACGGCCATGATGGCCTTCTTCTTGTTGATGTGGCTGTTGGGTGCGTCCAATGCCGACCAACGCAAAAGTATTGCCGACTATTTCAAGCCCACATCGCACAGCAATGTGACCATGGGTAAATTGGCGGGCTCCGACGGTATGTTGGGTGGTCGCTCAGTCATTGACCCCGATGGCTTTCCTTTCTCAGCCAAGCAAACAAGCTCACTTAATATGGTGACGCCGCGCTCACAGGGCGGCCCGACTGAAAACGATCCGTCTCCCAATGGTTCAGACAGCAAAGAGTCTGGGCAAGATGGCGATCCAGGTAAAAAATCTGCTGCAGCTGCCGCTGCAGCCGCAGACGCTGCCAACTTTGAGAAGATGGAAAAAGAGATCAAAGAGGCACTCGCCAAAAATCCAAAGCTAGACAAGTTGAAGGACCAAGTTCAGTTTGCGCGCGACAAAGATGGCTTGCGAATTGAGATCATCGACAAAGCTGACTTTGCCATGTTTGGCTTGGGCACCACCACAATGACTCCTAGAGCCCAGGCCTTGCTTACCGAGGTGTCCAAAACACTGGCAGCCTTGCCTAACAAAGTGGCCATTCGCGG
>JBIIJK010000020.1:0-32975 GCA_044233865.1 Limnohabitans sp.
AGGGCGCCCAAAGAAGCCGCCAAGGGAAAGTGTTTCCAGAAGCCTTGACGCAAGGTGTCTAAGTTAAGGTCAAGCATCATGACCACAAACAAAAATAGCACCATCACGGCACCCAAGTAAACCAAGACCAAGACCATGGCCAAGAACTCAGCTTGGAGCAGCAACCACAGGCCCGAAGCCTGGGAGAAAGCCAGCATCAGAAACAACACAGCATGAACTGGGTTGCGCGCAGTCACGACTCGGAATGATGCAAAAAGAAGCACCACCGAGAAGAGATAAAAGAAACCAGTTTTGACGTCCATGGGTTGTCGCTTGTTAGTTTTTGTAAATCAACCGATCAACGGTATTTGGCATCGGCCGCTCTGGCCTGAGCAATGTCTTTTTCATAGCGATCACCGACAGCCAAGAGCATTTCTTTGGTGTAGTGCAAATCGCCACGCTTCTCGCCGTGGTATTCCAAAATAGAAGTTTCCACAATGGAATCGACAGGGCAGCTTTCTTCGCAGAAACCACAGAAGATGCACTTGGTTAAATCGATGTCATAACGCGTGGTTCTGCGAGAGCCATCAGTTCGAACCTCAGATTCAATGGTGATGGCCATTGCTGGGCAAACAGCCTCACACAATTTGCAAGCAATGCAACGCTCTTCGCCGTTTTCATACCGGCGCAAAGCGTGTAAGCCCCTGAAGCGAGGAGACAACGGTGTCTTCTCTTCGGGGAACTGAAGGGTAACCTTGCGACGGAAAGCATAACGCCCCGTCAAGGCCATGCCCTTGACCAACTCAAACAGCATGAAGCTCTTGAGAAAGTCTTTGAGCGAAAAATTGGATACAGCCACTGTAGACATGTCTTAACCCGGTTATTTCCAAATGTTCCAAGGCGAGAGCAACCACGCGCCCACAATCAACAGCCACACCAAAGTGACTGGAATAAAAATCTTCCAACCCAAACGCATGATCTGGTCATAACGGAAGCGCGGGAATGTGGCGCGAATCCAAATGAACATAGACACCACGAGGAAGGTTTTGATGCCCAACCAAATCCAACCAGGAATGAAGTTGAACAAAGCACTGTCGATGGGTGACATCCAGCCGCCCAAGAACATGATCACAGCCAAGATGGACACCAGCCACATGCTGGCGTATTCGGCCAAGAAGAAGATGGCAAAGCCCATACCAGAGTACTCCACCATGTGACCCGCCACAATTTCGGCTTCACCCTCAACTACGTCAAAGGGGTGGCGGTTGGTTTCAGCCACACCAGAAATAAGGTAGACCATGAAGATGGGGAACAAAGGCAACCAGTTCCAAGACAAGAAGTTCAGGCCCATGCTGGCCATTTCGCCTTTGCCCTGACCCAACACAATTTCAGTCAGGTTCATGCTGCCAGTGACCATGATGACCACCACGAAGCAAAAGCCCATGGCAATTTCGTAGCTCACCATTTGGGCAGAGGCGCGCAATGCACCCAAGAAGGCGTACTTTGAATTTGAGGCCCAGCCCGCAATGATCACACCGTAAACCTCAATGGAGGTGATGGCCATGACCAACAACAAGCCTGCGTTGATGTTGGTGAGCGCCACTTCGGGTCCAAAGGGAATGGCCACCCAAGCGGCCAAGGCCGGCATGATGGCCATGATGGGGCCAAGCCGGAACAAGCCCAGGCTAGCAGCCGAGGGGTTGATCAGTTCTTTGGTGAGCAGTTTGATGGCATCGGCAAAGGGTTGCAACAAACCAAACGGGCCGACGCGGTTGGGGCCTATGCGAACCTGCATGAAACCCAGCAGTTTGCGCTCCCATAAAGTGAGGTAAGCCACAGACAACAAAAGCGGCAGCAAGACACACACAATCTTCAGCAAGATCCACAAGACGGGCCACACCAAAGTAGCCCACCATGTTTCTGAAATGGCGTTTAGGCCGCCGTTGTAAAGAGCGTCGATCATGCGTGCACTCCTTCAGAAAGCAACTTGGCATTTTGGGCATCTGCTGTCAGTTGCAAGGAAGGCGCGCGTCGAACCAAGCTGTCGAGTTGATAAATAGAAGCCACGCAAGGTGCATCCATGCCACCCGCCAAACGAATTTCTGAACCACAAGCATTGTTTAACTTCAAAGGTGTGGCGCTGATTTGCTTCAACACATCTTGTGATGTTTCAAAAGCCAATTGGGGCAAGCCCAGCATGTTGGCCAAAACGCGCAACACCTTCCAGGCCGGCCGGGTTTCGGCCAAGGGCTTGACCACCGCATGGAAACTTTGCAAGCGTCCTTCTGCATTCACGAAACTGCCAGATGTTTCTGTAAAGGGTGCAATGGGCAACAACACGTCTGAGAAAGACATGTTGGTTTTGAAAGGGCTGAGTGTGACAACCATTTGCATGGCGGCCAAGGCAGCCACGGCTTTGGCGCCCGCAGCAGCATCTTCAACAGGCTCGGTGTTAAGAAGCAAAACCGCTTTCAAACCACCCGCTAACATTTGCGCGGCATTTAAGCCACCCGTCTGAGGCTCTGCTTTGGCCCACTGTGCACCCACTGTGTTGGCAGCTTCTGTGAGGTAGCCATAAGTTGCGCCAGTTTGTTCAGCGATCCACTTGGCCAAACTAAGCAAGCTAGACGCATTGGCGTGGTGTGCAGCGGCATTGCCCAACAGCACAGCTTTGCGGTCGCCGCCCAAGAGTGACTTGGCAATGGCTTGTGCCTCTGGCGTTGCATGACCTTGAGCAGGCGCAGACACGCCCTTCTCTGCCGCAACGGCCACCGCCACATTGGCCAAACTTTGTGTCCAGGCACTGGCTTCTTGCACATCGGCATGCGCCACTGGCATGGCCCACGCATCGGCTGCATTGAACAAAGCCTTGGAAGTGATGGTGTTGACTTGAGCGCCATGGCGTTGCGCTTGGCGAATGCGCTGCGCAAACAGCGGATGGTCTTTGCGCAAGTTGCTGCCCACCACAAGCACACGCTGGAGTTGGGTCAGGCTGGCAATGGAGGTACCCAAATAACGCACGCCTTCGGCTTTTGCAAACTCGGCATTGCGTAAGCGGTAATCGATGTTGTCAGAGCCCAAAGAGCGAACCAAGGTGCTGGCCAAATGCAGTTCTTCAAGTGTGCTGTGTGGGCTGACCAAAGCACCAATGCTGCTTGCACCATGGTCTTTGCTGATTTGATTCAAACCATTGGCAACATATTCCAAAGCGGTTTGCCAATCAACTTCTTTCCACTCACCACCCTGCTTGATCATGGGCGCGCGCAGTCGATCTGCACTGTTCAAAGCTTCGTAAGAAAAGCGATCTCGGTCAGCAATCCAGCACTCATTGACTTCTTCGTTTTCCAAAGGCACCACACGAAAAACTTCGTTATTTTTAACCTGGACGACCAAGTTGGCGCCAGAAGAGTCGTGCGGTGCAATCGATTTGCGGCGCGACAATTCCCATGTGCGGGCGCTGTAGCGGAATGGCTTGCTGGTCAGCGCACCCACGGGGCAGATGTCGATCATGTTTCCTGAGAGCTCAGAGTCGACAGATTGACCCACGAATGTTTCAATTTCGGCGTGCTCGCCGCGGTGTGACATGCCCAACTCCATGACACCGGCCACCTCTTGGCCAAAGCGAACACAACGTGTGCAGTGAATGCAACGGCTCATCTCTTGCATGCTGACGAGGGGGCCTACATCTTTGTGGAACACCACACGTTTTTCTTCTTCGTAACGTGAACCCGAACCGCCATAACCGACGGCCAAATCTTGCAATTGGCACTCACCGCCTTGATCGCAAATGGGGCAATCAAGCGGGTGATTAATCAGCAAGAATTCCATGACCGACTGCTGCGCCTTGATGGCTTTGTCTGACTTGGTGCGAACAATCATGCCTTGCGTGACAGGTGTTGCACATGCAGGCATCGGCTTGGGTGCCTTTTCAACATCGACCAAACACATGCGGCAGTTGGCCGCAATGCTCAATTTCTTGTGATAGCAGAAGTGAGGAATGTAAGTGCCGGCCTTTTCAGCGGCATGCATGACCATGCTGCCCTCAAGGACCTCAACTTTTTGACCGTCTAGTTCAATTTCAACCATGGTTGTTCTGCCGTCTCAAACGTAAGCAGGGACCATGCAGGTCTTGTGCTCAACGTGGTACTCAAATTCGTGACGGAAATGTTTGATCATTCCGCGCACAGGCATGGCGGCGGCATCACCCAAAGCGCAAATGGTGCGGCCTTGAATATTGTCTGCCACCGAGTTCAAGAGGTCGAGGTCGCTTGCGCGGCCTTGGCCATTTTCAATTCTGTCAACCATGCGCCACAACCACCCCGTGCCTTCACGGCAAGGTGTGCATTGACCACATGATTCATGGGAGTAGAAATAAGACAAACGTTGCAAGGACTTGACCATGCAACGAGTGTCGTCCATGACAATGACAGCACCAGATCCCAGCATGGAGCCGGCTTTGGCAATCGAGTCATAGTCCATGGTGATGTCCATCATGATGTTGGCGGGCAACACGGGGGCTGAAGAGCCGCCAGGAATGACCGCTTTCAAGGAGCGGCCACCGCGCATGCCGCCGGCCAACTCCAAGAGCTTGGGGAACGAGGTGCCCAATGGAATTTCATAGTTACCGGGACGCTCAACATCGCCGCTGATGGAGAAAATCTTGGTGCCACCATTGTTAGGTTTACCGCACTCCAAATAAGCCTGGCCCCCATTGCGAATGATCCAGGGGACTGCGGCAAAAGTTTCAGTGTTGTTGATGGTGGTGGGCTTGCCATACAAACCAAAACTGGCGGGGAATGGTGGCTTGAAGCGAGGTTGCCCTTTTTTGCCTTCCAAAGATTCAAGCAAAGCCGTTTCTTCACCACAGATGTAAGCACCAAATCCATGCGTAGCGTGCAACTGAAAATTAAAGTTGCTGCCCATGATCTTGTCACCCAAGTAGCCTACTGCGCGCGCTTCTTCCAGCGCAGCTTCAAAGCGTTCATAGGTTTGAAAAATTTCGCCATGAATGTAGTTGTAACCCACATTGATGCCCATGGCATAAGCGGCGATGGCCATGCCTTCAATCACGATGTGTGGATTGAATTGCATGATGTCACGGTCTTTGCAAGTGCCGGGCTCGCCTTCGTCAGAATTGCAAACCAAATACTTTTGACCTGGGAACTGACGAGGCATGAAGCTCCACTTCAGGCCGGTGGGAAAACCAGCGCCGCCTCGGCCACGCAAAGCAGATTCTTTAACCGTGGCAATGACTTGGTCTTGTGTCAAACCTTCACCGCCATCTTGCCCCAAAATTTTGCGCAAAGCTTGGTAGCCACCGCGCGCTTCGTAATCTTTCAGGCTCCAGTTGTGGCCATTTAAACCCGACATGATTTGCGGGTTGATGTGACGCTCGTGGAATGAAGATTCCAAGCCGGAGGCCGCAAAGCGCGACAACAATTGATTCAGACCAGCGCTCATGCTGCGCCTCCAGATTTTTGCAAAGTATCGATCAAATCGTCGAGCTTTTCGTTGCTCATGAAGCTGCACATGGTGCGGTCATTGACCAACAACACGGGCGCATCGGCGCATGCGCCTTGGCATTCGCTGGGCTGCAAAGTAAACAGGCCATCAGCAGTCGTTTCACCCACTTGAATGCCCAAACGCTTTTGCAAATGAACCAGCGCTTGCTGACCACCATGCAACTGGCAAGGCAAATTGTTGCAAACGTTCAACTTGAACTTGCCCAATTTTTGCTGGTTGTACATGTTGTAAAAAGTAGTGACTTCGTGCACAGCCATGGGCGCCATGCCCAAATAGTCGGCCACAACTTTTTCGCTTTCAGCACTAACCCAGCCAAGCTCTTGTTGCACGATAGACAAACAGGCCATGACGGCAGATTGCTTTTGATCGGCAGGAAATTTGGCCACTTCGCGAGCGAAGCGGGCTTTGGTCTCATTAGAGATCATCGGTCAATCTCTCCAAACACAATGTCCATGGTTCCAATGATGGCCACTGCGTCGGCCAACATATGGCCACGGGCCATTTCATCAAGGGTCGCCAGGTGGGCATAGCCCGGGGCACGGATTTTTAAACGGTAAGGCTTGTTGGCACCATCGCTCACGAGGTAAATACCAAACTCACCCTTGGGGTGCTCAACAGCGGCATAGGCCTGACCTTCGGGCACATGGAAACCTTCTGTGAAGAGTTTGAAATGGTGAATCAAACCTTCCATGTTGGTCTTCATGGCTTCGCGCGAAGGCGGAGCAATTTTGTGGTTGTCGGTAATCACAGGGCCGGGGTTGGCGCGCAGCCACTTGATACATTGCTGAATGATCCGATTGGATTCACGCATTTCTTGCATGCGCACCAAGTAGCGATCGTAGCTGTCACCCGTTTTACCCACGGGCACATCGAACTCAACTTCGGAGTAAACCTCGTAAGGCTGCGTTTTGCGCAAATCCCAAGCAACGCCAGAGCCGCGCAACATAGGGCCTGTCATGCCCAAATTCAATGCGCGCTCGGGCGCGACAACACCCACACCCACGGTGCGCTGCTTCCAAATGCGGTTGTTGGTGAGCAAGGTTTCGTACTCATCGATGCAATGTGGGAAGCGATTTGTAAAGTCTTCAATGAAGTCAAGCAAAGAGCCCTGCCGGTTGACATTCATTTCTGCAATAGCTTTGGCATTGCGGATTTTATTGACTTGGTACTGCGCCATGGTTTCTGGCAAGTCACGGTAAACACCGCCTGGGCGGAAATAAGCTGCATGCATTCGAGCACCGGAGACGGCCTCGTACATGTCGAACAAGTCTTCGCGTTCACGGAATGCATAGACTAAGACAGTCGAGCTGCCACAGTCGTTGGCATGAGAGCCCAACCACATGAGGTGATTGAGCAGACGTGTGATTTCGGAGAACATGACGCGAATGTATTGCGCACGTTTTGGCACCTCGATGCCAAGCAACTTTTCAATGGCCAGGCAATAGGCATGCTCATTGCACATCATGGACACGTAGTCTAAGCGGTCCATGTAGGGCAAGGACTGAATATAAGTTTTGCTTTCAGCCAGCTTTTCAGTAGCGCGGTGCAAAAGGCCAATGTGAGGATCTGCGCGTTGCACAACCTCTCCATCAAGTTCTAGAACCAATCGGAGCACGCCGTGGGCCGCAGGGTGCTGCGGACCAAAGTTCAGTGTGTAGTTTTTAATTTCTGCCATGTTGATAGACACCAACGCTGAAGCGCTTAGTGCAGACCTCCGTATTTTTCTTCGCGGATGATCCGGGGCGTGATTTCTCGGGGCTCAATAGAGACAGGTTCGTAAATCACGCGGGCTCGTTCAGCGTCGTAACGCATTTCGACATGGCCCGAGACAGGGAAATCTTTTCTGAAAGGATGACCAATGAAGCCGTAATCGGTGAGAATTCGGCGCAAATCTTGGTGACCCTCAAACACAATGCCATACAGGTCAAAGGCTTCACGCTCGTACCAGTTGGCTGAATTCCACAAGGCATTGACCGAGTCAACCAATGGCAAGTCATCTTGGGGGCAAAGCACCATGACACGGACTCGCTGATTCAGGCTAACTGACAACAAATGAACGACAACCCCAAAACGGGGGCCTTCAGTGCCGACATCAGCATAGGTCGAGTAGTCCATGCCGCACAGATCAATGAGTTGCTCAAAGCTGCAAACGGGAGAATCACGCAATGTTTGCATGACGCTCAGGTAATTGATAGAAGACACTTTGACAGTGACCTCGTTCAAAGCCACGGAAACTTCAGACACTTGTGTGCCCAAAACGTGAATGAGGTTTTGCTGGAGTTGCTCGGGGTGAATTGAAAAAGTCATGTTGATTCTTTCAAACACGAGCAATGGTGTTGGTGCGTCGAATTTTTTGCTGCAACTGGATGATGCCGTAGATCAAAGCTTCGGCAGTTGGCGGGCAACCCGGCACATACACATCAACCGGCACAATGCGATCGCACCCACGAACTACGGAATAGCTGTAGTGGTAATAACCGCCACCATTGGCACAAGAGCCCATGGAAATAACCCATCGGGGCTCTGACATTTGGTCATAAACTTTGCGCAGAGCAGGCGCCATTTTGTTGGTGAGGGTGCCCGCAACAATCATCAAATCACTTTGACGGGGACTGGCACGGAAAACTTCTGCGCCAAATCGAGCCAAGTCATAACGCGCCGTGGCTGCATGCATCATTTCTACTGCACAGCAAGCCAAGCCAAACGTCATTGGCCACAAAGAACCTGTCTTGGCCCAATTCACCACAGAGTCGTAACTTGTGGTGATAAAGCCTTCTTTCATCACGCCTTCAATCATTGTTCACATCCTTGTTGAAGCAGCTATTCAATTCAAAATTTTTCCAAGGGGCCAATTTGGGAGTTACTCCCAATCAAGCGCGCCCTTTTTCCATTCGTAAACAAAACCGACAACCAGAATGGTCAGGAAAATAAGGACACCCACGAAGCCTGCAATACCCACTTCTTGAAGAGCTACAGCCCATGGGAAGAGAAACGCAATTTCGAGGTCAAACAAAATGAACAAGATCGCAACCAAGTAATAGCGGACGTCAAATTTCATGCGCGCATCTTCGAAAGCTTCGAAGCCGCATTCGTAAGGAGAATTTTTGGCCGCGTCTGGGCGATTGGGGCCAAGGATATAGCCCAAAACCTGAGGAATGACGCCAATGGCAACACCCACCAAGATGAACAACAAGATAGGAAGGTATTGGTCGAGGTTGATCATGAACTTCAAATCTATGGGGAGACGCCGAATGCAAACATTCAGCGCCTCTATGTTGGTGCCGTCGGCGAGACTCGAACTCGCACAGCTTTCGCCACTACCCCCTCAAGATAGCGTGTCTACCAATTTCACCACGACGGCGGTTATTTGTTCCAATGGCATGAGGCATCCACGAGTGGATTATTGGCGCTCAGAACAGCTCGTAGTTTACCCCTAAACAGGGGCAATCTTGCAGGGTAAATACCGAAATTTCTGTCGCGCATCAAGAAGTTAATGCACGCGAGAATTCTTACTTAGAAATTGCAGGCGCAGCAGGTGTGACAGGCGTGTTACCAGGAATTTGCGAGGCCGTGCTGTTGTCTACAGGCGCTGGCTTAGAAGTAGGCACTAGGACAGAGCTACCTTCCAACACGCTGTTTGAAGAAGAAGCAGGCAGATTGCCGAAGTAAGCCAGCATTAAGGTGGTCACAAAAAATACAGCCGCCAAAACTGCTGTGGTGCGCGACAAGAAATTGGCCCCGCCAGATGCACCAAACAAGCTGCCAGAGTTGCCACTGCCAAAGGCCGCACCCATGTCAGCACCTTTGCCATGTTGCACCAAGATCAATCCAATCATGGCCAAGGCCGACAACATCTGTACAGCCAAAATTACGGTGATCATTGCATTCATGCTTCGCTCCAAATCAAAATATCTTGTGTCAAAAGTTCAGGCCGCTCTTGGCGGTTGTTGAACCAGCAGCCATGATGGCCAAAAAATCGGCCGCTTTGAGGGCTGCGCCACCAATTAAGCCACCATCAATGTCGGTTTGCGCCAGCAACTGCGCAGCGTTGGCGGCATTCATACTGCCACCATACAAAATAGAAATACGGTCTGAGTGCGATGTTGCCGCTTTCAGTTGCGAACGCAACACGGCGTGCACTTCTTGCGCTTGTTCTGGAGAAGCTGTGCGACCTGTGCCAATGGCCCACACGGGCTCATAAGCCACCACAATTTCGCTGATGCAGTGGCCATTGACATGGATGACAGCGGCCAGTTGCCGCTTGACGACTTCTTCGGTGCGCCCTGCTTCTCGATCGGCCAAAGTTTCGCCCACACACACTATGGGCGTGATGCCGGCAGACAAGGCGCGCTGCGCTTTGTCTGCCACGGTGGCATCCGATTCCGCATGGTATTGGCGACGCTCTGAATGACCTACGATGACATAGCGCACCGCAAAGTCTTTCAACATGCCCGCAGAGATTTCGCCCGTGTAGGCTCCCACCTCTTGCGCAGACACATCTTGCGAACCCAAAGCAATAAGAGACTGACCCGAAAGCATTGACTGAACCTGCGCCAAATAGGCCGCCGGCACACAGACAGCAGCCTGGCAATTCATGCCCTTACTGCCGTCCAACACCGCTTGCAACAAAGAGACGTTGGCAGACAAACTGCCATTCATCTTCCAGTTACCCGCAATGAGCTTTTTCTTCATGGTCAATGCTTCAAGGCTTTGTTTTCAATCACTCTGACTGCGAAGGCGCAGCAGGACGATCGATCAAGGCTTTCATGGACAACTTCACACGGCCTTTTTCGTCGGTCTCGAGCACTTTGACTTTGACGATCTGACCTTCTTGCAAATAGTCAGACACTTTTTCAACGCGCTCATGTGCAATTTGACTGATGTGCAACAAGCCATCTTTGCCAGGCAACAAATTAATCAAAGCACCGAAGTCGAGCAACTTAGTGACTGGGCCTTCATAGACCTTGCCGATTTCAACTTCTGCGGTGATTTGCTCAATGCGACGCTTGGCCTCATCAGCCTTGGCACCGTCAGTGGCCGCGATGGTAATCGTGCCGTCTTCATTGATGTTGATTTGGGTGCCAGTTTCTTCGGTGAGCGCACGGATGGTTGCGCCGCCCTTACCGATCACATCGCGAATTTTCTCGGGATTGATCTTCATGGTGAAGAGCTTGGGTGCGAAGTTAGACACTTCGGTTTTGGCTTCGCTCATGGCGTCTTGCATTTTGCCCAAGATGTGCATGCGCGCTTCTTTGGCTTGAGCCAAGGCCACTTGCATGATCTCTTTGGTAATGCCCTGGATTTTGATGTCCATCTGCAAAGCTGTGACACCGTTGGTGGTTCCGGCAACTTTAAAGTCCATGTCACCCAAATGATCTTCGTCGCCCAAGATGTCGGTCAACACGGCAAAGCGGCTTGCGTCTTTGATCAGGCCCATGGCAATACCTGCCACGTGGGCTTTCATGGGCACACCGGCGTCCATGAGGGCCAAACAGCCACCACACACAGAAGCCATAGAGGAAGAACCATTGGATTCTGTAATTTCAGACACCACACGCATGGTGTAAGGAAATTCTTCTTTGGTAGGCAACACAGCGGCCAAAGCACGCTTGGCCAAACGGCCGTGACCAATTTCGCGACGCTTTGTAGAACCCATGCGGCCGACTTCGCCAGTGGCAAAGGGAGGCATGTTGTAGTGCAGCATAAAGCGGTCTTCGTACTCACCAGCCAAGGCGTCAATGCGCTGTGCATCGCGCTCTGTACCCAATGTTGCGATAACCAAGGCTTGTGTTTCACCGCGTGTGAACAAGCTTGAGCCGTGTGTGCGTGGCAACACAGAGTTGCGAATTTCAATGGGGCGGACGGTACGTGTATCGCGGCCATCAATGCGTGGCTCGCCTGCCAAGATTTGGCTGCGCACAATGTTGGCTTCAATGTCAAACAACATACCTTCAACTTTGACGCTGTCAAACTCGACGCCTTCGGCTTTCAGACCCGCCATGGTGGCAGCGTAAGTTTCGCGGCAAGCTTGTGTGCGGCTTTGCTTGTTCCTAATTTGATAAGCAGCGCGCAGTTTTTCATCTGCATGCGCATTCACTTTGGCAATCAAAGCTTCGTCCTTGGCAGGTGCAGTCCAATCCCAAGCAGGTTTGCCTGCATCGCGCACCAATTCGTGAATGGCATTAACGGCAATGTTGCCCTGCTCATGACCAAACACCACAGCACCCAACATGATTTCTTCTGACAACTGCTGAGCTTCCGATTCCACCATCAAGACAGCGGCTTCGGTGCCCGCCACAATCAGGTCCATCTGGCTGTCTTTGCGTTGTGTTTGTCCTGGGTTCAAGACGTATTCGCCGTTGATGTAACCCACGCGTGCAGCGCCGATGGGGCCATTGAAAGGCACGCCAGAAATAGACAGTGCGGCGCTAACGGCAATGAGGGCCGCGATGTCGGCATCGACTTCAGGGTTCAAAGAAACGGTGTGCACCACGACGTGCACATCGTTGTAGAAACCTTCTGGAAACAGAGGGCGTATAGGACGGTCAATCAGGCGACTGGTGAGTGTTTCCAATTCGCTGGGCTTGGCTTCGCGTTTGAAAAAGCTGCCTGGAATTTTGCCGGCTGCATAAGCTTTCTCAATGTAGTCCACGGTCAATGGGAAAAAGTCTTGGCCTGCTTTGGAATTTTTAGAAGCCACCACTGTGGCCAAGACCACGGTGTCTTCAATGTTAACCAGGACAGCGCCGGATGCTTGGCGAGCAATTTCGCCAGTTTCCATGATGACCTTGTGCTGGCCCCATTGAAAAGTTTTTGTCACTTTGTTGAAAATGGACATGTTGATTAACTCCAGAAAATTACAGTGCAAACGGCTGCACTGAAAAGCCTAGATATTGACAGTCTGAACTCGATGCCATTCCATGAATGATCTGTGTTGAAACACAAATGATTGATGGAATGACACAGCGCGGGTTCGGTCTGAAAACGTCTTTTTAGAAAACTTAAAGTAAAAAGCGCCTGAGCTAGCGGGCTAACTCAGGCGCTTGTCATCTTTCGATACGCTTATTTGCGCAAGCCAAGTTTGGCAATCAAAGCAACGTAGCGGTCGGCGTCTTTGGACCGCAAGTAGTCCAACAATTTACGACGACGGCTAACCATGCGCAACAAACCGCGGCGACCGTGATGGTCTTTGGCGTGTGTTTTGAAATGGGGTGTCAACTCGTTGATTCGAGCTGTGAGCAAAGCCACCTGGACTTCGGGGCTACCCGTGTCATTGGCAGCGCGAGCGTTGGCCTTGACGACCTCAGCCTTGATAGAGGATGCAATCATTTTTCTTCCTTTTTTTCGCCTTTGAATCAAAGCAGCAATGCTGCGATAACCCGTGAGGCGATGTTTTATAACTTGCGCAAGCGGTTTGGAATCAACTGCTGCGTGCGATCTTGTGCGGCGGTCTCCCGCTTGGCAAAGCCTCGGAATTATAACCACAGGCCTGCAACACGGGAACCCCCTAGGGCTTAACTGGCTAAAAAAACAGTGCTCAACCGGCCAGGAGGCTTCAAAATCACTTCAAAATAAGCTTCATATGGACAAAATCAGAATCGATAAATGGCTTTGGGCTGCCCGTTTTTACAAAACCCGGTCCCTGGCCACAGACGAAATAGACAAAGGACGTGTGGCCATCAATGACCAGACCGTCAAGGCCTCTAGAGAAGTGAAAGTGGGCGACACCGTCAAAGCCAGACAAGGCGACATCACCCGAACAGTCAAGGTTTTAGCCATCAGTGACCAACGGGGCCCTGCGCCAACCGCGCAAGCTTTGTACGAAGAAACGAATGACAGCCTAGAACTCAGAGACAAAATCAGCGTGCAAAAGCGTCTGTCCAGAGAACCCGCCCTGAGCATTGAACAGGGCCGCCCCACCAAAAGAAATCGCCGAGATTTAGAAAAAGCCAAGCAGGTGGGGTGGAACGACCGATGGAGCGCTTCCTTAGACCCAGACTGACGCCTAGGTGCCAAATTACGCTCTTTACAGGGGTTTTCACCCTCCCCCCGCTTTTGTCTGCACTCTAAAGTGTGTAACGACAAAATCACAAACAGGAGTCATGCTGTGCAGTTTTCTAAACACCTCGGAAAGTCTACCCGCCGTTTTGGCCTCAGCCTCATCGGAGCCGTCAGCTTGGCAAGTACGATGGGCTTCGGGCTTCTCGCAAGTTCAAGCGCCATGGCGCAAGCCTACCCTAACAAGCCCATTCGTTTGGTTGTGACCTTCCCTACAGGTGGCGCACCCGACATTTTGGCCCGTTTGTTCAGTGAAAAAGCCCAGTTGGGTCAGCCCGTTGTGATTGACAACAAACCAGGCGCAGGTGGCAACATTGGCAGCGACATTGTGGCCAAAGCACCTGGCGATGGGCACACCATCGTCATGGGCACTGTCGGCACGCACTCCATCAATGGCGCACTCTACGAAAAAATGCCCTATGACATGGTGAAAAACTTCACACCAATCTCCTTGATTGCATCAGCCCCTAATTTGTTGGTGGTCAACAACGACGTGCCCGTTAAAACCGTGAACGAGCTCATTGCCTACATGAAGGCCAATCCAAACAAACTCTCCTATGCATCACCAGGCATTGGCACCTCGGTTCACATGTCAGGTGAATTGTTCAAGTCAATGACCGGCACCAGCATGACGCACGTGCCTTATAAAGGTCGTCAGTTTTACGTGCCTGACTTGTTAGGTGGCAGTGTTCAATTGGTGTTCGACAACATGCCCTCTGCCTTGCCTTTGGCCAAAGAAGGCAAGATTCGGGCAATTGCGCAAACTACGGCCAAGCGCTCTGCCGCTGCGCCCGATGTGCCCACCGTGGCTGAATCATTGCCCGGCTTTGAAGCCATCACCTGGTTTGCCATGTTTGCCCCTGCCAACACGCCCAAGCCTGTCATTGACAGATTGAATGCAGAAGTGTTGCGTGTTTTCAAATTGCCTGATGTGGCAGAGCGTATGAAAACATTAGGATTAGAAGCTGTTCTTTCATCCCCCGATGAACTGGCCAAATACCAAGCAACTGAAATTGTGAAGTGGGCCAAAGTGGTCAAAGAGTCTGGCGCCAAAGCCGAATAAGCAGCGTTCACCCAACACATCCTTTCAACAAGTTTTTTTGGACTTTTCAAATGACAATTGATTTAAACAGACGCGACGTTCTTCAAGCCAGCTTGGCAGGCGCCGTCAGCATCGCCATGCCGGCCATGGCGCAAAGCAATTTCCCTGCAAGACCCATTAAGCTGATTTGCCCTTGGCCTGCAGGTGGATCCACCGACGGCGTCATGCGCGCCTTGGCTGAAAGTGCCACCCGAATTTTGGGTAGTCCTGTGGTCATTGAAAACAAGGCCGGCGCCAGCGGGATGCTCGGCCCCAATGAATTGGTCAGCGCCAAACCCGATGGCTACACCCTGTCACAGTTGACCATTGGTATTTTGCGTTTGCCACACATGCAAAAAATGCAATTCAATCCTTTGCAAGACTTTACTTTTATTGCTTGCTTAACCGGCTACACCTTTGGCATTGTGGTGCGCTCTGACTCGCCCATCAAGTCCATCAAAGACTTGGTAGATTACGCCAAGGCCAACCCTGGAAAATTTACATTTGGTTCTACTGGCAACGGCACAACGCCGCACTTGGCAGTGGAAGAGTTCGCCATGAAAGCAGGCATTCAGTTGCAACACATCCCTTTCAAGGGCAACGCCGATGGCATGGCTTCCTTGTTAGGCGGCCACGTGATGTCACACAGCGATGCCACCGGCTGGGCGCCGCACGTCGATGCAGGCACTTGCCGCTTGTTGGCCACATACGGCAGCAAACGAACCAAACGCTGGCCCAATGTGCCCACACTGACCGAGCTGGGCTACGACACGGTGTCCGATTCTCCGTTTGGCATTGGCGGCCCCAAGGGCATGGACCCTGCAGTGACGCGCAAACTCCATGATACGTTTAAGAAAACTTTGGAAGATCCACAAGTACTGGCCACTTTTGAAAAGTTTGACCAATCGGTGATTTACATGAACTCCGAAGACTACGCCAAGTTTGCACGTGACAATTATCAGAAAGAAAAAGTCATCATTGAAAAATTGGGCTTGGCCAGACCCGCTTAATCATCTTTATTTGCCTGAAAAAAAGCCCAGCTAACTCTGGGCTTTTTTCATGTTCAATTCACAATCAGGACTTAAAAATGAGGACGGTTCATTTTGCAAACAGAGGGCAGTTCTAACTCTTGAGCCTTGAATTGTCGAATAACTTTGAAGCCATAACCCGAGCCCTCCACATCAAATGGCACATCAGGGCCGCCTTGTTTGGCCATCATGGCCACCACCATGGGTTGCTGAAACTGGTGGTCCATGGCGCGCATCTTGCCGCGTTGCCCCGCCATGCTCACCTCTGCGTTTTCAAGCTGCAAGGCCACCGCCAAGGGCTCAGTCTGACCCGCTTTTTCAATTGATTGCGCCAAGGCCTCCACCATGAGTTGCATTCGCAAGTGCAAATAGTCTTCAGAAGGTTTTGCAAAACGCTGCTTGAACGATTGGTAGAACTTGGCACTCTCAGCGCCTGGTACATTGGGCATCCACTCGGCAATAGCCAAGACCTTGCCAACACCCGCATCGCCCATTGCGGCAGGTGCACCCAAAGCATTGCCATAGAAGGTGTAAAACTTGCCTTCATAGCCTACATCTTTGGCGGCCTTCACCAAGAAGCTCAGGTCATTCCCCCAATTACCAGTGATCACAGCCTGGGCACCGGACGCTTTGATTTTGGCGGCATACGGCAGAAAATCTTTGACTCTGCCCATGGGGTGCAATTCATCACCTGCTATTTGAATGTCTGGCCTAAGTTTTTCAAGTTGCAGTTTGGCTTCTCGCAAGACAGATTGGCCAAAGCTGTAATCTTGCCCAATCAAATACACCGACTTCAATTTTGTATCTTGCTTCAACACTTGCATCAGGGCTGCCATGCGCATGTCTGCGTGCGCATCAAATCTGAAATGCCAAAAATTGCATTTTTCTTGTGTGAGCGCAGGATCGACAGCGGCGTAGTTTAAAAAGAGAACACGCTTTTGCGGCTCACGCTCATTGTGTTTTTGAATGGCGTCCACCAAAACAGCAGCATTGGCCGAGGAGTTTCCTTGCAAAACAAATTGAGCCCCCGAATCAATGGCCGATCGCAATGAAGTTAAAGCTTCTTCACTTTGGCCCTTGCTGTCGTAACGGTTCAACACCAATCTGCGTTTGCCTTCTTGCGTAGCCACGCCGCCTCGCGCATTGACTCGCTCAACAGCCCAAACCAAATTCCGAAGGACCGCTTCACCAGTGTTGGCAAAGGGCCCGCTCATTCCTTCTATGAGGGCCAGTTGAACTGGGGGCAATTGAAGTGAGGGTGCTTGTGCATTCACTGAAAAACTCAAACACAAGATGCCGGCTTGCCATAGTCGAGCCCAAAGTCGAAAGAAAACTAACACAACTATGTTCCAAAAAATCAGATCAGCACAGCATCAATGTTCGACAGTGGCCACCTTGGCTTGACATCAAACCCATAATTCAATTCGGCTTGCTGCTTGCCTGACTGAACGCGCATCGCAGCTGCCATAGCAATCATGGCGCCATTGTCAGTGCACAAATGAAGTTCTGGATAGTGCACACGCACGCCTGCTTCTTCGCAGGCTTGATTCAATTGCAATCGCAAAGAACGATTGGCGCCTACGCCACCCGCTACAACCAAACGGCGCATGCCTGTTGCCTTCAACGCGGCCATTGATTTTTTCACCAGCACTTCCACAATGGCGGCCTCAGTCGATGCTGCCAAATCTGCTTTGTAAGTGTTGCAGGTGTCGTGCAGCGCTGCGCCCAGTTTGTTGGCCTGCGTGAGCACAGATGTTTTTAAGCCAGCGAATGAAAAATCAAAATTGCCGCTGTGCATCAAAGGGCGAGGCAGTTTGAAGGCTTGCGGATTACCGCCTTCTGCACACTTAGACAGTGCCGGCCCACCCGGATAGCCCAAACCCATGAGCTTGGCGGACTTGTCGAATGCTTCGCCCGCAGCGTCGTCAACCGTTTCACCCAAAATTTCATAAGTGCCCACTGCCTCAACCCGCATGAGTTGGGTGTGCCCCCCTGAAACCAGAAGTGCCACAAAAGGAAACTCTGGCGGGTCTTCACTTAAAAACGGGGACAGCAAGTGGCCCTCCAAATGGTGAACGCCCAACACTGGTTTTTGCAAGGCAGCACCAAGGGCACAGGCCACACCAGCACCGACCAACAAAGCTCCCGCCAGTCCTGGACCGCGGGTGTAGGCCACCACATCCAATTGGTTCAATTCGATGTTGGCATTTTTCAAAACTTCCCGAGTGAGTGGAATGACGCGCTTGATGTGATCGCGGCTGGCCAATTCAGGCACCACACCACCATAGGCCTGGTGCATGTCGATTTGGCTGAACAAAGCATGCGCCAAAAGGCGTGGTGCGCCATGGGCTTGGGTTTCAACCAAAGCCACACCGGTTTCATCGCAAGAAGACTCAATTCCAAGAAAAAGCATAGGCCCTGAGTTTATGCGATGAGCCTCATTGAACTTATAACGCCAAGTTATCTAGGCTTTGAGACAATACATGCATGGGCATTGGTCACTACATCAAAGAAATTGGTCGAGGCAAAGACGGTGCCAAAGCCTTGTCGCGCCATCAAGCGACCGATCTTTTAGGCCAAATCCTAGATGACTCCGTGAGTGACTTAGAGGTAGGCGCCTTCTGCTTAGCGATGCGCATCAAAGGCGAAACACCCGAAGAAATGGCGGGTTTCTTAGATGCTGTTCATGCACGTTTAAATGCCCTGCCGCAGTTGGGCCAACAACCAACAGTTGTCATTCCTTGCTACAACGGTGCTCGTAAATTACCCGCATTGGCTCCCCTTTTGGCTTTGCTTTTATGCCAGCAAGGTGTGCGAGTGTGTATTCATGGCACCCCCACAGAAAACAGTCGGACAACTTCTTTTGAAGTGCTTGAAGCGCTGGGATACAAAACGCTCACCACCGTCGATCAAGCTCAGGCTGGATTGAACTTGGTGCCCACTGAAGTTTTGAGCCCCGCTTTGAAAAAGCTGCTCGATGTTCGCCGCGTGGTCAATCTGCGCAACCCTGCGCACAGTTTGGTCAAGCTCATGAATCCCTGCCAAGGCTCGGCGCTCATTGTCAGCAGCTACACGCACCCAGAATATGCCGTCTCCATGGCACAGACTTTCAAGTTAACAGAGGCCTCTGCTTTCTTGCTAAGAGGCACTGAAGGCGAGCCTGTTGCCGATGCGCGTCGCACCCCTCAAATGGAGTTCTTTCACGGTGGCAGTACACAAACTGTTCAAGCTGCGCAAGCCGGTGCACTTCAAAGCGTTCCAGTATTACCACAACCCAACGCGGCAGAAACGGCCGCCTACATTGAAGATGTTTTGAAGCAAAAACGCAAAGTACCTGCGCCCATATCACTTCAAGTTCAACATATTTTGCAAGCCTTGAAATCTCTATGAGCCACAACGATTCATCCTTTACCCAACCATCAGCTTACCCATTAGGCACATGCACTCTGGTGGGCGCAGGCCCAGGCGATCCTGAATTGCTTACCCTCAAAGCCGTTAAAGCCATTCAAGCCGCCACTGTTTTGTTGGTCGATGACTTGGTCAACGATGAAATTTTGAAACATGCATCACCTTCTGCGCGAATTGTTCATGTGGGCAAACGTGGTGGATGCAAAAGTACACCGCAAGCCTTCATTGGAAAGCTCATGGAGAACGCTGTGAACGATGGCGAAACCGTGGTGCGTCTCAAGGGGGGGGACCCCTTTATTTTTGGCCGCGGCGGTGAAGAGGTGGAGCAGCTTCGCGAAGTGGGCATAGAGGTGACGATCATCAATGGCATCACATCCGGTTTAGCGGCGATCAGCAGTTTGGGGGCACCGCTGACGCACCGCCAGCATGCCCATGGCGTGGTTTTTGTCACAGGCCATGCCAAGCCCGGAGACAGCGGCACCGATTGGCGCCAACTGGCAGCCACTGCGCGCGATGCCAAACTGACATTGGTCATTTACATGGGTGTCAGTGGCGCAGACCATATTCAAACTGAACTGCTAACGGGTCTGCCTGCTGACACACCCGTTGCCATCATTGAAAACGCCAGCTTGCCTGAGCAGCGCCAAGCTCTGACGCGACTTGATCGTCTTACTTTCACATTGAATGAGACAGGCCTGAAAAGCCCCAGTATTTTGGTCGTGGGCAATGTGGTTCAAGCTTGCGCACAAATTTTCCAAACGGAGTCATCTAGCCCTACACTCCCACTGCATGCAAACATGTGATGTGGTGATCGTAGGCGCCGGCGCTGCCGGCCTTTTTTGCGCTGGTGTAGCTGGCCAATTAGGCTTGTCCGTCTTGTTAATCGATCACAGTCACAAGGTGGCTGAAAAAATTCGGATTTCTGGCGGCGGTCGAAGCAACTTCACCAATCGCCTTATTGATGCCAGTGCGCCCCACAAACATTTCCTCAGTGAGAATCCGAACTTCTGCCGCAGTTCTTTGTCACGCTATACCGCGCAAGACTTCATTGAACTGGTGCAGTCTTATGACATTCCTTTTCATGAGAAACACAAGGGTCAATTGTTTTGCGATCGTTCTGCTGAGGATCTGATTCAAATGCTTCTCAAGGAGTGCGATAAGGGAAGTGTGATGCGTTGGCACGGCTGCGGCGTGAAAGCCATCACTGCTGAGGGCACAGGCTACACATTGCAAACTGACCAAGGCGAAGTTCAAGCCGGTGCGGTGGTCGTTGCCACTGGCGGCTTGTCTATTCCAAAAATTGGCGCCACCGACTTTGGCTATCGCATTGCAGAACAATTTGGCTTGCGATTGGTTGCCAGGCGACCAGGACTGGTTCCTCTCACCTTTGATGGCGCAGAGTGGGCACCCTATGCCGGCTTGGCGGGCTTGTCGTTGCCCGTCAGCATCGAGACTGGCGCCAAAAAGACCCTCACTCGTTTTGACGAAGACCTTTTGTTCACACACCGCGGCTTGTCCGGCCCAGCCGTGTTGCAAATTTCCAGCTATTGGCAAGAAGGTCAGCCCCTTCATTTGAACCTGGCGCCCCAAGAAGACCTTGAGGGCTCGCTCAAGCAAGCCAAAGTCAGGTCCAAAAAGCTGATTGCCAACGAGCTTGGCGCTTGGGTGCCGCACCGACTGGCAGATGCCTGGGTGGCCCAAGACCCCCAATGGCAACGCCCAGTGGCCGAAGCCAGCGACAAAGCCTTGCTTCAACTGGCCCAAACACTGAGCCACTGGCCACTCACCCCCAATGGCAGCGAGGGCTACAAAAAGGCTGAGGTCACATTGGGCGGGGTGGACACCCGAGATTTATCGTCGCAAACCATGGAATCCAAGCAGCCAGGCCTGTATTTCATTGGAGAGGTGGTCGACGTCACGGGCTGGCTGGGTGGCTACAACTTCCAGTGGGCCTGGTCCAGCGCATTTGCATGTGCCCAAGCCCTGAAGCAAAAACAGGCTTTAGCCCTGTAAATATCCCAGAAACAGCTTAAAACAGTCTAAAACTTAGGGCTATAATCTGAGGCTTCGCTGGCAATCCTCCGTCTGCCAAATACTAGTTCGTGACGGGGACCCCGCCGAAACTGCTTGTTAGGGCTCGATCTTCCCTCTCAGTGTCAGTCGGCATATTTTGGAAACATTGAAATCCATGACCACCATTCGCGTGAAAGAAAACGAGCCGTTTGACGTAGCACTTCGCCGCTTCAAACGCACTATTGAAAAACTCGGTCTGTTGACTGACCTGCGTGCCCGTGAGTTTTATGAAAAGCCCACCACAGAACGCAAGCGCAAAAAAGCGGCCGCTGTAAAGCGCCATTACAAGCGCGTGCGCAGCATGCAATTGCCCAAGAAGATGTACTAATCTGCTTCGGCAGAAAGTTCACTTCGTTCAAAGATTCGCCTGAATTTTTGAATCTGCGAAGCCCTCTGGGGCCTAGCAAAGCCCGCTGGAGGACGCTCAAGCGGGCTTTTTTAATTCAAGCCAGCGTTCATACACTTTAGGAAACACCATGAGTCTCAAAGACCAAATTACTGAAGACATGAAGAATGCCATGCGCGCTAAGGACACAGCGCGCTTGGGCACTATTCGTTTGCTACTTTCGGCCATGAAGCAAAAGGAAGTGGATGAGCGGGTGGTGTTAGACGATGCTGCTGTGATCGCCATCGTCGACAAACTGGTCAAGCAACGCAAGGACTCTATTGCGGCTTTTGAATTGGCGGCTCGTCAAGATTTGGTCGACATTGAACAAGCAGAGATGGTGGTGTTGCAGGCCTATTTGCCAGCGCGTATGTCTGCCGAGGAAGTGACTGCTGCAGTTCAAGCCATCGTTGCTTCCTTGGGCGCTTCAGGCCCTGGTGATATGGGCAAAGTGATGGGTGCTGTCAAAACTCAGTTGGCCGGCAAAGCTGACATGGGGCAAGTGTCTGCAGCAGTTAAAGCTGCACTCGCTGGGTAATTTAATTGGGGGCCTTTAATTGGGGGCAGAGCAACATTAATTTGGTCAATCAAAGGTGATAAAGGCTAAGGGGGGCTTCCTCATGGTGGGGTACCACAAATCGTCAGCCCCCCTTAGCCTTTATCCCCTTTGATTGGAAATTAATGTTGCTCTGACCCCAATTAAATTTTCGCGCTCACGATCATGGCGCTGCCCACCACGGTCATGGCGCCGCCCCACCAAGCGCCAACGGCTGGTTGTCTGCGATAGACGACCCACAACAAGGGCAGTAACAAAACCGGTGCAATCGACGAGAAGATGGCCACCAAATTGGCTTGCCCTGTCTTCAATGCTTGAAGTATCAAGGTCATGCCAATTACCATGGATACGGTTGCGCTCAAGGCGGTGTTGAGTAAGTTTTTCCAATTGAGCGGGTTCTTCAATTTAGACAAGCCCAGGCCAAACCACAGCAGCAATAGGTGTGCGCCAAAGCTGGCTGTGGCGCGTACTGCTGATGCAGACACTGCATCGATGCCGGTACTCATCAGGGGTTTTAACATCAAGGCGGCAAGAGCCTGACCCGCGGCGGCCAACAAACCCATGGCCACGCCAAACCAAAGCATGCCACTTGTATTTTCCCAAACGTGGGTTTCCTCTTCGCGTCGGCCCCACAAGGTGGCTACCATCACGCCCGAAACTAAAATACCGCTACCCATCAGTGTCCAGCCCCACAGCGTTTCACCCAAGAACAACCAAGCCAATAAAGCGGAAAACAGAGCGTGTGTAGCAAACAAAACACCTGAGCGCCGCGGCCCGAGTCTGTTCATGCAAACGAACAATGCTGTATCGCCTACCAAGATGCCAATCCAACTGGAAACAGAAAGCCATGCGATGCTTTCAAAGGTGAGTTCCGGCCAACGACCCACATAAATTGCGGCAATCCACAACAAGCACATGGCAAAAAACAAACGCCACCGCGTGAAAGCAAAAGCGCCCATCTGATTGGCGGCATTGGCAGAGAACAACGCACCAATGGCCCAACAGCCAGAGGCCATTGCAGCCAACAACTCAGGCGCAAGCATTAAGAGCCCGCGACCTTCATCCTATTGACCAATACCGAGCCAATGGTTTTGGCGCCATAGTTGTAGGCATCTGCACCTACCGCTTCAATGCCTTTGAACATGGTTTTTAAATTACCGGCAATGGTAATTTCGTGCACGGGGAAAGCAATTTCACCATTCTCGACCCAGAAGCCTGATGCGCCGCGTGAGTAGTCGCCCGTGACGTAATTCACGCCCTGCCCCATGAGTTCAATCACGAACAAACCGGTGCCCAGTTTTTGCAGCATGGCTTGGAGGTCATCGTCTGAACGCGTCAACTTGGACGACATGATCAAGTTGTGCGAGCCACCGGCATTGCCTGTGGTCTTCATGCCCAATTTGCGTGCTGAGTAGCTGCTCAAGAAGTAACCTTCGACACGGCCACCCGAGACCACTTTGCGCTTCAAACCGCGCACGCCTTCATCGTCAAATGGCGAGCTGCCTTTGCCACGCAACACATGGGGATCTTCCGAAATGTCAATGTGTTTGGAAAAGACTTGCTTGCCCATGGAGTCCAACAAGAAGCTGCTCTTGCGGTACAAAGAACCGCCACTCACGGCCTGCACAAAGCCGCCCAATAATCCAGCTGCCACAGGAGACTCAAACAAAACAGGGCACTCTGTGGTGGGTATTTTGCGGCTGCCTAAACGGCTTAACGCGCGCTCAGCAGCGTAACGTCCTACGGCTTCAGGCGAGGCCATCTGATCGGCTGCACGCATGGAGGTGTACCAAGCATCGCGTTGCATTTCTGCATTTTTGCCAGGCAGTGATGCAATAGGCGCCACTGACATGCTGTGACGTGAACTGGCGTAACCGCCCCGAAATCCGTGCGTGTGAGCGCTGAAGAAATGGCTCTGCTGTGCAGACACGCCAGCACCTTCACTGTTGGTAATGCGTCGACTGGTTTTGAGCGCGGCGGCTTCACAAGCCAAAGCCAACTTGGCCGCCTCTTCGCTGTTGATTGACCAAGGATGAAACAAATCCAATTCAGGTTGAAGCTTGGCAATGTCGTCTTCATCAGGCAAGCCTGCAGTCGGATCTTCAGCGGTGAAACGCGCAATGTCGAAGGCTGCTTGAACGGTTTGCTGAATGGCAGCCTCCGAGAAGTCAGAAGTGCTGGCGTTACCGCGTCTGTGGCCCACATAAACCGTGACGCCCAAGGACTTGTCACGATTGCGCTCCACTGTTTCTAGCTCACCCTTGCGCACGCTCACACTCAACCCGCAGCCTTCAGAGGCTTCGGCCCCTGCATCGGTAGCACCGATTTTTTTGGCGTGTTTCAAGGCAGAATCAACCAAGCCTTCAAAAAAGTTGCGGCTGTAGCTGAAACCGTCATGCGCATGCGCGTTGTGAGTCTTGGAAGGGGCCTTGGCAGTCTGGGGCTTGGTTTTTTTCATCATTTGCGTCGAATTCGTCAAAACAGTCGATTATTTAAAATTCACAGTGAAGGCTATGATACTTGCCGTCCCGCTGAAAAGGCTTAAGAGCTCACATGTCCCGTAAATTCAAAAAAGGTTATTTCGTTCAAGGTCAATTTGTTGCCGAAGGCAGCGAGCTTGACCTCGAACTCAAACGCGAGCTCAAGGGGGGCGATGAACCCAGCCGCACTGACCTTAAAAAAGAGAGCGATGAGCTACAGAAACTGGGTGAGAGTCTATTGGATTTACGCCCCGATCTGATGGCCAAAGCCGACCTGCCCGAAAAATTGGTCGATGCCGTGGCGGATGCCAAGCGAATTACCAACTTTGAAGGCAAGCGCCGTCAAATGCAATTCATTGGCAAGCTCATGCGCAAACTCGACGACGACGTCATTGAAAGTGTCAAGGCAGCCCTGCTGGAACAAAACCAAGGGTCGGCACAAGAAACATTGCAACTGCACTTGGCTGAGCAATGGCGCGACCGCCTAATCAGTGATGACGATGCATGTGGTGAATGGCTGAAAAACTTTCCAGATACCGACAGCCAACAATTGCGCGCCCTGATTCGGCAAGCCCGCAAAGATGCGCCGGCCATTTCTGCGGCCAGTGTTTCTCAAGGCTTGGCGCCAAGGCAAAGTCGCGCTTACCGCGAAATATTTCAGCTGGTGCGCGCAGAAATGAGCAGCGCCTCGCAAGGCAACTCTGCCAACCAAGTTAACGACGACGATCAATAAACATTGAACATGACGCCATCACAAGACACATCAAGCACAGAGCACGATCCCGTCAAAATTGGCATCATCTCCATCAGCGACCGTGCCAGTACGGGCGTCTACGAAGACAAAGGACTGCCGGCACTTCAAACATGGCTTGGCCATGCCTTGAAAAACCCATTGCAATTCGAGTCGAGACTTATCCCCGACGAAAAAGAGCGCATCAGTGCCATACTGATTGAATTGGTGGAGGCTGGCTGCAGTTTGGTGCTCACGACAGGCGGCACAGGCCCAGCCATTCGAGATGTCACCCCAGAAGCAACTTTGGCTGTTGCCGACAAAGAGATGCCTGGCTTTGGCGAACAAATGCGTCAGATCAGTTTGAAATTTGTGCCCACCGCCATCCTCTCAAGACAAGTGGCCGTCATTCGGGGTCAGAGTTTGATCATCAATCTTCCAGGTCAACCCAAATCGATTGCAGAAACATTAGAAGGCTTGAAAGACAGCCAAGGGCAAAGCTTGGTGCATGGCATTTTCGCGGCCGTGCCCTACTGCATTGATTTGATTGGCGGTCCTTATCTGGAAACACACGACGAAGTGTGCAAAGCCTTCAGACCCAAAACGGCCATCCGGCCACCCAAACCTTGAGCTTTACTTGTCCAGCAACTGATTGAGTTTTTCAGCTTCAAAGGTTTCGCGCTTGGCTGCATCGCCAGGCATTTGAAGGGTCGCTGAATTGCCAGCTTCTGAATTCATTTTTTCAAGCGCTTGCCAGAGCATGGCAATTTGATGTTCTTGACTGGCTGCGTTGTCGATCAATCCGCGCATCGCTTGCGACAAGGGATCGTCGTTTTGTGTCACGCCATAAGCTGAGAAACCCATTTTGGATGCTGTTGCTTCGCGCTGTACATCGGTATCTTCCTGAATGATGCGCGCAGGATTGCCCACAGCTGTAGCGCCTTCTGGCACCGGCTTGGTGACCACTGCGTTGGACCCCACTTTAGCGCCATCACCTACAGTGAATCCACCTAACACTTTGGCGCCTGCGCCAATGACCACATCTTTGCCCAAAGTAGGATGGCGCTTTGCACCTTTGTACAAGGATGTGCCGCCCAGCGTAACGCCGTGGTAAATGGTGCAACCGTCGCCAATCTCGGCTGTTTCACCAATCACGATGCCCATCCCGTGATCAAAAAATACTCGCTCGCCCAACTTGGCACCTGGGTGAATTTCAATGCCCGTGACCCAGCGTGAAAAATTGGAAATAAATCGGCCCAACCATTTGAACCCCATGTGCCAGCATGCATGGGCCCACCTGTGCATGACCACTGCATGAAGACCTGGGTAACACGTGAGCACTTCCCAGGATGTGCGCGCAGCAGGATCGCGGTCAAGGATGCATTGAATGTCGGATTGGATGCGAGAGAACATAAGCTAATGGTTTTGCGACGAGTCTACCTTTTTGAGCGAGCTGTTTCGATCATGGCTTTAGCAACACCTCTGAGAATATGGATTTCTTCCGGTGTCAGGTCGGCTCGATTGAACAGCTGATTCAAACGGGGCATGAGTTTTTTAGGGGCCATCGGATCGAGGAAGCCAATTTCAACCAAGGCTTTTTCAAAATGACTGAGCATGCCTGCTACTTGAGTTGCATCGGCCAAAGTTGACTCAAGCTCATGGGATACAACAGGAAAACCACCCAAGGCCAAACGCCATTCATAGGCCACCAATTGAATGGCTGCAGCCAAATTCAAAGAGCCAAACTCAGGATTGGTCGGAATAGACAAAGCCACATGGCACTTGTAAACATCCTCGTTTTTCATGCCAAAACGTTCGGAGCCAAACAAAAATCCAATCGACGAAATGACCTCTTTTAGCTTAGGTTCATCGTCTTGGACAACATGCCTTGGAGCCAGTCCAAGAGACCGATTCAACAGCCCTTCAAAGTGCTCTCTGGGTGATCTTGTTGGAGGGCCGAAATCACGAGGTGTCATGGCTGTGGCACACAGGTGAGAGATGCCCTCACAAGCCTCTTCTAGGGTGTCCACAATGCGGGTTTTGTCCAGTACATCGTTGGCGCCACTGGCCCTTTGGATGGTTTCTTCTTTGCGCAAAATATTGGCATAGCGCGGCGCCACCAACACCATTTCATCGAATCCCATGACCTTCAAGGCACGGGCGGCCGCACCCACATTGCCTGGGTGGCTGGTTTCAATCAAGATAAATCGGGTTCGCATAGGGCCTATTGTCCCAGTTCCAAGTACTCAAAATGAGCAAAACGAACAGTGGTCTGCGCCGAGGGTCAAATTTCATGGGAAAATGCGCCATTCGCCTCTGACATCGCACAGAGGACCTCCGGTTTTGCTCTTAAAAATTCATGTCGACAAATCTCCACCCCATGCTCAACGTAGCCGTCAAGGCTGCACGCGCCGCCGGCGCCATCATCAACCGCGCCGCTTTGGATGTGGAGGCTGTTCGAATTTCGCAAAAACAAGTGAATGATTTCGTGACCGAAGTCGATTTGGCCAGTGAAAACACCATCATCGAGACCCTACTTACCGCCTACCCTCATCACGGCATCTTGGCCGAAGAGTCTGGCAAAACGCATGGCAACCCCGATGCCGATCATGTGTGGATCATCGATCCACTGGATGGCACCACCAACTTCATTCACGGTTTTCCTGTTTACTGCGTCAGCATTGCGTTGGCCGTTAATGGCAAAGTAGAACAAGCCGTGGTCTACGACCCCTCACGCAACGATTTGTTCACAGCCACCAAAGGCCGCGGCGCCTACATGAACGACCGCCGCTTACGCACCAGCAAGCGCACCCAAATGCATGAGTGCCTTATATCCACAGGCTTCCCCTTCCGTCCGGGTGACAACTTCAACCAATACTTGCGCATGATGGGCGAGGTGATGCAGCGCACCGAGGGTCTGCGCAGGCCGGGTGCTGCAGCCTTGGATTTGGCCTATGTAGCCGCTGGTTTTACAGATGCATTCTTCGAAACAGGTCTTCAGTCTTGGGATGTTGCTGCGGGCTCCTTGCTGGTCACTGAAGCGGGCGGCTTGGTGGGCAACTTCACGGGCGAAGCCGATTTCTTGGATCAAAAAGAATGCTTGGCAGGTACGCCCAAAATTTACGGACAGCTGGTGCCTATTCTCAGCAAGTACAGCAAATTCGCCAGTGCTGGCGAAAAAGCGGCCATGCGAGCAGCCGACATCAAGGACACGGAAGCGCGCCAAACCTCAACCGACAGCCCCATCTAAGCCATGACCGACGCGCTCGACTTGAGTGCTCACACGCCCATGATGCAGCAGTATCTGCGCATCAAGGCGGAGTTTCCTGACACGCTTGTTTTTTACCGGATGGGTGACTTTTACGAAATGTTCTTTGAAGACGCCGAGCGTGCAGCGGGCCTGATGGACATCACTCTCACGCACCGCGGTCAAACAGCAGGCAAGCCCATTGCCATGGCCGGTGTGCCCTTTCATTCTGTCGAAAACTATTTGGCCAAACTCATCAAACTAGGTGAGTCGGTGGCCATCTGCGAGCAAGTGGGCGATGTGGCCACCAGCAAGGGGCCTGTAGAGCGCAAAGTGGTGCGCGTTGTCACACCCGGCACGCTCACAGACACTGAGTTGCTGTCTGACAAAAGCGAAGCCATTTTGTTGTCATTGCACATTGCGCCGCGCAATGCGTGCGGCATGGCTTGGCTGAGTGTCACACAAGGCATCTTGCATTTGGCTGAATGCACGCACGATGAATTGGCCGATTGGCTTGAGAGAATTGCACCCAGCGAGTTGTTGGTCAGCGCCAGCATCACACCCAAATGGGAACAACAACTTCAATCAATGCGCTTGGGTCAACGTGGCGTGGCTTTGTCACTCACGCTGCGGCCCGACTTTCAATACGAAGCTGGTTTAGGACACAGCAAACTGATCAAACAGCTCAATGTGGCCAGCCTGGCCGCATGGGATGCCGACAAGCTCAGTCATGCTCATGCTGCAGCAGGTGCTTTGCTCACTTATGCAGAACATACGCAAGGTCGATCACTGCCACATGTGTCGCAGCTCAAGGTACAAAAGGCCAAAGAACTCATTGACCTGCCCACCAGCACGCGCCGTAATTTAGAACTCACACAAACTTTGCGGGGCGAAGACTCGCCCACCCTCTTCTCTTTGCTAGACACTTGTATGACAGGCATGGGCAGCCGTCAACTCAAACAATGGCTGCTTAATCCACCGCGCGAAAGGCAAGTTGCGGTAGAGCGTTTGGCCGCCCTTGATCAGCTGAACGACAACAGCGCAGCCGCCCATAGCGGCGTGGCCATCTGGGTCAGATTGCGCGAACAACTCAAAGGCGCCAGCGATGTGGAGCGAATTACTGCGCGCATTGCGCTAAAACAAGTGCGACCGCGTGAATTGATCGCCCTCAAAAATGCACTCATCCGTTCCGCATCTTTGTCGTATCACTTGCAAGACACTTTGGGCCACTTGTCCCCCACCAAGTTATTGCACGATATTCATTTCGATTTGCAGCCGCCCGTTGGACTCACAGAAATATTGCAACAAGCCCTCCTGGAAGAACCCGCGAATTTAATTCGCGATGGCGGCGTGATGGCCAACGGCCTTGATTCAGAACTGGACGAACTGCGTGCCATTCAAACCAATTGCGACGACTTCCTGCTTGAGTTGGAAACGCGTGAAAAAGCGCGGACTGGCATTGCCAATTTGAAAGTTCAGTTCAACAGGGTGCACGGCTTCTACATTGAAGTCACGCAAGGTCAAATCGACAAAGTACCAGATGACTACCGACGCCGCCAAACTTTGAAAAATGCCGAGCGTTTTATCACGCCCGAGCTGAAAGCCTTTGAAGACAAGGCCTTGTCTGCGCAAGAGCGTGCTTTGGCCCGCGAAAAATACCTTTACGAAATTTTGCTCGAGCAACTGCAAACCCACATCCAAGCCCTCACCAAATTGGCGCAAGCCATGGCAGCTTTGGATGCCCTTTGCACACTGACCGAGCGCGCCATCACATTGAACTGGTGCGCACCTCAGTTTGCCAAAGAGCCCTGCATTGAAATTCGCCAAGGCCGCCACCCCGTTGTTGAAGCGCGATTGGCCGAAACCTCAGGCGGCAGCTTCATTGCCAACGATTGTTTGATGAACAGCAAGCAACGTTTGCAAATCATCACGGGCCCTAACATGGGCGGCAAGTCCACCTACATGCGCCAGGTCGCATTGATTGTGCTGTTAGCCAGTATCGGCAGCCATGTGCCCGCCAGCAGTTGCAGACTTGGCCCCATTGATGCCATTCACACCCGCATCGGTGCTGCCGATGACTTGGCCAATGCCCAATCGACGTTCATGTTGGAAATGACCGAAGCTGCTCAAATTTTGCACAGTGCCACGCCTTTGTCTTTGGTGCTCATGGACGAAATTGGTCGCGGCACCTCCACCTTTGATGGCCTGGCCTTGGCCAGTGGCATTGCCACGCATTTGCACGACAAGACGCAAGCCTTCTCGCTGTTTGCCACACATTACTTTGAGCTCACCGAGTTTCCTGCCTCCCACCATGCCGCTTTGAACATGCACGTGGGTGCCACAGAATCGGGCAATGACATTGTCTTTTTGCATGAGCTGCAAGCGGGCCCTGCAAGCAAGAGTTATGGGGTGCAAGTAGCGCGCTTGGCTGGCATGCCCACTTCTGTTTTGAACCATGCGCGTCACACTTTGACCGCACTGGAAGCCGGCGCCAATGAAAACCGCATTCAGGTCGATCTGTTTGCCCCGCCGCCTGAATCAGAGCATGCAGGGCCTTCCGCTTTAGAAGCTGCTCTGAATCAAATCGATCCCGACGCGCTCAGCCCCCGCGAAGCCTTAGAAGCCCTGTACAGTTTGCAGCGCGTCTTAAAGCGTTCAGAAAATTGAGCCAATGAACAACGTCATTTTTTCGCACGGCAACGGATTCCCGGCCAGCACTTACCGAAGTTTCACAAAAGACTTAAGCCGAAGAGGTTTCAAAGTCTCCTCGATTGAAAAGTTTGGCCACGACCCTCTGTTTCCAGTCACCAGCAATTGGCCTTACTTGGTCCAAGAACTGGCAGATTTTGCAAAAAAATCTGCGGATCAAACGGGCAGCAAGTCTTACCTCATTGGACACTCTCTAGGCGGACTTCTCAGTTTGATGTGCGCCTCCAAGCACCCTGATTTAACAGCGGGTGTAGTCCTTCTTGACTCACCCGTGGTGGGTGGTTGGAAAGCCAGTGCGCTCAATTTGGTCAAAAAAACCAACTGGATTGGCTCTGTCAGTCCAGGCCGAATCAGCAAATCACGCCGACAACATTGGCCCAACATTGAAGCAGTGATTGAGCACTTTCAACACAAACGCGCATTTGCTCACTGGCATCCTGATGCCCTCAGAGACTACGCAGAATTTGGCACTCGCATCGAAAATGGCGAGCGTGTTTTAAGCTTTGATCGCGTCATTGAAACGGCCATTTACAACACCTTGCCCCACAACTTGCCATCGATGCTCAAGCGACAACCGCTCAAATGCAATGTGGCGTTCATTGGCGGTACACACTCTAGAGAGATGCGCCTGGTTGGCTCGGAGTTAACCGACAAAGTCTCCAAAGGCAGAGTGATGTGGCTAGATGGCTCTCATTTGTTTCCCATGGAAAAGCCCATTGCCACAGCCGCTGCCGTAGAAGCTGCCTTGCGAAACATGGGTGCGCATTAAGTAGCTTGTAGGTGCCCTTTTAAGGTGCCCAGTCGACCAAGCCTGTCCAAGCAGTTACAAGCACCACAATGCCAAAAGCAATGCGGTACCAAGCAAAGATTTCAAAGCTGTGCGTAGCGATGTACTTCAAGAGCCACCTCACGCAAATCCAAGCGCTGATGAAGGACACCACCAAGCCTGTGGCGAACATGGGAATATCTTCCACAGACAGCAGCGCGCGCTCTTTGTAGAGGCTATAGACGCCAGCACCAATGAGTGTTGGAATGGCCAAAAAGAATGAAAAATCAGTGGCCGCTTTGCGCGACAAACCTAGCAACATGCCCCCAATGATGGTGGCACCGCTGCGACTGGTGCCAGGAATCATGGCCAAGCATTGAACGAGCCCCACCATCAAGGCGTCACGGCCTCTCATGTCTTCTACTGTGCGAATGCGTACACTGGAAGGCGGCCTTCTCTCAGCCCACAAAATGATGAAGCCACCCACAATGAAGGTCGTGGCCACAACCCAAGGGTTGAACAAATGTTCTTTGATCAACTTGCCAAAAAGCAAGCCCAACACCACGGCTGGAAAAAATCCAATGAACACGTTGAGAACAAAGCGCTGCGCTTCGACTTGATACCTGAAAGCTTTGGCCGTAGATCGAATTTTTTCCCAATAGACCAAGATGACGGCAAAGATAGCACCCGTTTGAATGGCGATGTCAAAAACCTTGGCTTTGTCATCGTTAAAACCAAGCAAGGCACCGGCCAAAATCAGATGACCAGTTGATGAAATGGGCAAAAATTCGGTCAAGCCTTCCACCACGCCCATGGCAGCGGCTTTGGCCAGCAACATTAAATCCACCAGTGCTCCTTAGTTACCCTTCAATTATCACCTCAGAGAAGCTTCACATGGCGTCGTCTGGCTCTAAAATCGTGCCATGAGCACAGCAAACGACAAAGTCAAGCC
>JBIIJK010000016.1:0-38759 GCA_044233865.1 Limnohabitans sp.
AAGCTAGCCGATGGTGCAGCTGTCCTTCGCGCCAAAATTGACATGGCATCGCCCAATATCAACCTGCGCGACCCTGCCATTTACCGCATTCGAAGGGCCACGCACCACAACACCGGCGATACATGGTGCATTTACCCGATGTACACCTTCGCGCATCCCATTGAAGATGCGCTAGAGCAAATCACCCACAGCATTTGCACGCTTGAGTTTGAAGATCAGCGCCCGTTTTACGATTGGCTTTTAACGCGCTTGAGCGAAAGCCACACACAAGCAGATGGCACGCCATTGGCGGCGCTTCTTTCAAGTCCCAATCCGAAGCAATACGAATTTGCAAGACTCAACCTCACCTACGTGATCACCAGCAAACGCAAGTTAGCCCAATTGGTCAATGAAAGCAAAGTCAATGGATGGGACGACCCCCGCATGCCCACCATTGTGGGACTTCGTCGCCGCGGCTACACACCCGAGAGTTTGCAGCTTTTTGCAGAACGCATTGGCGTGACCAAAAGTGATTCTTGGATTGACTACAGTACCTTAGAGGGTTGTTTGCGCGATGACCTAGACCCCAAAGCTGCGCGCGCCATGGCCGTCCTCGACCCCCTTCAGCTCACCATCACGAATTGGGATGAACTCATGGGTGCAGGCAAGCTAGAGCCCTGTCACGCACCTGTTCATCCGCATCATCCAGAGTTAGGGCAAAGGCATTTCCAATTTGGAAAATCGCTTTGGATCGAGCGCTCTGACTATGAAGAAAGCCCACCCAAAGGCTTCTTTCGTTTGTTCCCTGGCAACAAAGTTCGTTTGAAATACGGCTATGTCATTGAATGCACAGGCGCCAACAAAGATGCCGATGGCAAGGTCACCGAAGTGCTTGCGCAATTGATACCAGACACCAAAAGCGGCACACTAGGCTCTGACAGTGTGAAAGTCAAAGGTGTGATGACTTGGGTGTCACAGGCTGATGCAGTTTCGGCTGAAGTGCGCATGTACGACCGCTTGTTCACAGAAGCCCATCCAGATGCAGGTGGCAAAGACTTTTTGACCAGCTTTAACCCAGAAAGCCTGAAAGTGATAACCGCTTTTGTCGAACCTGCATTGGCGAGCAGTGCACCCGATGCCAAATTTCAATTTGAGAGACACGGCTACTTTGTGGCAGATCGCATAGACCATACGGACAACAAACTGGTCTTTAACCGCTGTACGGGACTGAAAGATACCTGGAGCAAATGAAAACAAAAAAGGCGCCTCACTTCACAGTGAGTGCGCCCTCTTGTGGGGTGTAATTAAGCACCCAGGCTGGCTGAATACAAACCAAGCGTGCAGAGAAAACCAACGAACCAAGCCAGTGAGCGAAGCTTGTCTTTGTCCATCACATAGCAGGCAACGTAGACCACTCGAGCAACAATGAAAACGCCAGCGTAAATGTCAATGCGCTCCTGGGGTACTTGGGCATGCATGGCGGCCAAAATACCAATGGCGTAAAAAGGAAATGCCTCAAAACAATTGCCTTGTGCCGCATTGGCCCTGGCTCGGTAGCCCGTTTGTTGCGCCAACCACTCACGCGGATTGTGATTGTCGTAATTCTTCTTGCCAGCTTTGGCAATACCAGCACAAACGATGGGCATCAAGCCCGCCACCAACAAAGAGGCAATTGCAACATTCATATTGAGATCTCTTTCTGGAATAACTTTGACACCGAGCACCATTTTAGTCACTTAATAAAGTTAAAAATAGCATCCACGAAGGCCTAAACTCTGACATTGGCACATTTCCCAGTCTGGTCACTTAGAATTTGGGTTTCATCGGTTCCGTACAGGAAATTTTCATGTCTTTGCATTCCATTCGCGCTTACTTGCTGGTTCTGGTATCGGCCCTGCTTTTGGCAGCTTGTGGCGGCAGCTCCACGCCCTCAACGCCTGCACCGCCCATCGGCGGTTTGAGTGTTGTTGCCGGAGACAGTCAGGTGACTGTGAGTTGGAAAGAAACCCCAGGGGTTGAATACTGGATTTTTGCAGCTCCCAACAACCCCAACTTAAGCTTAAACAACTGGCTCGCCACATCGGGCTCAACATACCGACTCAAAGTGACATCACCTTATGTGGTCACTGGCCTGACCAATGGCACGCCCTACTCATTTTTCATGACGGGCAGAACCAACAACGGCCCAGGTGGAGACGCCACGCCAACAGTTGCCGCCACGCCTCGCTTAGCAGGCTCCGAGTGGACCTCATCCAGCACATTGAACACAGGTACGCCCACAGGACTGACTTATGGCAGCTACTTAGACATCGCCAGCAATACTGTGCTTTACACTTACTTGGCCGTTGGCAATGGCGGCAAGATGTTTCGAGCTGCAGACTTCAACACTTGGACAGCCATCACACCTGTTGTCAACGTTAACCTGCATGCGGCCGAATACAGTTTCACCAAATTCATGGCGGTAGGCGAAGGGGGCACCATCCTTTACAGCACCGATTCCAAAGTTTGGAAGCTGTCCACCAAAGTCACCCCTCACAACTTAAATGCCATTGCGACCAATGGCAGCTTGGCCATTGCAGTGGGTGACAACGGCGCCATTGTGACCAGCAAGGATGGCATCACTTGGACCGTGACGACAAGCGTGCCAACCACAACCAAGCTTCATGGCATTTCATACTCAAGCGCAGGCAATTGGTTGGCTGTCGGTGCTGGCGGCACCATTCTGACCAGCGGTGATGGCTTGACATGGACAGCTCAAAAGTCAGGCAGCTCAGCTGACCTCAAAGGCGTTGGTTCAATGACAAACTTCACCAACAATGTCACCAGTTATCAATTCATTGCCGTTGGCGCCAACGGCACCATCTTGAGCAGCCCTGACGCCATCACATGGACAGCTCAGAGTGCCAATTCCACTGCCAATTTCAATGCACTGTCCGCCACCAATCAGTTCTTGGCCGTAGGTTCAGGCGGCACTGTTGTGATCAGTTTGGATGGCATCACTTGGAAACCCCAAGCAAGCAAAACCGACGCCAATCTCACCTATTTGCTAAGAGCACAAAACATGTACATCGCAGTCAACAGCAATGGCGGCATCATTTACTCAAAATAAAACGCAACTGAACTATCGCCTCTCTTGACCCCCAAAAAAAGGCCTTCATCTGAAGGCCTTTTTTTTCAAGAATTAAGCTTCAATGTGAAGCTCTTGAATTTTTCGAGTAATGGTATTGCGACCAATACCCAACTTAACAGCCGCTTCAATGCGTCGACCGCGGGTAGTCGCCAGTGCTGCTTGAATCAGCAAGGATTCAAAGCGTTTGGTCAGGACGTCCCAAACGTCTTGGCGATCTGTCCCCAACAGCTGCAAAGCCTCCACCTCTAACGCGCTCTCCCAACCTGCATGTGCGCCTAAGTTCACCAGAGCGGGCGGTGTGCCGATAGCGGCTGCTAGGGGTGTACTCTCGCTCAATGGGATCAATTCTCCTGCGGTAATGACACCTTGAGGGCTTACATTCACGGCATTGTTGTGCAGCAAGACTTCGGGTGGCAGGTCCTTGGCCTCAATCATTTGGGCAGGTGCCATCACCGTCAGCCAATGGCAAATATTTTCCAATTGGCGAACGTTGCCAGGAAAATTAAACTGTCCCAATATTTCAAGCGCTTGATCTGAAATTCGCTTGGGCTCAACACCCAATTGCTGCGCACTTTGCAGCAAGAAGTGTTTGGTTAAAACTTGAACGTCTTCTCTGCGTTCACGCAAAGCAGGCAAACGCAGTCGAATGACATTCAGGCGGTGAAACAAGTCCTCTCTGAACACGCCTTCTTTAACCCTTTGCTCTAAGTCTTGGTGTGTGGCAGCAATGACTCGCACATTGGCCTTCACCGAAGTGTGCCCGCCCACTCTGTAAAAGTGGCCATCAGACAAAACGCGCAACAAACGCGTCTGAAGGTCAAAAGGCATGTCGCCAATTTCATCTAAAAACAGGGTGCCGCCTTCTGCTTGTTCAAACCTGCCGCGCCTTGATGTTTGAGCACCTGTAAATGCACCTCGCTCATGACCGAAAAGCTCACTCTCCAACAGGTCTTTCGGAATGGCCGCCGTATTGATGGCCACAAAAGGGCCATTGGCTCTGGGGGAATGCTTGTGCAATGCACGAGCCACCAGCTCCTTGCCAGAACCAGATTCTCCGGTGATCATGACGGTCACATTGCTTTGCGAAAGTCGACCAATGGCTCTGAAAACATCCTGCATGGCGGGCGCTTGACCCATCATCTCTGGCGTCGCAGCCATGAGTTCCTCAGCCACTTCTTCGCGCTGACTTTCTTCAAGCGCGCGTCGAATCAGCTCAATGGCCTTGGGCAAGTCAAATGGCTTGGGCAAGTATTCAAAAGCGCCATTTTGAAAAGCTGAAACAGCACTGTCCAGATCAGAAAAGGCCGTCATGATAATGACTGGCAATGCAGGCAGTTGCTGCTTGACTTGCGTTAACAAATCTAAGCCCGATCCACCTGGCATGCGAATGTCACTGACCAAGACCTGAGGGCCTTCACTGCCGTCTTCTGTGGCGAGCGCTGCAAGGACTTCACGCGGATTGGTAAAACTGCGAGTACTCAAGCCTTCGCGAAGGAGAGCCTTTTCTAAGACGAATCGGATGGATTGGTCATCGTCTACGATCCAGATAGGCTTCATATGACTTAACTTTCTCTAAAAAGAATGCACTGTCTGCTATCAGATCAGGGCAACGGAATCAAAATTTTGAAATCTGTTCGACCTGGCACGCTTTCACACTCAATCATGCCGTGGTGCTGCTGAACAAAGGTCTGCGCCAAAGTAAGACCTAAGCCAGAGCCGCCTTCTCTTCCAGAAATCAGTGGGAAGAAAATTCGGTCTTTGATGGAGTCTGGAACACCAGGCCCGTTGTCTATCACATGCAATTCCAATGCCAGTCGATAACGCTGTTTGCCAAATGTCACTTGGCGGGTAATACGCGTCTTAAAAGTAAGTTGGGCATCGCCCTCAGTCACCCGATCTGTCAAGGCTAAGGCTGCGTTGTGAGCGATGTTTAAAACAGCCTGAATAAGCTGCTCCCTGTCGCCTCTGAATTCGGGAATGGAAGTGTCGTAGTCTCTGATGACCCGCAAACCTTTTGGAAATTCAGCCACAACAAGTGAGCGCACCCGCTCACAAACTTCATGGATATTGACATCTCCCACCATGTGGGGCCGGCGATGCGGCGCCAACAACCGGTCTACCAAGAGTTGCAAACGATCGGCTTCTCGAATGATGACCTGGGTGTATTCGGTCAGCTCCTTGGACTCCATTTCCATTTCGAGCAGCTGCGCAGCACCGCGAATACCACCCAATGGGTTCTTGATCTCATGGGCTAAATTTCGAATGAGCTCTTTGTTGGCTTGAGCCTGGTCAATCAGCCGCTCTTCTCTGTCCTGCCGTGTTTGCTGTTGAATGGGCAGTAATTCAATGATCACTTCGTCGGATTGATCGGACTGCGCAACGATCACATGAACAGGAAGTGACTCCTCTGGATTGATGCGCAACAACTCGGCGTCGTAGCGCAAGGCCGCAAATTCATTGGCCTTAGCGCCAGAAAGTGCATGCAACAAGGGCTTGGGATCTGAAAAGAAATTCAAAAAGGATTCTCCTTCCAAACTCCTTCTAGACTGGCCCATCACGTCCTCTAATTCTGAGTTCACAAAGACGACAATGCCATTGCTTTCCAAGACGGCAATGGGGGTGGCCAACCAATCGAAGGCCTGAAAGCGATGATTCTGTGAGGCACCTGTCAAATTCATATTTCGCTCTTGCGACCCAACAGAGGGGCTGGAACTCAATTTGGATTGATTTGAAATTTTCGCCATCTGAATTTCACTTAGATGGCACCGAGGCCAAATTGGATGTGTGACGACTCAGCTCTCTTTTCAAAGCCATCAGGTCACGCGCCATGCGCTCAATTTGAGTTTGCATATCTGCAGTCCGGCGCTGGTATTGCGGGTTTTGCAAAGACTCGCCTTCTTGAAGGGCTGGTTGACCTCCATTAAAAACTCGCACCATTTCTGCATGCTTGGCACTTAGTTTCTGCCACTCATCCTCCAAAACAGTGCGCGCTTGGACATTTCGCTGAAGTGCATCTTGTAGTTTGGTGGGTGGAATGGAAATGCGCTCAGCAGCAGTGCCAGTAGCCGCTGAGACAGGCTTTGGAGACTGACTATTTTGAACACGCGTTCCGTCGATTTGAGTCGGATTTGAAATTAGCAGTTTTTGGCACTGACTGGGGTCATTCGGTTGGTTGGTTATTTCTTGACCACACTTGTAGACAGCTTGATCGGCCAATGCCATACCTGCAAACCATGGCAATGCCATGAGCAGTATGTGCCATTGAAATTTCACCCATCTCAAGCCTGCAATCATGTCTCAAAAATCTTTCCTGAATGAAAAAGGACGGCCTGAGCCGTCCTTTTCGGGGTCGGGCTCAGGTGCCCCAACTCGCTGCAAATTACAGTGAGTAGTACATCTCGTATTCGATGGGGTGCACGGCCTGACGGAAGCGTGTGACTTCGCCCATTTTCAATTCAATGTAAGCGTCGAGCATGGAGTCTGTGAACACGCCACCTTTTGTGAGGAAGGCGCGGTCTTTGTCCAAATACTCAAGGGCTTGGTCTAAGCTGTGGCAAACGGTTGGCACCAATGCGTCTTCTTCGGGCGGCAAATGGTACAAGTCTTTGGTTGCAGCTTCGCCTGGGTGGATCTTGTTTTCCACGCCGTCCAAACCAGCCATCATGAGTGCAGAGAAGCACAGGTAGGGGTTGGCCATTGGATCTGGGAAGCGCGCTTCAATGCGGCGACCTTTGTCAGAAGCAACGTGAGGAATGCGAATGGAAGCAGAACGGTTGCGGCTAGAGTAAGCCAACTTCACGGGTGCTTCGAAACCAGGCACCAAACGCTTGTAGCTGTTGGTGGTGGGGTTGGTGATGGCGTTCAATGCACGAGCGTGCTTGATGATGCCACCAATATAGTACAACGCGAAGTCTGACAAACCTGCGTAGCCATTGCCTGCGAACAAGTTCTTGCCGTCTTTCCAGATGGACTGGTGAACGTGCATGCCTGAGCCGTTATCACCGACCAAAGGCTTTGGCATGAAAGTAGCTGTTTTGCCGTAAGCGTTAGCCACGTTCCAAACCACATACTTCAATGTTTGAGTCCAGTCAGCGCGCTGCACCAAGGTGCTGAAGCGTGTGCCGATTTCGTTTTGACCTGCGCCAGCCACTTCGTGGTGGAAGACTTCAACGGGGATTCCCATAGATTCGAGAATCAGGGACATTTCAGCGCGCATGTCTTGTGTGCTGTCGACTGGAGGCACTGGGAAGTAACCACCTTTCACGGTTGGACGGTGACCGCGGTTACCGCCTTCCATTTTGGTACCGCTGTTCCACGGTGCTTCATAGTCGTCGATCTTGAAGAACGAACCTGACATGTCGCTGCCAAAACGGACGTCATCAAACAAGAAGAATTCTGGCTCGGGACCGAAGTAAGCAGTGTCGCCCAAACCAGAGGCCTTCAAATAAGCTTCAGCGCGCTTGGCGATAGAGCGGGGGTCGCGGTCATAGGCTTTGCCATCACCGGGTTCCAAAACGTCGCAACCCAAGATCAAAGTAGTTTCTTCGAAGAAGGGATCGAGGTTGGCGGTATTGGGATCGGGCATCAACAACATGTCGGAGGCTTCAATACCTTTCCAACCTGCAATGGAAGAACCATCGAACGCGTGGCCGTCGGTGAATTTGTCTTCGTCAAAGTGGGAGATTGGCACGGATACGTGCTGCTCTTTGCCACGGGTATCGGTGAAGCGGAAGTCAACAAACTTGACTTCATTGTCCTTCACCATCTTCATCACGTCTGCGACGGTCTTTGCCATCAAATTCTCCTAAGGATGGGTGTTGATAATTGGTTCTACAGGAATGCAGTTTCTATGCCAACAAAAGCAGAGCACCACAATGACCCAAGTCCGCTATTGTGCCCTGAGGACAGGGGCGCACTTTGCGACTTTCCGGGAATTTTTTGCATCAACTTGATGCACCACAATACACCACAAATGCACTATTATAGTGCGCAATTTATTAGCGCACCATTTCAGGGCCAAGCTCAACTTCAAAAGGCTTTAGGCCTTCTTTCAGTGCCATGAAAGCATACTCAGCTTGCGGTTCTGCGCCTTTCACACCCAGTTCGATGTGCTTGCCCCACTTGGGATGATCCACGCTGGGAAGGCTAAAAACTTTGATGCCCGCATGTTGGAGTTCAATGCGCTCCATCAAGGGGGTCAGGGTTGCCTCCATGGCGCCAAAAACAATCACAGACCGCTCGATACGCTTGGGCGCGGCACCCCATGTTTGGCAATAGGCATCGAGTTTGTCTTGCATCATAGGCCATGCCATGACAGGAAAACCGGGCACAAAGTGAACCATGCCTTGGCCTGCACCCTGACAAGTGAAACCAGGAATTTTGTTGTACGGGTTGAGAATGATTTGAGCGCCTTGGGGAAACGTGCCCATGTTCAATCGGTGAAGGTTGTCATCGCGATTAGGTTCAAAGGCAACACCCTGCTCCGTGGCGACATCGCGCATGCGTTCCAAGATCAAGGCCTTGGCTTCAGGGTGCAAAGCCAAGGGCACACCGATTGCTTGGGCGGCGCATTGTCGGGTGTGATCGTCTGGCGTTGCACCGATACCACCGCAAGAGAAGACCACGTCACCCGATGCGAAGGCACGGGCTAAGACCTGCGTAATGCGCTCGGGAGAGTCACCCACATACTCGGCCCAAGCCAACTGCAAACCTCGCTCATTGAGAAGCTCTATGAATTTAGGCAAGTGTTTGTCCGAGCGTTTACCCGACAGAATTTCATCGCCAATGATGATGATGCCGATGGCAGGCGGATTGAGTTGCATGGGTGTGTTCATGGCTGTGCTTCGTTCAGAATGATGATGGGCTCTTCTCTGAGCTTACTTAAGGCAAGCAACAAAAAGTGAACAAACCAAAGTGCTGAAAAGATAAAAACGAGGGTGTAAATCCAAACTGCAATGGGGATGAGAATCACAAACGCAGCGGCAAACAAGGCACCGGATGCCCACACCAAACTGGGTGCAGCACCCATGGCTCCGGTTAGAACGCCCATGCCTAACAATTGAAATCGATAACGATTCATGAGCTCTACCCGCTCTTGACTAGACGCATGTTCAGCCAAGACATCGTAGGTCATGACTCTGTAGGTCAACCATCCCCAAATCAATGCTGGCAAAAGTATGGCCAGCGGTGGTATCAACCAAAAGGGCAAGGTGAGAATCAATGCGCCCATGGCCAAGATCACAGACATGAAAGTCCACAAGACACTTTGCCACAGAGAACCACCACGCTTGCGCTCTAATTCAGGGAAACGCCTTGTGCCAACCAAACTCACGAGTGCAGGCGTCATCATGAATGAGACTGCCAATAGGGACATGATCATGACAACAGGCGTCACAGCCAGGATGATGACCAATGGCGCAAGCACCGTCTTTAAATTCAGCAGACCGACTCGCTCCAACCAAGTCCACGCCCAACCCAAGGCTGGGCTGCCTTCCATCCCCGTGCGCACGGTGTCGACAGCAAGGTCCCAGTACACAAAGCCCAAGCCTGTCACGATCGCCGCCATCAATATGAGCGGCAACAAGGAAAGCATGATGACCTTTGGATGCATGCAGTAAGCAAGCGCTCGCCAAAAAGAGTCCATGAAAAGTTTCATGAACTTGTGCCCTTGCCTAAAAAGCGCATGAAGCCTAATTTTTGTTGAGCCCAAAAACTTTGCCCATAGTCGCGCCCCTCTTCGACTTGGTCGCGAACACCTGTTGGATCGTATCTGTTTGAAAAATCAGCAGTTTTGAACAGCATGTCCCACCACGGAAACAACACACCGAAGTTGTGTCCACCTAAGGTTTTTCGGCCTGCTGACTCGTGACCAATGCCAATGGCATGGTGCAAGCGATGAAACCTCGGGCTCACAAATAAGCGATCACCCAACCAACCAAAACTGCATCTGATGTTGGCGTGTTGAAAACTTTCGCTCAATTGGCTTAAGACCACCAAAGCAATGAATTGCCCCGGGCCCACGCCGATCAATTTGGCTACCACTGACAATATCAGCGCGGTCATCACATCGTCGAGCAAATGATTGCGGTTGTCCGTCCAGAGTGTCATTTGTCTTTGTGAATGATGCAAAGAATGCAGAGCCCACCAACGGTTGAACTGATGTTGCCCTCGGTGAATCAGGTAATGAACAAAATCAAAAACAACAAGGTACAGCAAGAAACTGACCCAAGCAATGTCGGAGACGCCTGGCCAAAATGCGTCGATGTGGAGCGTTGGAAACCCATGAACGCGCAGCATGCCAAACACAGTTTCAACGGCATTTTCAAAAGTAAAAAACATGACCAACTTAAACAGGCCCAAACGATGAATGAGGGTGTAAAAGATATCAACTTTGACACCGTTGGAGTCTGTCACAGGCTCGGAGGGGCGCCATTTTTCCAAGGGCGCAATGAAGACAAGCAAAATCAGAATTTGTAGCAAGCCGATTAAGAGCCACCCCGTGCCTTCGTAGGCCACATCGAGCAAATTACCGGCACCCCAAGCAAATGCCAAGGGTTGAACCACACTTTCAAACAACAAGGTTTGCAATGCGGAGAAGGAGTCAATGAGCCACTCAATCATGGATGTCAGCATGGCTTTGAAAATAAGAAGTGAGCAAGGTTCAAGGGGGTTTATGGCACTGTCGCAAGAAGTTTCGAATATTGCGGGTGTTGACGCAAACTGGCAAAACAAAACCCTTTGTCTTTCAAGCCCACAATGAGGGGCTCTAAGACCGCAGGAGCCCAAGGATCTTGGCGCGACCAAATGCCCAAATGGGCCATCAAGATATCACCCGTTTTGATGCTTTTTAGAGCAGTCTTTAACAAAGCAGCGTTGCTGTGGGTTTGACTGGACAACTCATCCCCTAAAAAACCAGCAGGCGACCAACCGACGTGGGTGTAGCCACATTGGCTGGCGGCCTTCAACAAAGCGGGGGAAGTTTTGCCCCCCGGCGCTCTAAAAAGTGGCAAACTGGTACGGCCCGTCATAGCTTCCAAACGCTGAGAAGCTTTTTTCAAGTTAGCACAATAGTTTTCTGCACTCCAAATTAAGTTTTGGTCTTTTTGCTCACCTGAACTGGGTCGAATTTTGAAGGTTTGGGCATCGATATCTGATCGCCAATAAGCATGGTCGTAGGTATGGCTTGCAAAATCGTGCCCTTCACTACCTCGCGCCTTCCACCATGCAGACCAGTACTGGCCAAGGCTGCCATCACCCTCTTGCGTTTTTTCATGGGCTCCAAAAAAGGTCGCTGGGACTTGATGCTTGCGCAGAACGTCGGCAATCAAGGGGGCCATGCCCATGTGGCCCGTATCTAAGGTTAGGTAAATGGGCTTTAGGCATTGCGGTGGAGGTCTTTGCGACTCGACAGCCACTGCCAAAGAAAACGGATTGAACAAGAGTGCGCCCAGAAAGATCTGGGGCAGACCCTTGTTTAAGGTGTCATTGGCGTGACGCATGGTCCAAGGTCCAAACCCCATGCGGTGATTTGCCCACTTTGATTTGACGAACCACTTGGCGAGTGCTCATGTCAATCACACTTAACTTTTGAGCCCAACGCGAGGAAAGCAAAATGGTTTTGCCATCTGCCATGATATCCATGCAATCTGGCCCACCGGGCCCTGGGTACTTGTCAACCACAGTGAGGCTTTTGTAATCGATTTTGCTGATCGAGTTGGCGACACGGTTGCTGACCAACACATGCTGCTTGTCACCTACAGCTCGGAAAGCGTGCGCACCTTTACCCGTTTGAATCGATTTAATTTTTATCGCAGGGTTTTTAGACACGTCATAAACCTCTACGCCATCACCGCCCGTCATACCAATCAACAATGTTTGATCGTCTGGTGTGACAAATACATCGGCAGGCATAGCGCCCGTTTTCACGCGCCACTTGATGGCTTGTGTCTTCAAATCAATAGCCACCAACTCGTTGCTGTCTTGCATGGTGACCCATACAGTGGTGCTCTTGCTGTCAATCCACATGTGGCTGGGTGTTTTAGCCGATTGAATGCGCTTGAGTAAGGTGGGTGTTTGCCCATCCCATTTGTAGATGTCAATGTGATTGAGTCGGTTGGCAACCGTGACGAACCACTTCATGTCGGGAGAAAAGCGCAAGTGATAAGGGTCCAAAATGCCTGGAATGACACGTTGGATTTCTGCGGTTCGGGGATCAATGAAGGTCAGAGAATCTGACATGGCATTGGCCACAATGACCGATTTTTCATCTGGCGTGAGGTATAAATGGTGCGGCTCTTTGCCAGTGGGGATTCGCTTGGTTTCAGTCCAAGTGACGGGGTCAATGACACTGACGTTCCCTTCGAGGGAATTTAAGACAAAAATGGGGGCAGGTGCTTGAACTGCAGGCTCGGGTGGCGCAGGTTTAGGTCCTGAGGACATGGCCGTAGCAAGACCGAAAGTGGCCAAACCAATTGTGAAGGTCAGTGCTTTTAAGATCATTGCTTAAGTGTAATGGGGTATTGGAAGGCATCCCTGCCAATCGAGCGCAATCTTTTTAATTTTTGAGGTTTTCTAGTGTCAAAATTGACTGCATGACTGACCCCTCTCTGATCTCCATCTTGGGTGTTGACTTAGAAGTGAAACACATCCCGCTGGACAAGCCCTTGGCCCTAAAGGACAAAGCTCCCAGCTGCGTTTTTTTGCACGAAGGTCTGGGCAGCGTCGCCCTTTGGAAAGATTGGCCAGCGCAAATATGCCAAGCCCTGGAATGTGAAGGCTGGGTTTATTCACGCCGAGGCTATGGGTACTCTGAAAGCATATTTGATGTGCGCGGGGCTGGAAAACTTCAATCGACCTACATGCATCGGGAGGCTTTAGAAGTTTTTCCCGCTTTGTTGGCGCATTTAAAAATTACCAATCCCCTATTGATTGGCCACTCCGATGGCGGCACCATTGCACTCATTCATGCAAGTCAGTTTCCAGTTGCAGGCTGTGCGGTCATGGCACCCCATGTGATGATGGAAGACATTTCTATTCAAGCCATCACTCATGCAAGAGATCACTTTGAAAAACTCAAACCCAAATTAGCAGCCTTTCACAAAGATGTCGATGTCGCCTTCTGGCAGTGGAACGATGTGTGGTTGAGTGAAGCCTTTAGAAGCTTTGACATTCGGCCTTTGCTTTCAAAAATTCAATCGCCCTTGATGGCCATTCAAGGAACAGATGACCCTTATGGAACCATGAAACAAATTGATGAAATTGCGGCGCACGCAACTCAAACTCGGTTGGTGAAATTAGAGAACTGCGGGCACAGTCCTCACAAGGACCAGCCTTTGGAAGTGCTTCAAGCTTTGAAGTATTTTTCGAGTTCGCTAGGCAAGATCCAGCGCCATTGACCGGGCGCCAAATCTGCTGGCAATTGCAAATTGCCAATGGCACTGCGGTGCAGTCCTTCCACCCGGTTGCCAACAGCCGCCAACATGCGCTTGACTTGGTGGTACTTGCCCTCTGTGAGGGTGAGTTTCAAATGGGTGTCTGACACCTTTTCACAGGCCGCTGCTTGAACAGGCTTTGGGCTGTCATCTAGCACCACGCCTGACAATAATTTTTCCACTTGTTGCGCCGTGATCTCGTGCTTGGTGGTGACCTCATAAACCTTGGGCATGTGGTGCTTGGGTGAACTCATGCGGTGAATGAACTTGCCATCATCGGTGAGCAACAACAGGCCCGTGGTGTCTTGGTCTAAGCGCCCAACTGCTTGAACGCCTTGCACCGCAGCTTTTTGAGGACGCAGTCTTAAAGGGGAAGGCAACAAGGTGTAGATGCTGGGCCAAGTTGAGGGCTTTTGTGAGCACTCTGTGCCTGTTGGTTTGTGCAGCATGAGGTAAGCGCGATCAAAGTAAGGCCACTCTGTGCCCTGCACTTTGAACTTGAGATTTTCCAGATCAAAGAAAACACCAGGGTCTTCTTGAAGCTCGTTGTTCACGCTCACATAGCCTTGCTGTACCAAACCTGCGCACACACGGCGTGTGCCGAAACCTTGGCTAAAGAGGACGTCCTCTAAGCGCATGGGTTTCATGTCACAACTCGCTCTGAGTTCACTGAGCGCAGTGAATTATTTCAAGGCTTTGAAACGCACACGCTTAGGCTTGGCGCCCTCTTCGCCCAAACGCTTCTTCTTGTCGGCTTCATACTCTTGGTAGTTGCCATCAAAGAACACCCACTGGCTGTCGCCTTCTGCGGCCAAGATGTGCGTCGCAATACGGTCGAGGAACCATCGATCGTGGCTAATGACCATGACCGAGCCTGCAAACTCGAGCAAGGCATCTTCCAAGGCGCGCAATGTTTCCACGTCCAAGTCATTGGAGGGTTCGTCTAGCAGCAAAACGTTGCCACCTTCGATGAGGGTTTTGGCCAAGTGCAAACGACCGCGCTCACCACCCGACAACATGCCCACTTTCTTTTGCTGATCGCCACCATTGAAGTTGAAGCGGCCGCAATAAGCACGGCTGGGCATTTGAAATTTACCGACGGTCATGATGTCTAGACCGCCAGACACATCTTCCCAAACGGTTTTTTCATTGGAAAGATCATCGCGATTTTGGTCGACGAAGGCCATCTTCACGGTTTGCCCGACCTTGATCGTTCCGCTGTCTGGTTGCTCTTTGCCAGAGATCAGTTTAAAGAGCGTTGATTTACCGGCGCCGTTAGGTCCGATGATGCCGACAATCGCGCCAGCGGGAACTTGAAAGCTTAGATTGTCAATTAACAAACGATCGCCAAAAGACTTGCTGACGTTGGTGAATTCGAAAACTTCGTTGCCCAAGCGCTCGGCCACAGGTATGAAAATTTCTTGTGTTTCATTGCGTTTTTGGTAGTCGTAATCGCTCAATTCTTCAAAGCGAGCCAAACGCGCCTTGCTCTTGGCTTGACGACCTTTTGGATTGGAGCGAGCCCATTCCAATTCTTTTTTCATGGCCTTGGTGCGTGCGTCTTCTGTGCGTTGCTCTTGGCCCAAGCGTGCCTCTTTTTGCTCTAACCAATTGGAATAGTTGCCTTTGTAGGGAATGCCGTGTCCGCGGTCAAGTTCCAAGATCCATTCGGCCGCATTATCTAAGAAGTAGCGATCGTGGGTAATGGCCACCACGGTGCCTGGGAAGCGTTGCAAAAACAATTCGAGCCAGTCGACACTTTCTGCGTCCAAGTGGTTGGTGGGTTCGTCAAGCAGCAGCATGTCGGGGCGGCTGAGCAACAAACGGCACAAGGCCACGCGGCGTTTTTCACCGCCAGAGAGTTTGCCAATGATGGCGTCCCATGGGGGTAAGCGCAAAGCGTCAGCTGCAATTTCAAGTTGGTGGTCAGAGGCGTCGCCTGCTGTGGCGATGATGGCCTCGAGTTTGGCCTGCTCTGCAGCCAGCGCATCAAAATCGGCGTCTTCTTCAGCGTAGGCTGCATAAACTTCTTCGAGGCGTGCTTGCGCCGCTTTGACTTCGCCCATGCCACCTTCAACGGCTTCGCGAACGGTTTCGTCCGGATCCATCTGCGGCTCTTGGGGCAGATAACCAATTTTGAGGCCTGCCATGGGAATGGCTTCGCCTTCAATTTCCTTGTCAATGCCGGCCATGATTTTCAGCAAGGTGGACTTGCCGGAACCATTCAGGCCCAGCACGCCAATTTTGGCGCCGGGGAAGAAACTGAGTGAAATGTCTTTGAGAATGTGACGCTTCGGCGGCACGATCTTGCCGACGCGGTTCATAGAAAAAACGTATTGGGCCATGGCTGGGATGCTCTTCAAAAAGGGAGGGGAAAGATGATTTTCCAAAAACGGAACTTATTTTTCCCTAACCTGTGATTATCCCTGTCTTTAGGGACCCCTTCGGGGGTTTCTAGCCCTGAAATTTCTCAAATTACAAGACTCGATCGCCCGACTTACCACTTCGGCTTGAAAATTGAACCAGCGCGTCTTGGGTTTCTAGGCCAATTCTGGCGGCCCGTCCCCCGTAAACCTGTGATTTGAGCCAATCCGCCTCTGCTTCCAAAGCCTCAACTGACATCACAGCCGTAGACCAAACTTTGGCTTCGGCATCCCATCGGTAGCCACGGGCTTTGAGCTTGTCTTTGGTCTCGAAGGGCGAACCAAAAGCTTTAACCACTGTTCGGGCTTGTTCGGCTGACTTAAAAAGTTGTTGCAGACCTGTAGATGGCATGTCGTCTGGCTGGGCCTTCAAGGGCGCCGACAAGACCCGGAGCAAAGCATGGCAATCTACCTGTGCACGGTGCGAATCGTAAAACCATCCCAATTCGCTGCACAAAAATTCCAACTTGGCCGACCCCAAACCCTGGGATTTCCAGTTGATGCCGGCAAACGAGCAGGCCCATGCTTTGTGCTCAAACACTTCTAATCGATTTTCAACAAAAGGTCGATCGAAGCTGGCGTTGTGCGCCACGATAAGGTCTGCGCGTTGCACCATGTCAATGATTTTGGCTTCGTTGAGTTTTTGGCCCTTCACGTCTTGGGTGGTGATGCCTGTGAGCTTCACAATTTCTGCTGGGATGGGTCTGCCCGGATCTTCGAAATCTTCATAGACCTCAACCACACCCACAGGTTGACCCGTTTGCAGATCAACAGCCACAGACAGCATGGCCAACTCGATGATGTTTTCGGCGCGCCAATCTAGGCCAGTCGTTTCCGTGTCCAAAATGAGGACCCGCTTGGTCGGTGCGCCAGAACCAGGTCCAAAATCAAGAATTGGAACCAAGCGTCGTTTGACTTTGAAGTCTGGGTGGGCTGACAACTTGTCAGCCATTTCATCGAAATTCATCATTGCTCACTTTTTTCTGAAGTGCCTATTTTGACGGATGAAACAGGGCCTCTGCCAAACCGCCACTTCGGGTGACTCGCTGCGCTACTGCGTTGAACAAGACCGAGGCATTGGGGGCCCACCAGCTTAGGCGCGATTTAGCACGCGTGACGCCGGTGTAGAGCAGTTCGCGTGTGAGAACTGGGGCATCTCGGTCTGGCAGCACCAGAAGCACATGGCCGTACTCTGAACCTTGTGATTTGTGAACGGTCATGGCCCATACAGTTTCAACGGCATCCAAGCGAGAAGGCAACACCCACCGCACACCGCCTTTGCCATCAGGGAACGCCACACGAAGGCCATTGGCAGTAGGCAAACACTGGCCCACATCGCCGTTCATGAGCTGTAGGTGATAGTCATTGCGGGTGATCATGATGGGACGTCCGACGAACCAGGCATCTTGCGCTTTGGCTGGCTGAAAGTTTCTTTCTGAGTTTTTAGACAAGCCTAGGGCCATGGCGATTTGCTGATTCAAAGATTGAACTCCCCATGCGCCATGTCGCAGTGCACAGAGCACTTGAAACTCACTGAAACGGTTTAGCAACTGAAGGGCGTGCGCGTTGTCACAGAGGGCATCGGCTTGTTGCAGCGGTTTCAAAACTTCCAACCATGTGGACCACCCTTCACGCAATGCATGAGCAACTTCTGGATGCAAATGCCCTTGAGGTCTATCGCGCCATTCACCTGGCCACCTTTGAACCTCTGGCTTTTCAATGTTTTCTGAAGCGCTGGCACTGCTTAAGGCATGCCATTGTTTTTTGATTTGCAGTTGATCGCCATCGTTGATCAGTTTGGCCCATTGACCGATGGCGCTGTTGGCATGAAAGCGTCGGCTGACATGCAGCACCGCAGTTTGTTCTGGCAGGGTGTAGGCTTGGGTGGGGTGCGCTTGGGTGGCGCTGTCTGCTTGGGCCGCCCCCTCGCACAATTGAGACCACACTGCGCCAGCCTCTACCGAAGCCAACTGGTCTTTGTCGCCTAGCAAAACCAACCTGGCCTGAACAGGCACACATTTCATCAATCGCGCCATGAGTTCAAGATCAATCATGGAGGCTTCATCGACCACCACCAAGTCCGTTGCCAATGATGGCGCAGACCTTGCGGTCGCATCGGGGTTGTACTGCAACAGTTGGTGCAAAGTAACAGCTTGAGATGGAATGCCTTCTCCCCAACCGTCGGGCAAGCTGGCCAATGCCACCTGAATTGAGGAACTCAAGCGGCTGGCAGCCTTGCCAGTGGGAGCTGCCAAATGAATGCGCAAAGATGTTTGCTGATCGTGTGCGGCTTGTTGCAGCAAGGCCAACAAGCGAACCACCGTGGTTGTTTTGCCTGTGCCAGGACCGCCGGTAATGAGTGTCAGGCCTGCACGCAAAGCTTTGGCACAAGCGATGCGCTGCCAATCTGTTTCCGCGCTTTGAAGGCCGAACAGTTTGTTCAGTTTTTCATCGCTGTCCGCAGGTACTTCAAAGTTTTGCGACAACCGCATTTGGACAGATGCTTGAATGCTTTGTTCTGCATGCCAAGCGCGCCTTAGGTACACACGCTGGGCTTGGCCATCTTCTTTGAAAGAAACCATGATGGGCGAGTGATCACCAATGGCCCATGGCATTATTTTGGCAGCCTGAGCCCAAGGGTTGTGTAGCACAGCGAACAAATCTGCAGGCTGTTCATCCAACTTTGAATTTGCAAGCTGCTGATGCAATGCCTTGGTTTGAGCATCGGTCCAGTCAAGCAAATTCGCTGGGTCTTGGATCAGAGCATCAAGGTCCAAGCATGCATGCCCTCTTCCCATTTGGTGGCTGACCAAAAGCGCCAGCAAATCGTGCAAGGGCTCTGGGGTGGCTTGATGTGACTTTAAAAATTGGAGCCATGCGACATCCAAAGCGGTCCACGGCAAACCTGCCAACGCAGATGTCAATTGGGGCGCCAAAGTGTTGTTGATGGGAGCTTGTGATTGAGTCATGACAATACCCCTGCTGCACTGGATGGCGGATTCAATTTGAATGCTTCGTCCAAGGCATGGATAAGTTCGTAGGATGGCTTATTGACATAGAACCCCTGCCCGGCTTGATCAATGCCGCGCAAGTACAGATAAATGGCACCGCCCACGTGCTGCTCGTAGTTGTAATTTTTAAGGCGAGACTTTAAGAGTCGGTGAACCGCCAAGATGTACAAGGTGTATTGCACGTCATAGCGATGACTGAGCATGCTGCCTGTGATGCTGTCATGCGAATATTCGGGTAATTTGTTCGACTTGTAATCGAGCACGTAATAGCGACCTTGGTGCTCAAACACAATGTCCATGAAGCCCGTTAGCAAACCATTCAATTGCTGCGCCTGCAAAGCAGGGCGGGCTTTGTTGGGATGCAGCGAAGCGCTAATGAGCTGATCAATGTACAGCGTTGAAACACCATGCGTTTTGAATGTGAAGCCCATTTCTGGCCAGGCGTTTTGGGTGTTGAGCTGAGACAAACTCAAACAATGTTGATCTGACCCCAATTGTGTGAATTGAGAGGCTGCGCATTGGCGAATGAGTTGAAGGCAAAGGGCTTGGTCTTCGGTTTTAAGTTGCAGGCTGTCGGCTTGGGTTTGCCACCAGCCTTGCCATCGAATTTTGACTTCAGCTAAGAGGTCTGATTCGTTTTGCAGAAGGGGCCAACCTTCTTTCAATTGCCATTCGAAGATGTCGTGTAACAGGGTCCCGTAGGCACTGCCTGCAGGAAATTGATTGAACGGGGGTTGCCCCATTTTGACAGAGGATGCGTCATCTGCCACGAGCAGGTCATTGGCGTTGGCTACTGGGTTGTCGATTTGCGAATCTAGCCAACGCTCTTCGCGCGCTAGTCCCGAATCTGTAGCCTGCCATTTGGAATCACTGAGCTTACGGGTCAGTGCACTGAAGCTGGCCGTCCAACCGGCATTGGGCAACACGCGCGATGGCGATCTTGCAGCAGTTGGCGCTTCTAAGTTGGTCGCATTGAAAGGCTTATACAACTGCGCATTCGCTTCGGGCGCATGAACAAGTTCAATGTCATCACAGCTTGCCCAAGCCTGCAATTTTTCTTGCAGATCATCGGCAGACTTTCGTTGTAACAAAACGCTTAAAGCACTTTGTGCGTGTGTCTCTTTGCTTTTGAAGTCACCTTGGCGTTTGGCAACGCCTATCCACATGGCTTGTTGTGCACGCGTGAAGGCAACGTACAACAAACGAATGTCTTCTTGGAGACGTTCTTCGGCCGTTCGAAGTGAGTCATCTTTGTCTTCTCTGAAATTGGAGACAAAAGGTAAAAACACCAAGGGGTATTGCAAACCCTTGGCTTTGTGAAAGGTAATGACTTGGACTAACTCTGCATCTGTTTCAAGACGCATTTGCGCGCTCTCACCTTGTGCCTGAGGATTTGACAATTGATCGGTGAGAAAACGAAGCAATGCAGATTCACCTTGCAACTGAAGGCTGGCCGATTGCAGCAATTCACCAAGGTGCAACAGATTGGTCAAGCGCCGTTCAGCGGTATCGCCTTCGGCTTGCATGCGCCTGCCAATGTCTTGTTCGTGCACCATTTTGTAGAGCATTGGCAAGAAGCCTTGACGTTGCCAGGTGTGGTGCCATGCATTGAAACGCTCTACCCAAATGTCCCAGGCTTCTTCTTCACTGAACACCTGCTCTATTTCAGCCAAGCTAAGGCACAAGGTGCGAGTGGTCAGGGCAGCGCGCAGCAACTTGGCATTGCGCGTTTGCAAAACGGCTTCTAAAACACAAGCTAAATCTAGAGCTTCTCGCGTGGCGTAAACACTTTCACGGTCTGATAAGTAGACGCTCCGGACACTCCGCTGCGCCAAGGCTTGGCGAATTTTTTTGGCTTCTTGGCCATCCCTGACCAAAACTGCCATGTGACCGGGTTGAGCGATGCCTTGATTCAAGAGCCAAACCATTTGCGTGGCACAAATTTGCGCCATGTCTTCACCGTATTGCGCGCCACTCAAGGGTTTGTCGGCGGCCAAATGCCATACCGTGAGCGCGGGCAGTTTTTCACCATTGGTCAAGCGAAGACTTTCAGCTTTGGCAGGTGTGGGTGTTTTCACACGCTCAAAAGGCACTTCATCAAAAGGGTTTTGAGCCGTAGCAAAAAGGTGGTTCACAGCATTGACAACTTCTAGGCTGGACCTGAAATTTTCTGTGAGGGTCCAAATGGATTCAGCCGCATGCCTTGCATTCAAATAGGTTGGTAAATCTGCGCCTCGAAAACTGTAGATAGCCTGCTTCGGATCGCCAATCATTAGAAATGCGCTGGCATTGTCTTGTTCTGCGTTGTCTTCATTGCGGGGATTGTGGTTTGACCAGTTTGCTGCGCCATAAATGCGCGATAACGATTCATATTGCCAGGGGTCGGTATCTTGAAACTCATCTACCATAGCCACTGGAAACTGCGCGCGAATGATCTGAGGCAATCGACCGTCTGGTGCATGCAATGCCGCATGCAATCGCTGTAGCAAATCCGAAAAATCAAAGCTAGCCAAACTTCTTTTTTGCAGCAAATATGCACGGCCTACTTTGAGTGCGGCATGGTGCAGCAAATTAACACCTACATCTGGCTCGTTTTGAAGCTCAGCCATCCAAAGACCTATTGCGGTCCAGACACCATGCGCGTTGTCAATCGGATTGGCCCCGCTCCTCAAGCCGGCATTGAGCTTTTCAAGGGTAAATTTGGAAAGTGCATCGATGTCTGGCTCTTCGCCAGATGCCCAATCTGCAAGATGGCGAAGATAGTATGCGTGCTTGTTGACACGATAGTGATTGCGATTCAAATCATTTTCAAGCGCCTTGATCAACCGGTCTAGTGCGTGAGGCATATTGGTCAACAACAGTTGTCTGGCTTGCGCCTCTAAGTGTAGAACGTGTTCTTGCCACTGAGACCAAGCAAGCACCAAGGCTTTTGGATCTGGATCTTGCGAGGCATCTGGAAAACCACCTGGTGACTTCTCAAACTTTTGCCAAAGCGATTGAATGTTTTTAAGCAAAGCTTCGGGGGTCCCGCCCAAATCCTTCATGGCACCCAGTTGCTTGACCTCTAGGGGGTACACGTATTCCCGCCAATAGTCTTTCACCAGCTTCAACTTCAAAGCCGGCGCATTGTCTAAGCGCTTTTGATCAAACAAACTTTGGCTGTCAAAAGCATGTTGGCGCAACATGCGACTCGACCAGCTGTGGATGGTGTAGATGGCGGCTTCGTCCATCCATTGAGCGGCTTCTTCTAAGCGTTCTGCGTGCTGCGCATTTAAATCGGTGCCCAGGCTTTCTTGAAGGTGCTGCAAAAAATCATCTGCAACATGAGACTGCCCCCTGAAAAATTGGGCAGCCTGTGCCAATCTATCTCGGATGCGATCTCTGAGCTCTGCCGTAGCGGCCTCGGTAAAGGTCATCACCAAAATTTGAGGCGGCATGAGGCTCGGGCCAGACCAAGCATGTCCCAGAATGAGACGCACATAAAGCGCGGCCAATGTCCAAGTTTTGCCTGTGCCTGCGCTGGCCTCAATGAGTTGAATGCCTTTCAAAGGCAATGAGAGAACATTGAGTTTTTGCGTTTTCAATTGACTCATGAGGCACCGCCTTCAATTGAAGCTGCATGGATCAAATCGCCGTACAACAGAGGCGCCCAGTTTGGCAGCCCTTCAATGAGAGGATCAAAATTGTCGAACGATCTTTGGACATACAAGGAACGCGCCCAATCGGTGCTTTCAGAAAAACCATCGGAAAATTCTTTGCGTGCCTTGTCCAAGGCCATCTCGGTGATTTGGTCAGCCGCCACTTCTTTGCCTGACTGTGCACTTCGGATTTGCTCTGACACAAATGCCAAGCCTGCTTTCAGGGTGGTGGGCAAGGGCTTCGCCCATGCCTGCGCATAAACGGCCAGCCACTGTGCCAACAAATGTTTTGCCGCTTGAGGCGGCATGGCGGGCAACACCGCCACAGCATCAAGTCCGACGGCCACGGAGCTGACTGTCCAACCTGCAGCGCTTAACAGCACATGATTGGGCCAGAGATTGATCAAGACATCGGCGCGAGCAGATTGTTGGTCTTTTTGACCTGTGGCCACCGCACCGGGTCGCCTGGTCAGTTGCAGTGTTTGAACAGGTTCAGAATCAATTGGCAACTGATTGGCTGAACGCAGTTCTTGGCGCAAACCAAGGATCTCGGCACTGATGCGCACCTCACCCCAAGGCATGTCAATGACAACGGCCACGGATTGAGTTGGCAGCTCTTGTGGGTATTTTTCTAAAAAAGCATCTGCTCGGTCAATGACGCGAAGTGCCGCATCGTATTGCTGTTTCAATGCCAAGTGTCCTGAAGCTCCCATTGGCAATTGGCCTAGCAATTTTTCAGCTTCAAGTTGCAGTTCGATGTCTTCGGCTTCAAGCAATTGGCGACCTAAGGCATACCTTTCTAACCCATTGAGAGAGAAGTTTTCATCATCTAGCATGGCCTCTTCAGGGCCCTTGAGCAGAACACCCAAGCGACTGCGCCAATAGACATCGACAGGCTGCCTGAGCAAACGCATGCATTCCTGAAGAGGCCATTCTGAAATAGCGGGTAATTGGTCAGGGGCCGCCTCAGAAGAAGTAGGCTCAGATAACGAAGATTTGAATTCAGAGCCGGTGCTCTGCGCTGTTTCCCAATCGTCTGCGTAAGTGAAGAATTTTGAATCAGACTTGAAGTATTTGGCAGAGAAAGCTTGCAAGGGCTGCAAGACGGCATCGAGCTCGGGGGAGAAACGGGCCTTGAAGGTATCGCGCAATTGAGCGACCAAGACAGACGGGGGCATCTTCTGATTGTCTGTAGACCTGCGGCCTTGCCAACTGATGTACAGTTTTTCGCGGGCTGACAAAAAGGCTTCTAAGAACAAGTAACGGTCGTCTTCGCGGCGCGAGCGATCACCTGCAAGCCAATGCGTGGCCATCAAATCAAAATCGCGAGGCGTGCTTTGACGGGGATAAGCGCCATCGTTCATGCCCAGCAGGCACAGACCTTTAAAGGGAATGGCGCGCATGGGCATAAGGGTTGAAAACTGCACACCGCCGCCAAAGAAACGTTGCTTCAGGCCAGTTGACTCAAGGCCAGACAACCAATGTTCTCGGACTACGGTTAAGGGCAATGGCTCCGACAAAGCAGCCTGTTCACACAAGGATTGCCATTGCGTCAGTTCTTGCTTTAAACGCAGCAACATGCGTTCATCGGCTTCGTTGTCGGCTTCAAAAAAGCGCGCCATCAAGTCGTGCATGACCGAGCACCATTCGGCAGGCGCATGATTTGCATTCAATTGAGCCAAGCTAATAGACACTGCATCCAACCACTGCGCCAGATAGCCCACCTTCAAAGCACTCAAGCCAGAAACTTGAGGCAAGGGCAAGACACCCTGCCATGCCGCATTGCCTTCGGCTTGGCCGGCGGCATAACCCAATATCAAACGTTGTAATCCGTAGGCCCAAGTGTTTTGCTGTGCATGAGGCATATTGCTGGGCACGCCCCACTTTTGTCGGTGCGTTGGATTCAAGCCCCAGCGCACAGCAGCGTCCTGCAGCCAATTTTTCATGGTTTGGACATCGGCCTCGTCCATTTGAAACTTGGCTCGCACGGCAGATACTTCAAACAGGCTAAGCCATTCCGACATGGTGATCCTTGCTTGTGGCAAGTTCAGCAAAAACTCAAGCGCTTGAACCAGCGGCACTTGACGCGGTGTGGTGTCTGCCACTGAAAAAGGAATATGCCGAGGATGCTGAACTGGAAAACGACCAAACACCGCTTGAATGTGCGATGAAAAGTTGGCCATATCGGGCACCATGACCATGACATCAGCTGGCTTCCAGCTTGGGTTTTCATCAAACCATGCCCAAAGTTGGTCGTGCAAAATTTCAACTTCGCGCTGCGCTGAATGCGCCTGGACCATTTGAATGCTGCCATCGTCGGGCAAGAATTCAGGCTGCTCGGGCATGGCCTTCAAATTCAAAATATCAGACTGAATATGCTGCAATCGCGAAGGGCTAGCATGCTCAGCTGGATCTACAAAAAAAGTTTGCTTGCTCATGACGCTCAAGGCGTTTTCAGGCTGGTCAAAGCGCTCTAGCGCGTGCAAATAATCTCGACCTTGTTGCCCCCATGAAGAAAGCAGCGAGTGCTTCTGTGCCACCAGGTCCATGTCATGGCCCCAGTATTCTTGGCAAGGGTTTTGGACCATCATGATGACTTGACACCAGCGACCCAAGGCGGCCAAGGCCTCTACCACCTGCATGGGCAAGTTTGAAATACCGAACACCACAATGCGAGGCGGCAAACCTTCTGGCTTCAAAGCTTTGGCTTGCTGAACCTTGTGCATGAATTGCGAATGCACGTCGGCCCTGGATAGGCATTGAGAGGAAAGTTCGGGGGCTTGCGTTTGCAACACATCTTGTTCCAGTTGCTGCCACAACTGTGCTTGCCAAACTTGATCGGGCGGCATGGCTTTGCGCTCAGCTTTGTACCGCAACACAAATTGGCCATTGCTCCAATCTGCCAGCCAATCGGCGCGGTAGCTTTGGTAACCATCAAAAACGTCTGCCACTTGCTGTGCCAATTGAAACCTTTGGCGTCCATGTGGATCGTCTTTGACGTAAGACAGCAAAGGCGCAACTTGGTGTGATTGGGCAAACTCAGGCAGCAAGCGCCACAAGCGCCAAACCAAAGCTTGTTTGTCAAAGGGCATCGCTACAGGCACCACCGCTTGGCCTAATACCAAACGGTACATACGCCAAATAAAACTAGAAGGCAATTCCATTTGCGTGGCTGCGCAAATGCCCATGGCGCTGTCGTCTGCCAAGGCCATTTCAAGCCAGTGCTTCATGCCATTGCTTTGTACCAACAAGGTTTCTGGCACCAAGGGGGGCAAGGGCTGGCTGCGAAACAGGCCAAGCGTGAGATCGCGCAGGTCTTCTAGGCGGTTGCCATGGAACACCATGAATCCTGCTTGAAATGCATTGGACATAAAGGAAGGGCTTGTGGCTGCGCGTGAATCTTGTTTGAATTATCGGCTCAGCACTGGCTCACAAGCTGAGCCTTGCTACAAAAATTGCTTTAAAACCCTTTGAAATTCATCAGCGGAAACTGGTTTGATGAGAAAGTCTTGCATCCCTGCTTTTTTGGCAAGCACACGGTCTTCATCCAAGACGTGAGCCGTCATGGCCACGATGGGCGTCATCTTCAAGGCTTGCGTCACTTCAATGTGCCTAATTTCCCGGGTCGCCGTTAAGCCATCCATGCCAGGCATTTGCAAATCCATCAAAATCAAATCGTAAACATTGAACTGAATTTTTTGAACAGCAGCCTCACCGTTGTCTGCAATTTCAACAGTGCAACCCAACTTTTCCAAAGTCCATTGAGCCAACTGCTGATTCATGGGCGTGTCTTCAACCACCAATATTTTGCCCACATGCTTGGCTTTGAAGGGGGTGGGTTTTGAAATTTCCTCTCCCACTTCATCGCGTTGCGTCAAGCTTGTAAGCGCATTCTGAAGTTCTAGCCCTGTGACGGGCTTGTACAAGTTCAAGACACGAACACCTAAAGTTCTAGCCAATGCACACAGATTTTGTACATCGTGATTCAAACCAAAATCAGACAACACAATCCAAGACAAACTTCGCCATTTACTGGCTTCTTGCGCCAGCAAATAAGCCGACTCAATGTAGGCTAACATGCTGTGATCTATGACCCACAGCGTTTGGCGGTTCAGGCCTTGTTTCAGCCAAGCGTCTAAACAAATCTGCAACGCCACGGGTGTCACAATTTCGATTGGCTTAATTTGTTGGGCCGCCAATAGATTTCTCAATATTTCCCTAGCAAAGGGATTGGACTCAACCAAAACCACATCCACCGAGTGCGAAATAGAACTGAAACTTTGGAAAATGCAATCCTTTGGAACGATTTGCCTATCAAGCAATTCTGAAGTGGGCATTTCAAATGTGGCCGTGAAAGAAAAGGAACTACCTTCTCCCAGATGTGAGTGAACTTTCATTTCACCACGCATCAGATGAACCAAATTTTTTGCAATAGAAAGTCCCAGGCCACTGCCACCATATTTGCGGTTCACTGAAGCGTCTGCCTGACTAAAGGGCGAAAAAATAAGCTGTATTTTTTCAGCTGCAATGCCAATGCCCGTATCAGTCACCTCGAAGCCACACACCACCATATGCTCACTGACTTCATTTTTTCGAACACTTAATTTAACCCAACCCGTATCGCTGAATTTCAAGGCATTGCCCAATAAATTTTGCAACACTTGCCCAAGTCTTAACGGGTCACCCATCAGCAACTGCGGCACATCTGGGTCAATGTCCAAATACAAATCAATTTTTTTCTGCTCGGCTTGAAATGCAAATCCTTTAAGAGCCTGTTGACAAGCCGTATGCAAATCAAACAAGGTTTGATCCAAAGTGAGGCGATTGGCACCCAATCGTGTGAAATCTAAAATATCGTCAATCAGCCTTAACAGACTTTGAGACGCTGTTCGTGACATTTCCAGATAGTCTTTTTGCTCTGGATTTAAGCGTGTGCCCAGTGCAAGTTCGGTCATGCCCACCATGCTGTTGATGGGCGTCCTGATTTCGTGGCTCATTTGAGCCAAGAAGGCCGACTTAGCTTGGTTGGCCGCTTCTGCTGCATTGAGGGCATTCGACATGACAAGGCGGTCTTCTTCCCTTCGAGCCCAGATGGCTGCAACATGGCGGGTTAAAACAAAAGTGGCCAACAGCATCAAAACAGACATGCCAATGATGCCTTTTGAAGCTAGCCACCACCGCCCTTCAACCCGACTCCTAGAAATAGCAACAGCCACCGTGACTGGCAGTTGTGCTGCGGTCCGGTAGTGAACTTCCAAAGGTTCGCTGTCTTGTTTAGCATCTTTGCGAACGTCAATATATCGGCCAAATTCTTGGTTCTTTGCAACCCTCTTAACAGCAGGCATGTCGCTAAAAATCTGATCATGTGGAAACCATCTTTGTGAGCTGCTGGCCAAAATTCGACCCGCATAATCAAACACATAGACCGCATCACATTGATCGTCAACGGATTCTGCAAAGCTAGCAATTAAATATTGCGGGTTGATCAAAACCACCCACCGCACCACCTGACCATCAGCACGTTTCATGCGCATAGCCAAGGGCAAAATGGCAAAGTCTCTTAAGCGGACATCGCTTCGATTCAAGTCAAACAAATTCCGCACCGGCTGCCAACGACCTGCTGCCAAATCATCGCCCACATCTCGCTCCAAGCCCAATTGTTGCCAACTGACAGACTGGTTGACCACCCCATCTTCTGAGCTGGCCAATACCCGGCCATCCTCAGTTAGCATGGACAAGGAACGAATGAAACTGGATTTTTCAATGGCGGATTTGAGCTGAGATTGCGTGGGCAAATTTGAAGATGCGCCCTGATTGGCAACAGTCATGATGGCAGAGGAAGACTCTAGTGTTCGGCTTACATGGTTGAACAAGATGCGCGTCAATAAATCACCCATTGCCTCCTCTCGTTCTAGCGTGTCTTGCCTGTCCTTCCAAAGATAGATGCCAGCAACCAAGGAAATCAAAACAGCGACCGCTACCCCAAATCGGTAGACACCCAGAGAAGCAGTATTCTGGGGCATCGTTGGCTTGGAGAGTGAGTTGCTTTTCACACTGATTCGCCCATTATTTCAACAACACGATGGGCTCAAGATTGTTTATTTTTGCGAGCTGAAGCAATCGTCCATCTTCTTTGATCAGGCTCAAAAATGCATCGCCCCTGATTTGCAAGCTGATTTCTCCTTTTGCAAAAGCGTAGGCGTGCTCGGGAGCGTTCAGGCGCAACAAGTTGGACCGCCCGAATGTCGTCCCAAGCTGCAGTTTCATGGATCTTGGCCTTTGGCTATTCAAAACATTCATGTATAAGAATTCAATAGTTTTTATATTTACTTTAGATTAAACACCAAAAAGCTCTTTAGGCCTAAATTATTCATTCTTTAGAATTAATTTGTGAGTTTACAGATTCGTGCGACAATCTGAATGTTGCCGCCTCCAGTTGCCGCAACATCAGCACTTCTGCTGGGGTTTGACCCAGGCACCCGCCTGTGGTTTCCATACCCACCTGTGAATCCCATCGGTCTTTGACTGGCGGCTGTTACCAAACAGCCTGACAAACCGATGCCATGCGCCTTTTTTGGCGCGCCATCATGAAATTTGAAGAATTGAATTTGGCTCCGGCCATTCTCCAGGCCGTGCAAGAGCAAGGCTACGACACTCCCACGCCAGTGCAAGCTCAAGCGATCCCTATCGTCTTGGCAGGTCATGACCTGTTGGCTGGTGCACAAACTGGCACCGGCAAAACAGCCGCCTTCATGCTGCCCATTTTGCACAAACTGAGCCTGTCAGAGGCCGGTCGAAATAAATTTGGCGGCAAAGCCATTCGTGCACTGGTGCTCACTCCCACACGAGAATTGGCTGCCCAGATTGAAGAGTCCGCCAAACATTACGGCAAATACCTCAGCCTGCAGTCCACCGTTGTGTTTGGTGGCGTTGGTATGAAACCTCAAGTCGATCGCGTGAAACGCGGCGTCGATGTCTTGGTAGCCACCCCAGGCCGTTTGCTCGACCTGCAAGGCCAAGGCCTGCTCGATTTGTCCAGCATTGAAATTTTGGTCTTGGACGAAGCCGACCGCATGCTCGACATGGGCTTCATTCATGATGTGAAAAAAATCTTGGCCTTGGTGCCAAAAGAAAAACAAAGCTTGTTGTTTTCTGCCACCTTCAGCGATGAAATTCGCGACCTGGCTGCCACGCTTTTGAAGAACCCACAGAGCATTCAAGTCACGCCTAGCAACACCACTGTGCAACGCATTTCTCAGGTCATTCACCCAGTGGGTCGTGGCAAGAAAAAAGAAGTGTTGGTGCACATCATCAATCTGCACAACTGGAGTCAAGTTTTGGTGTTCACTCGCACCAAGTTTGGCGCGAACAATGTGGCCGACTACCTGACCAAAAACGGCATCAAGTCGATGGCATTGCATGGCAACAAGAGCCAAACTGCTCGCACTCAGGCCTTGGCTGGATTCAAGAGCGGCGAAATTCGGGTCTTGGTCGCCACCGATATCGCAGCCCGCGGCATTGACATTGAAGACTTGCCCCATGTCGTGAATTACGAAATTCCCAATGTGTCTGAAGACTACGTGCACCGCATCGGCCGAACGGGCCGCGCAGGCGCAAGCGGCGAAGCGGTCAGCTTGGTGTGCTTGGACGAAGAAGGCTTCATGATGGAAATCGAGCGTTTCACCAAGCAAGAAATACCAGTCCAAATTTTGGAAGGCTTTGGACCTGAGCCAGGCGAGAAGCCTGAACCTATTGCCATGGGGCGTCAAACTTTGTGGGGCGGTGCAGGTCGTCCACCTAGCCGTGATGTGATGCAAGCTGCTGCCAAAGCAGCACGCACTGACATGATGCAACGCATTCGCGAAAGCAAAGGTGCCGCCGGTGAAGGCGGTGGCAGTGGACGTGGTGGTCGCCCAAGCGGCAACGGCGGCGGTCAAGCCCGCCCTGAAGGTGGTGCCGGTCGCTCACGCAATGGCCCCCCTCCTTCACGTCGTGGTGGTCCTGCACAGGGTCCACGCACTGATCGCCAAGATCGGGGCGAAAGAAGATTTGAGGGCGCTCCAGCGGACCGTTTCAATGAGCGCGGCGATCGACGCAATGATCGTCCCAATGATGGACCCAATGACCGAAACATGGACAGAGACCATGACCGCGGTCCCCGTGGCGATGAGTTGCCACGCCACATTGACCCGCTCATGACCAATCAATTTGCACGTCAAGGCGCGCCACGTCGCAACAGCGGTGGCGGTGGCGGCCAACCCGATCCAACTCGCACCAGCATCGACAGTTTGGCTGGCAGTGGCCGCGGCGGTCCACGCCGCAATGGCGGTGGCGGCGGTGGATTTGGCAGCGGTAATGGTGGTGGCCGTCGAAGTGGTGGCGGTGGCGGTGGCTACGGGGGCGGTAATGGCGGCGGCCGATCTTTCGGTCGCTGATTAGAAGTCAATCAGCAATTCGCCCGTCTGTGATCGGCAATGGCCCGGTCATCGAACCTCATGTCGGGGCTGCGCAATTCACGGTGCTTGGTCACCCTGCCGCGCATTCTGGCGCGCCACATTTTAAAAGAACGCGAACTGAGTTCGGCACGCATGATTTTGATCACGCCGGGTTCGGTCACGCCCGTTCTTTCAAAGATCGTCTCAAAGGTGGTGCGGTCTTCCCATGCCATTTGAATCACGGCGGACACATCCCCAGGGCTGAGGGGCAATGAAGTTTCAAGTGATTTAGGCATGAAGATTAAAAAAAAACGAGTTGATCTATGGGGTAGGGACATTATCGAACAAGCCTGCAAACTCCAGCAGCTTCCCGCCACAATAGCCCCATGAAGACCACTTTCAAAGGCAACAAACAAAGCCTACCCAGCAAGCCCTGCACTGTGTGCGGGCGAGACATGACCTGGCGAAAGTCTTGGGCCAAAAATTGGGATCAGGTTTTGTTCTGCTCCGAAGCATGTAGAAAGAAAAAATCTGCACGTCCTCAAGGAAATATCCAACATGGCTAAATCACTGCGTCATTTGGTCTTGATCTTGGGTGATCAACTGAACCTAGATTCAACAGCCTTAGCTGACTTTGACCCCGCACAAGACATCATTTGGATGGCTGAAGTGATGGAGGAGTCAACCCATGTCGCCTCTTCCAAACAGCGGAGCACTTTGTTTCTCAGCGCCATGCGCCACTTTGCCAAAGCCATCAAAGCCAAAGGCTGGCCACTCAACTACACCCAGCTAAGCGAAGCAGACAACACGGGCACCTTGGCGGACGAACTCGAAAAAGCTATTCAAAAAATAAGGCCGCAAAAACTGCTCATAACAGCACCCGGGGAATGGCGCGTTTTGCAAAGCTTGCGAGCCGTTGCTAAAAATAATGGCTTGGCATTGGACGTTCGAGATGACGCGCACTTCTTTAGCACCGTGCGTGACTTTGCAGAGCACGCCAAGGGCCGCAAACAATTGCGCCAAGAATTTTTCTACCGAGAGTTGCGTCAAAAAACTGGCATCTTGATGGACGGCAAAAAACCCATCGGCGGTCAGTGGAACTTTGACGAAGAAAATCGAGGCAGCTTTGGCAAGGCAGGCCCGGGCTTGTTGCCAAAACCCTTGCGATTTGAACCCGACAGCATCACACAAGATGTGATGAACTTGGTCAATGAGAAGCTGGCTGCAAACCCTGGCACTTTGAACAGCTTTGGCTGGCCCGTCACACGCACGCAAGCCCTTCAAGCACTTGACAGTTTCATTCAGCATCGACTGCCCTCCTTTGGCCTTTACCAAGATGCAATGTGGGAGGGTGAGGTTTGGCTGTATCACTCGCACATTGCCAGCGCCTTGAATTTGAAACTGCTCAATCCCAGAGAAGTGGTGAATGCTGCAGAACAAGCTTATGTCAAAGGTCATGCGCCGCTGCCGGCTGTTGAAGGCTTTATTCGTCAAATTTTAGGATGGCGAGAATATGTGCGCGGCATCTACTGGACGCAAATGCCAGAGTATTTAGAGCGCAATGAAATGCAGGCCTCAGCACAGTTGCCCGCGTTTTACTGGACGGGTGACACAGAAATGGCTTGCTTGCGAGACGCCATTTCTCAAACGCTGAATCACGGCTATGCCCACCACATTCAACGCTTGATGGTCACGGGTCTTTATGCGCTGTTGCTGGGCGTTGTCCCCAAAGAAGTTCATGCCTGGTACTTGAGTGTGTATGTGGATGCGGTGGAATGGGTTGAACTTCCCAATACTTTGGGCATGAGCCAGTTTGCAGATGGCGGTGTGATGGCCAGCAAACCTTATGTGGCCAGCGGCAAATACATTGACCGAATGAGCAACCACTGCAAAGGCTGCCGTTTCAATCCGGGCGTGTCAGTTGGCGAGAATGCTTGCCCATTCACCACCCTTTATTGGGACTACCTGAACCGACATGTCGATGTGTTGGCCAAAAATCCTCGCATGCTGATGCAGCTTAAAAATCTCAATCGACTTTCGAATGAAGAACGAGGCGCCATTGCAGCGCAAGCGAAATTACTCACCAACAACTCTATTTGAAGAATGACTTATTTTTACGAACCCCGCCTTGGACACAATCTTCCACACGATCCCTTCAATGCCATTGTGGGCCCTCGCCCTATTGGCTGGGTCTCTTCGCAAAGTGCTAACGGCATTCTGAATTTAGCGCCCTACAGTTTCTTCAATGCCTTCAATTACATTCCGCCGCTCATTGGCTTCTCCAGCATTGGGCGCAAAGATTCACTCAACAACATTGAAGCCACGGGCGAATTTGTATGGAACCTTGTCACGCGCCCGCAAGTTGAAGCCATGAACCAGACCTGCAAAGCGGTGCCCCCTGAAGTCAATGAGTTTGAAATCTCAGGACTGACAACAGCTCCGTCCCGATTGGTCAAGGTGCCTCGTGTGGCCGAAAGTCCTGTGAGTTTTGAATGCCGATGCACCGAAATTTTGCAAATGAAAAATTTACAAGGCGAGTTGCTTCAAACCTGGATGGTTTTTGGTGAAGTGATTGGTGTTCACATCGATGAGAAACTCTTGAACAATGGCATTTACGACACAGCCAATGCACAGCACGTGCTTCGCGGTGGTGGACCGGCAGACTATTTTTCAATTGGGCCAGAACAGTTGTTCAAACTTCATCGGCCGTCAAACTAAATACCTCTCAAGGTGTCGGATTAATCCTTGAGGAACAAAGTTCGCAAGGGTTCTTCCCCGACCTGTCGGCTCCAGTGTCCATGCACGGCCGGATCAAAACTTGCCCCTGCAGGCAAGGTGTCTGCAGAGTAAAAATGTTCACCAGCAGAGAACACACGCGAGCTGCCATCTTGCAAACCAATTTCCATTTGACCCGTCAAAATAAAGACCCACTGAGGCTTGCCCGTGACATGAAATTGACTCCTAAATCCAATCGGACTGTATCGAAGTTGATACCCCTCTGCTGAGAAAATTTGGGTCAACTGACTTTGCACGGTGCCCTCGTCCATGGTCATGGTTTCTTCTTTGAACCGTGCCTTGCCGTCGGTGTCGGTGAACAGCACTACTTTAGTGAAATTTGTCATGATTCAAAGGTTTTCAAAATAAATTCGATCAGGGGGCTTTGATTTGTTTTGCGGGGCCCGACAGGCTGGGCAATTTTCTGCGTGAGTTTAAAACATGCTCCATGTCGTGGTGCGCGCCTTCAATCAAAACGCGAATGGCCTTTTCAGCCTTGTCTGGATTTTTGGCGATGACAGCATCTAACACCGCCTTGTGCAAAGGCAAAGCAGCTTTAGGCGCATCTTTGCGCGCCGTTGAAATTTCAAAACTGGTACGAAGCAAAGCCCCTAAAGCCTTGCTCATCTGAACAATCATTCGGTTGTGCGAAGCCACCAACATGCCTGTGTGAAAGTGCATGTCGTGAGTCACATAATCACCGCCCTCTTCGATGGCTTTTTTCATGCCGGCATAAGCGGCAGACACCACTTCAATGTCGGCAGCGGTGGCGCGCTCTGCTGCCAAGCGCACAGCAGCCGGCTCTACCACTCTGCGCAGCTCTTGAAGGTCGCGCAAAAATTCGGCTGTCAGTCCGGCTTTGGCTTGCCATGCAATGACATCAGGGTCAAACCAATTCCATTGCTCCTCTGGCAAGACTCGGGTACCCACCTTGGGGCCTGTAAAAATGAGCCCCTTGGCCACCAAAGATTTCACTGATTCCCGAATCACGGTTCGGCTGACACCCAATTGTTCGCACAGAACAGGCTCTGGCGGCAAGCTGCCACCCACTGGGTACTTGCCGCCTACGATGGCCTCGCCAATAAAGTCAACCGTATTGCCATGAACGTTTTTGATCATTCGAAGCGAGGCTCAATTGTTCGAAAAATGAATGGGCTTGAATGGAGGCTCAAGTTCGACATTCAGGCACAGGGGTTAGGACGGGCTGGCCGGCCATGAATGCCTCTAAATTGGCCAAAGCCAAGGCCGACATAGCCTTGCGTGTTTCAACGGTGGCGCTGGCAATGTGGGGGGTTAGCACCACGTTGTCGAGCTTTCTCAGTTCGGCAGGCACATTGGGCTCGTCGACGTAGACATCAAGGCCTGCGCCAGCAATCCATTTCTTTTGCAGGGCTTCAATGAGGGCCGCTTGATCGACCACAGAGCCCCGCGCCACATTGACCAAGAAACTCTGCGGCCCCAAAGCCTTGAGCACTTCGGCGTTGATCAGATTTTTGGTGGCGGCGCCACCTGGTGTGATCACAACCATGAAGTCAACTTCAGTCGCCAAAGCAAGCACATTAGGCACATACTTGTAGGGCACATCAGATCGTTGGTTGCGTGTGGTGTAGCTGATGACCATGTCAAATGCCGCTGCACGTTTGGCAATGGCTTGACCAATGCGGCCCATGCCCACAATGCCCAATTTGGCGCCAGTGAGTTTGCGTGTCAGTTGGAAAGGGCCATCCAACCAATCGGCGTTGCGGGTAAAGCGATCGGCAGCGGGAATTTTGCGAGCCACTGACAACAACAAGCCCAAGGCCAAATCGGCCACATCGTCGTTCAGCACTTCAGGCGTGTGCGTGACCATGATGCCGCGCTTTTTAGCAGCCGCCACATCGATGCCGTCATAGCCTACGCCACACACTGAAATCATTTCCAAGGCAGGAAAAAGAGCCATGTAACTGCCATCAATTTTGGACTCGCCACCCCCCACCAAGGCACGGACACGGCCAAAAACTTGACGATCGCGGATGTGATCACGCTCATGGACCACAAATTTTTCTTGCAAGCCCGTTGTTAGGAATGGGGGGATGCGCGAGGTCACAACGATTTCTGGGTTATGAAAAGTCATTTTGAGAATCTCCTGGTCACAAAAAAAACCACCGCCCTAACGGCAAATGGATTGAGGGTTTGCACGAGTGCTGATGGGTTCAAAAAGCAACTCAAATCACCTATCATCATACGATAATATTGTCAGCACTAAATTAACCGTCAACCCCCAAAGAAGAGAATTGCCATGACTCAAAGCCCTAAGAAAAAACCTGAAGACCTGCGCAGCCAACAGTGGTTTGGCCGCCAAGACCGTGACGGCTTTGCCTATAGAAGCTGGGTCAAAGGCAAAGGCGTACCGCACGACCAGTTCGATGGCCGGCCTGTCATTGGCATTTGCAACACCTTCAGCGAGCTCACGCCCTGCAATTCACACTTTCGCACTTTGGCTGAGCAGGTCAAAATTGGTGTTTACGAGGCGGGTGGTTTCCCGCTCGAATTTCCCGTCATGTCTTTGGGTGAGACTCTGCTGCGTCCTACGGCCATGCTGTATCGCAACCTGGCCTCTATGGACGTAGAGGAAAGCATTCGCGGCAACCCCATTGACGGCGTGGTGCTTTTAATGGGCTGCGACAAAACCACGCCCTCTTTGCTCATGGGTGCATCTAGCGTTGATCTGCCCACCATTGGCGTTTCAGGCGGCCCCATGTTGAATGGTAAATGGCGCGGCCAAGAGTTGGGCTCAGGCACCGGCGTCTGGAGTATGAGCGAACAGGTGCGAGCCGGCACACTCAAGCTCCAAGACTTCTTTGAAGCCGAGAGCTGCATGCACCGCAGCCACGGCCACTGCATGACCATGGGCACTGCCAGTACCATGGCAAGCATGGTGGAAGCTTTGGGCATTGGTTTGCCTGGCAATGCTGCCTACCCTGCAGTGGATGGCCGACGCAATGTGTTGGCGCGTGAAGCGGGCCGGCGCATCGTCGACATGGTTCACCAGGATGTGAAAATTTCGCAAATTCTAACGCGTGAGGCTTTTGAAAATGCCATCTGCACTTTGGCCGCCATTGGTGGCTCTACCAATGCCGTCATTCACTTGATTGCCATTGCTCGCCGATTGAACATCAACCTCACCATTGACGACTTCGAAAAATTGGGCAGCGACATGTCCAACATTTTGAATTTGCAACCTTCTGGCGATCACCTCATGGAAGACTTTTGTTACGCTGGCGGCCTGCCTGTCGTGATGAAAGAGATTCAAAAGTTTTTGCACAAAGACATCTTGACCGTCAGCGGCAAGAGCGTGGCCGAAAACGTGGCCAGCGCAGAGAACTACGATCCACGTGTGATCAAAACCTTGGCAGCGCCATTCAAAGAAAAAGCAGGCATTGCCATCTTGCGTGGCAACTTGGCACCGCGCGGTGCCGTCATCAAGCCCAGTGCGGCCACACCTGCACTCATGGTGCACACAGGCCGTGCGGTGGTGTTTGAAGATAGCAATGACTTTCACAAACGCATTGACGACGAGTCATTGGACGTTGATGAAAACTGCATCTTGGTGCTCAAAAACTGTGGTCCCAAGGGCTACCCCGGCATGGCCGAAGTGGGCAACATGCCACTTCCCCCAAAAGTCTTGCGCAAAGGCATTACCGACATGGTTCGCATCAGCGATGCTCGCATGAGTGGCACGGCCTACGGCACGGTGGTGCTGCACACCACGCCCGAAGCAGCCGACGGCGGCCCCTTGGCCGTGGTTCAAAATGGCGACATGATTGAACTCAATGTGCCAGAGCGCAGAATGCAATTACTGATCAGCGACGAAGAACTCAAAGCAAGGTTGGCCAAATGGGTTCGCCCAGAGCCTCCCTTGAAGTCTGGTTACTGGAAACTGTATGTTGATACCGTGCTTCAAGCCGACGAAGGTTGCGACCTCGACTTCTTAGTGGGTAAGCGCGGCTCATTTGTCCCTAAAGACAACCATTGAACTCACTCTATTCAACTTTACAAAGTATTCATTATGAAATTACTCATCACCGGTGGCGCAGGATTTCTAGGCGCACGCCTGGCCCGCGAAATTCTCAAGAAGGGCGAACTCAATGGCCACAAAGTCACAGAGTTGCACATTGCCGACTTGTTCCCTGCGCCAGCTGATTTGCTGGCAGACTCTCGTGTCAAAGGCCATGCTGGCCCCATGCTTGAGCAAGGCGCATTGTTTCAGAGCGGCTTTGATGGCGTCTTCCATTTGGCCTCTGCCGTGTCTGGTGAGTGCGAGCAAGACTTTGATCTGGGCATGCGTTCCAACCTAGACAGCACGCGCTTGCTGCTAGAAGGCTTGCGCAAAGCGGGCAATGTGCCGCGCATGGTGTTTGCCAGCTCAGTCGCTGTGTTTGGCCCCGACCCCAGCAACCCCATGCCCAACATCGTGGCCGATAACACCTTGCCCTCACCCCAAACGTCTTACGGCACCCACAAACTCATGCTGGAATATTTGCTGGCAGATTTCACGCGCAAAGGCTATGTAGACGGCCGAGCTGCACGCTTGATGACAGTCACTGTGCGCCCAGGCAAACCCAATGGCGCAGCATCCTCGTTCTTCAGCGGCATCATTCGCGAGCCACTTGCAGGTCAAGAATCCATTTGCCCTGTAGACGAAAACGTATCGCACTCAGTGTCTTCGCCCAACAACACCATCAAGTGCTTGATTGCAGTGTTTGAAGCCAGCCGTGAAGCCATGCAAGGACGCTTGGCTTTGAATTTACCGGGCCTCAATGTGACCGTCAAAGAAATGCTGCAAGCGCTCGAAGAAGTGGCCGGCCCAAGCGTTCGTCAGCACGTGAAGTTTGTGCGCAACGAACAAATTGCAGGCATTGTGGCCAACTGGGCCAAAGGCGGCAGCGCACAACGCGC
>JBIIJK010000092.1:0-6089 GCA_044233865.1 Limnohabitans sp.
TGTTTGTGAAACGGCCCTAGCACGCTGCTGGGTGTGCCGTTTGGTGGCTGTGACACCACGTCGACGATGGAGGAAATACCCATGATGTCTGAGAACAGGCTGAACTCATTGCGCTCGTCGTCTGTGATTTTGGCGGCCGCTGTGAGAAATTCCAAACCCTTCAACCATTCTGCCTTGCTTAATTGAGATTCATCTACAAAAGCGTGCAAATGCTTGACCAAAAGGCTCATGACGTGAGCAAGCCGAGGGTCGGTGGCTTTTGAAAAACTGGCCATGGCGTCTTGCGTCACGGTGTTTTTCAAGGCGTTGGAGTGAGTAGGTGCCGTCATGCATTCCTCTGAAAAGCGAGTCTGTCCAATTGAAACTAAGCCAACAATATCACATCGACTGCAGTTAAATTGTGATCCTTCGTACAATCAGGACATCTCTTTAGAAAGTACTTGATGAAATTGAATGCGTACTTGCCAAGCATTGCGAAAGTGCTTCAATGCTGAGTGCACTGGGACTGGGTACAGCCTTTCTTGCAGTTGCTTTGTATGGACTGTGGACCCCCGACCTTGAGCGCGCCGAATTGGAAAAACGCTATTTTTCTTCTTCGCCGCAGATCATCGATGTCGATGGCTTGAAAGTTTATTACAAAGAGACGGGACCTCAAGGCGCTCCTGCTTTGTTGCTATTGCACGGCTTTGGTTCAAGTTTGCAGGCTTGGGACGATTGGTCTGTGAAGTTGGCGCAAAAATACCGAGTGATCAGGTTGGATTTACCCGGATTTGGCCTCACAGGTGCTAGCCCTGCGAATGATTATTCAGAAGAAAAAGACCTTGCCTTCTTGACGCACTTTGCCGATAAACTGAGCCTTGAAAAGTTCTCCGTCATAGGTCATTCAATGGGCGGAAAAATGGCTTGGTCTTTGGCGGCTTCTCAGCCTGAACGCGTGCAAGCCTTGGTGCTCATGGCGCCAGACGGCTTTCCCGAAACTAAGGACATCGGAACCAAGCCTTATGAAGTCCCAGCCATCATGGGCCTCATCAAATATGTTTTACCAAAGTACTTGGTCCGAAAATCAATTGAGCCAGCCTTTGCCGAAGCTGATGCGTTGAGCGATGCACTGGTCAACCGCTATTACGACATGCTCAGGGCACCAGGTGTTCGAGGTGCTATTTTGGAACGATCGAATCAAACCATTTACACAGATCCTGTGCCTCGTTTGAAAGCCATTAAGGCCCCGACGCTGCTCATTTGGGGTGAGCAGGATCAAATGATTCCGAGCACCAATGCTCAGAGCTACGCCACTGTTTTGTCAAATTCCAGCACGGTGCTGGTTCCTAAACTAGGACACTTGCTTCAGGAAGAGCAGCCCGAAAAAGGTCTGGCGGCTGTCATGCAATTTCTTGATGGTCATCTTTTGATTAAGAATTAAAAAATTCTGTTTTACCCAAGCAGTCATTGAATCAATATGCCTGCATATGTCACATAAGCTCAGGTGCTTCGGGTTTCCATCATTTCCTCAAATAGGTAGGTGTGATAGCTTACAAGACACCAAATTTCCTGTTGTAAAGGCAATCTGCCTTTTGAACAAATAAGTTATGTCGAAAGAATACATCCGCACGGCCTCCCATGACTTGCTGCAAGGCTTGATCGATTTAGGCATTGAATATTTGTTTTGTAATTTGGGCACTGACCATGCACCCTTGATTGAAGAGATGGCGCATTGGCGCGAGCAAGGCCGAGCATTTCCAATGTTAATTTTGTGCCCGCACGAAAACACGGCGGTTCACATGGCCGGTGGTTATGCCGTTGCTACGGGTCGTGGACAAGCCGTATTGGTTCACGTCGATGCGGGCACGGCCAATGCAGCCATGGGCCTGCACAATCTTTGTCGCACACGAATTCCTGTGTTGCTTATTGCAGGTCGTGCTCCCATGACCACCTTCGATAACGTAACAGGCGGCCGTGATACCTATGTCCATTTCATTCAAGAGCCTTTTGATCAAGCCAGTGTGGTGAGGCCGTATGTCAAATGGGAGTACAACTTGGCCTGGCCTTCAATGGCACATGAAGTGGTTTCTAGAGCTGGCGCTGTCATGCAAAGTGACCCTACTGGGCCGGTCTATCTCACTTTGCCCAGAGAAGTGTTAGCTGCTCCGGTTGACGCTGCAAGCGTGGGCGCTTATGGCCATCAAAATCACTTACCCGTAAGAGCTCAGGGTGCAGATCCAAGTGCAGTTCGAGCCATTGCTGAGCAGCTCATGCGTTCAGACAATCCAATGCTGGTCACCGCCTATGCTGGCAGAAACCGCGAGGCGCCTGCACTGATAGAAAAATTGGCTGTTTTGTGCGGCATGCGGGTTTGTGAATTCAATACCATCTACATGAACATACGGCGTGACTCGCCTTATTTTGGCGGCTACAACCCTGCCGCCTTCACAGAACAGGCAGACTTCGGATTGATGGTTGATGTCGATGTCCCATGGATTCCCAAAACGACACGTGTCAACCCCAACGCCTATTGGGCTCAGTTGGATGTAGATGCCATCAAGCGCGATATTCCCATGTGGGGCTTCCCACTCAACGCGCGCATTGAAGGTGACAGTATTCGCTTGATTGCGCAATTGATTGAGATCATTGAAAGCAGTGCCACGCCAGAGTTCAAAACAAAAGCAGCGGCAAGAGGCCTGGCTTTAAAAACGGCCCATGCACAAAACAGACAGAAGGCAGCATCCCTTGCCCAAGCTAAGGGTGTTGTCAATGCTATCAATCCGCATTACCTATGCGCCGTGATGGGTCAAAAAATTGATTTGCACGACGTTGTTTTGAATGAGGCCATTCGCAACACCATGGCGGTGTTTGAGCAAATACCGCGCGAGGAGCCGGGTAGCTTAATGGGCTTGTCGGGCGGAGGCTTGGGCTTTTCAGCAGGCACAGCGCTTGGCATCAAGCTGGCGCAAGAAAAAAACAGAGTGATTCATTTTGTGGGCGACGGTTCTTTTTACTTTAGCAATCCAAGCTCAGTCTATGCCGTTGCAAACCAGTATGGCTTACCCATTCTCACGGTGCTGCTAGACAACGGCGGATGGTCTGCAGTCAAAGAGTCCACCTTGCGCATGTATCCACAAGGTGAGGCCAAGAGCACCAACCAATTTGCTTCAGATTTGGGCTATTCAACAGACTTTGCCGCCATTGCTGAAGCTGCTGGCGCGCATGGCGAAAGATTGACAGATCCTGAGCAGGTTGAAGCTGCCGTTGAGAGATCTTTGGCCGCCTTGGATGCAGGGCGAAGTGTATTGCTTCATGTTCGCATCACGCCGCTCTGATAGAAGACGCTTTTGATTTAAAAAACGATCAAAGAACGATCCACCTTAATTCTCAAAATTTATACCAGTACTGACAGGAGATTGAAATGAACTCAGCAAATCTGATAGCGAACAAGCGCAAAACAATTGTGGGGGTAGCGCTCTTCGTGTTGGCCGGTCTTTGCACATCCGTGCAAGCTCAAACCGCATGGCCCAACAAAGCAATCCGCATTGTGGTGCCTTACGCACCTGGTGGTGCCAATGACATTTTGGCGCGTGTTGTGGCTGAGAAATTAGCGCCTGCATTAGGCCAGCCCGTTTTGGTAGAAAACAAACCAGGTGCTGGCGCGGCAGTGGGTACCGAGTTGGTGGTCAAGTCACCCCCCGATGGCTACACCTTGCTGATGGCTGCCAGTGGCCCCATTGTGTTCAATCCCGCCTTGGTGGCCAAATTGGCCTACAACCCCGTGACAGATTTGACGCCTATTTCACTGGCGGGCTCATTCCCCATGATTCTGGCGGTCAATGAAGCGTCGCCAGCCAAAACATTTGCTGAATTGGTGACACTGAGCAAAGCCAATTCAAGCAAGTTCAACTATTCTTACCCATCGGCCTCGTTTCAATTGGTCATGGAATTGGTTAAAGCCAAGACGGGTTTGAAAGCCCTCAACGTTCCCTACCAAGGCAGTGCACCATCGATCAATGCGGTCTTGACGCAAGAGGTGCAAATGACCCTGATCGATTCTGGCCCCATTGCGGCTTTGTTAAAGGCCGGTAAGTTGCGCGCCTTGGGCGTAACCTCAGAGCAGCGTCTGGCCGCCTACCCGCAAGTGCCTACCTTGAAAGAGCAAGGCATCGATGTGTCGGTGAATTTTTGGAGCGGATTGTTGGCACCTGCTGGGACGCCTGCGCCCATTGTGAAACGCTTGCAAGAAGAAGTGGCTCGCATCATGGCATTGCCTGATGTGCAAGAGCGCATGGGCAAACTCGACATCAAACCTGTTGGCAGTTCTTCAGCAGATTTTGCCAAAGTCATTTCCCAAGAAATTCAGCTGTGGACGCAAGTGGCCAAAGAAAACAACATCAAAGCAGAATGAGCGAAAAGCGAATTGCCATAGCAGGTGCAGGCATTGCAGGACTGACCACGGCACTTGCACTTTTGCAGCAGGGTTTCAAGGTTGACGTTTACGAACAAGCTTCCCATTTGGGTGAGGTAGGCGCGGGCTTGCAAATCTCACCTAATGGCACAAAGGTACTTCAAAGTTTAGATTTGGAAAAAGCTTTGTTGCCCTTGGTGTGTCAGGCGAAGGGTAAAGAAATTCGCATGTGGAACACGGGGCAGCGCTGGAAGTTGTTTGATCTGGGCGACGACTGTTTATCGCGTTTTGGCGCCCCTTATTGGATGGTGCACAGGGGAGATTTGCACAAGATCTTGTTGGAGGCATTTAATGCACGTTCAGACAAACCTGTTCGACTGAATGCGCGAGTTGTTTCAGCTCATAGCACAGCTTCTGGCGCTGGCTTTGAGTTGCAAGATGGTAGCCAGTACCATGCCTTTGGATTGATCGCGGCAGATGGTGTGCATTCTGTTTTGCGCGAGAAGTTATTGGGCGAAGACAAAGCGCAATTTACAGGTTTGCTGGCTTGGCGTGGGTTGGTTCCTATTCATGCCATCTCTTCCCACTTACAAGCCCAGGTGGGAACCAATTGGGTGGGGCCTGGCGCGCACGTCATTACCTATCCTGTGCGCGGCGGACAATTGATGAACGTGGTGGGCATCATTGAAAAAGATGGCTGGCGCGGAGAGTCTTGGACAGAGCGTGGAACTCACGAAGAATTGCTTCAAGATTTTGGCCACTGGCATGAAGATGTGTGTGAGTTGATGCGCAAAATTGAGCAGCCCTTTAAATGGGCATTGCTGGGTCGATCGCCTCAAAAGGGTTGGGCCCAAGGCTCAATTTGTTTGGTGGGCGACTCTGCGCATCCCACTTTGCCTTTTTTAGCGCAAGGTGCCAACATGGCCATTGAAGATGCTGCGGTTATGGCGCGTTGCTTAGCTGCGCAAGACAATTCCGCCAAAGCCTTTGAACAATTCGAAAGCTTGCGTTGGCAACGCACGGCCGACATCGTGAACCGATCGAGCGACAATGCCAAACGCTTTCACAACCCTCAGTTATCCGACCCCGCGAAGGCAGTCGACTATGTCAGCTCTGAGTGGGAGCCTGAAAAAGTGAGAAGGCGCTACGACTGGATGTTTGAATACGATGCTTTGAAGATTGCTTTATGAAAGTAGCATCCCAAATTGATAAGCCCGTGCTCATAGTGGGTGGTGGCCCAGTTGGCATGACCATGGCCTTGTGCTTGGCCAAGCGCGGCATACCCAGCTACTTGGTTGAATTGCGCTCAGCAGAGACTCTGCCTGATGTGAAGTGCAATCACATCTCTTCGCGAAGCATGGAGCTTTTCAGGTCCTTGGGTATTTCTCAAGACTTGCGAGCAGCAGGCCTGCCCGATGATTATCCGCATGACGTGTCTTACAGAACCAGTACTTTGGGTGAAGAGATAGCAAGAATACATATTCCCAGCAGAAACACCCGCCTCACCGATCATTCAGGGCCGGACGGCAATTGGCCAACGCCAGAACCACCGCACAGAATCAACCAAAGGTACATTGAACCCATCTTAAGAAGGCACGTTCAAAATCAAACCTTGATAACTTGTTTGTATCGGCATCAAGTGTTGTCTTTCACGCAAGATGAAAATCAAGTGACGGCACAAATTCAAAATCTAGATCAA
>JBIIJK010000037.1:0-22611 GCA_044233865.1 Limnohabitans sp.
AGCACCATGATGGCAAAGAGGGCGGCACCAGCAAGTGTGCCGCACAGAATTTCAAGAATCTTTTTCAACTGTTTACCCATCAAAAAAGCGGTATTTGCTGAAGGGGCAAATACCGCTGGTGTTCTGCATTTTCCTGAGGTGACACCCGAGGAAAACTCAGATTACTTTTGCTTCTGTAGCTTGGCGATTTCCGAGCGGAATTCAGACAATGTGCCAGAAGGGTCTTTTAGGCCTTTTGCTCTGGCAGCTTGTGCCCAGTCACGCTCCAATTTGGTGGTGCGTGCATTGACGTCTCGCACAAAGAAGTTGTCGGCTTTGACGACTTTAACGCCATTTTTTTGCATGTTCACTAAGGCCTGATCGTCCACACGGTCCCAGGCTTTGCCAAAGCGACTTGCCACGGCTTCGCCAGACAATTCGTCCACAATTTTTTTGTCTTCAGCCGACAGGCTGTTGTATTTGGCTGGGTTCATCATGAAGACGAAACTGGTGTTGTAGAGGCCACCAGGGAACTGAGTCGCGTGTTTGATGATCTTGTCAATTTTGAACGAGTCAGTCGACTCTGCGGGGAACAAGGTTCCGTCCATCACACCGCTAGACAACAATTCATAAGATTCTGGCGCAGGTTTGAGAGTGACGTTCATGTCCAGCGTTTTGGAAATTTCGTTGACCATGCCACCGCCCACTCGGAATTTAAGACCAGGGAGGTCTTCAACGCGGGTGATGGGTTTCTTGGTGTTGAAAACAATGCCGGGGCCATGGGTGAAATAACCCAAAACTTTAACGCCTTGGTGTTCGGCTGCGAATTCTGGGTATTTACTGGCAATGCGGTTGAAAGCCACAGACAAGGGCTCTGCACGGTCACCCAAGAAGGGAAACTCCGCCATTTGTGTCATCACAAATCGGCCAGGCGTGTAACCGTGCACGGTGAATGAGACATCAACCAAGCCGTTTTTAACGGCGTCAAAAGTGCCTGGCGGTGGGGTGACGGCGCGGGGAAGGATGTTGCAACGAACGCGATTTGAGGTTTTGGTCGCCAGGTCATCACACCATTCTTTTTGAGACATTGACAGACCGTGCGTGGGGGGTACCCAGCTTGATGCGGTTAACACTGTTTGTGCTTGCGCCAAGCTGCTGAAGCCGACGAGGGTTGCGACTGTCATGGCCAACAAAGTTTTGTTCATCCGAGTGCTCCAATAAATGGTTAAAAATATAATCGCGAGGCCGATTATTCAGCTTTTTAAATAATAACCTTAATTAACCTACCGATTGGTCGGTGAATTCCCGAGGGTGCTAAAAAATATGAACTTTGTGGGTTAATAAATCCAGTTTAAAATTCGAACGATCGTGCTTTTTTACCAAGCTTAGGTTCGCGAAAATGCAAATTTGATGCACAATTGACGTTTACGTAACGTCAATTGATTGCCGCATTGTCCGGCGCTTGTGTTTTGATACATATGGAGAGCTTTCATGAAGATACTTGTTCCCGTTAAGCGGGTTGTTGACTACAACGTGAAGGTGCGCGTCAAGTCCGACGGCACAGGCGTCGATATCGCCAACGTCAAAATGAGCATGAACCCCTTTGATGAAATTGCAGTGGAAGAAGCAGTTCGTTTGAAAGAGAAGGGCTTTGCCACTGAAGTGATCGCCGTATCTTGCGGTGTTACGCAATGTCAAGAGACATTGCGCACCGCCATGGCCATCGGCGCTGACCGCGCCATCTTGGTTGAAACCACCGAAGAGTTGCAGCCATTGGCGGTGGCTAAATTGCTCAAAGCCTTGGTTGACAAAGAGCAGCCTGGCTTGATCATCTTGGGTAAGCAAGCCATTGACGACGATTGCAACCAAACCGGCCAAATGTTGGCCGCATTGGCTGACTTGCCGCAAGCCACATTTGCATCCAAAGTAGAAGTGGTCGACGGCAAAGCACAAGTCACGCGCGAGATCGATGGCGGTCTGGAGATATTGTCAATCAACATGCCAGCTGTGATCACCACAGACTTGCGTTTGAATGAGCCACGCTATGTGACATTGCCCAACATCATGAAGGCCAAGAAGAAACAACTCGACACCTTCAAGCCTGAAGATTTGGGTGTCGATGTATCACCTCGCATCACCACATTGAAAGTGTCCGAGCCACCCAAGCGCTCTGCGGGTATTAAAGTACCTGACGTTGCTACCTTGGTTGATAAATTAAAGAATGTTTCAAAGGTAATTTAATTAATTTGCGGGACAGCCCAAGATTTGCGCAGCAAATTTGCTCTGTCCTCAACTGATCAAGGAAGTTTATGGCTAATCTAGTGATTGCAGAACACGACAACGCATCGATCAAAGGTGCAACCCTCAACACCATCACAGCCGCTGTGGCTTGCGGTGGTGATGTGCACGTTTTGGTGGCAGGTCACAACGCCAGCGCGGCTGCTCAAGAGGCGTCCCAAATTGCAGGGGTGTCCAAGGTGATTCACGCTGATTCGGATGCTTTCGCGCATGCCTTGGCAGAAAATGTGGCCGCTCAAGTTCTGGCCATCGCGGCCAACTACACCCACATCTTGTTTCCAGCCACTGCTGGCGGCAAAAACGTATCGCCTCGCGTAGCTGCCAAGTTGGATGTCGCTCAATTAAGCGATGTGACCTTGGTGCTGTCTGCCGATACCTTTGAGCGTCCTATCTACGCAGGCAATGCCATTGCGACAGTGCAAAGCATAGATGTCATCAAGGTGTTAACAGTTCGCACAACAGGTTTTGATGCTGCTGCAAGGACAGGTGGTTCGGCCAGCATTGAAAGCATTGCGGTCATCGCTGACAGCGGCAAAAGCACCTTCAAGGGCAGCGAAATTGCCAAAAACGATCGGCCTGAACTGACAGCAGCCAAGATCATTGTGTCGGGTGGCCGTGCGTTGGGCAGTGCAGAAAAGTTTGCCGAAGTCATTACCCCTTTGGCAGACAAATTGGGTGCTGCCATGGGTGCCAGCCGTGCAGCGGTGGATGCAGGTTATGCGCCCAACGATTGGCAAGTGGGACAAACCGGCAAAATTGTGGCGCCTCAGTTGTATGTGGCCTGCGGCATTTCAGGTGCCATTCAACACTTGGCAGGCATGAAGGATAGCAAGGTCATTGTGGCCATCAACAAGGACGCTGAAGCACCTATCTTCAGCGTCGCCGATTATGGTTTGGAAGCCGATCTGTTTGTGGCGGTCCCTGAATTGGTCAACGCTCTTTAAAGCGATTGATTAAGTTTGAATGTCAGTTTGAAAGGCATCCTGTGAGGTGCCTTTCTTTTGTTTGGAGATACAGATGAGTTACGTTGCCCCTTTAAAAGACATGCTTTTCAACATAGAACACTTGGCCCAAATTGACCAAGTGGCACAAATGCCTGGGTTTGAAGATGCAGGTTTAGAAACTGCACAAGCTGTGTTGCAAGAGTGCGCCAAGTTGAACCAAGATGTGCTTGCACCTTTGAATTGGGAGGGCGATAAAAATCCATCTGCCTTTTCAAATGGTCATGTGAAGACCACACCAGGTTTTAAAGAAGCATTCAAGCAATACGGTGAAGGTGGCTGGCAAGGTTTGCAGCATCCCACAGAATTTGGTGGTCAAGGTTTGCCCAAAACCATTGGCGCGGCTTGCGGCGAAATGCTCAATTCGGCCAACATGAGTTTTGCCCTCTGTCCTTTGTTAACAGATGGCGCTATTGAAGCTTTGCTGACGGCTGGTTCCGACGAATTGAAAAATATTTACTTAGAGAAGTTGATTTCGGGTGAATGGACGGGCACCATGAATTTGACGGAGCCCCAAGCCGGTTCCGATCTGGCTTTGGTGCGCACACGCGCTGAACCATTGCCTGATGGCACCTTCAAAGTTTTTGGGACCAAAATCTACATCACCTACGGTGAGCACGACATGGCTGACAATATCGTGCACTTGGTGTTGGCTCGAGTGCAAGGCGCGCCTGAAGGCGTGAAGGGCATCAGCTTGTTTGTCGTACCCAAATTCATGGTCAATGCCGACGGCAGCCTAGGTGCTCGCAACGATGTTCAATGTGTCAGCATCGAGCACAAGATGGGTATCAAGGCCAGCCCAACCGCTGTACTGCAGTATGGTGATCATGGCGGCGCCATCGGCTATTTGGTAGGCGAGGAAAACCGCGGCCTTGAATACATGTTCATCATGATGAACGCTGCGCGTTATGCCGTTGGCGTTCAGGGCGTTGCAATTGCAGAGCGTGCGTATCAAAAAGCAGTTCAGTACGCTAAAGACCGTGTGCAAAGCCGCCCAGTCGATGGCAGCATGAACACATCGGCTCCCATCATTCATCACCCCGATGTCAAACGCATGCTCATGACCATGCGCGCCACCACAGAAGGCTGCCGCGCTTTGGCCACAGTTGCTGCAGCGGCCTACGATGCGGCGCATCACCACCCAGATGCAGAAGTGCGCAAGCAAAATGCCTTGTTCTACGAATTCATGGTGCCTCTGGTTAAGGGCTACAGCACGGAGATGAGTTTAGAAGTGACTTCCCTGGGCGTGCAAGTTCATGGTGGCATGGGTTTCATCGAAGAAACAGGTGCTGCGCAGTACTACCGTGATGCCAAAATTCTGACCATTTACGAAGGCACCACAGCCATTCAAGCCAACGACTTGGTGGGTCGCAAAACAAGCCGTGACGGCGGCCAAACAGCCAAGGCATTGGCGGGCCAAGTTGAGCTGACAGAAAACGAATTGTTAGCCCATGCCCATGAAGACGCCAAAGCAGTTGGCCGCAGACTGAAAGCGGCTCGCTTGGCTTTTCTAGATGTCGTTCAATTTGTGGCAGGTCAAGCCAAAGCCAATCCGAATGACGTGTATGCGGGCAGTGTGCCGTATCTGATGTTGACAGGCAATTTGATGGCGGGCTGGCAGATGGGCCGCGCCATGTTGGTGGCCTTGAAGCAAAGCGCACTTGGCAATGACAAAGCATTTATGGATGCCAAAGTCATCACGGCGCGTTTTTATGCCGATCATTTGTTAAGCCGTGCACCTGGCGTGCGTGACAGCATCGTGGACGGTGCAAAGTGCGTGACAGAGCTTTCTTTAGAAGCTTTCTAAAATAGTCAGCGTCTACCGCTAAAGACAGCGCAAACAAATACATTTCAAAATTACAGGAGACCTCATGTCAAAACTTCCCGCTGCTTTGTCCAATTTGCCCTTTCCGGTCATTGCCTCGCCTTTGTTCATTATCAGCAATCCGAAATTGGTCATTGAGCAATGCAAGGCGGGAGTTGTGGGGTCCATGCCGGCGCTCAATGCACGGCCCGCTGAGCAATTGGAAGAATGGCTGATTGAAATTACCGAAACATTGGCTGCTTACAACAAAGCCAATCCAGACAAACCTGCAGCACCTTTTGCCATCAATCAAATTGTGCACAAAAGCAATGATCGCCTTGAGCACGACATGGCCATGTGTGTGAAATACAAGGTGCCCATCATCATCACATCATTGGGTGCCCGCGAAGACATTAACCAAGCAGCGCACAGTTATGGTGGCGTGGTGTTGCACGACATCATCAACAATAAATTTGCACACAAGGCCATTGAAAAAGGCGCTGATGGATTGATTGCAGTGGCAGCAGGCGCGGGCGGACATGCTGGCGAAAAAAGCCCCTTCGCACTGATCCAAGAAATTCGTCAATGGTTTGATGGCCCCGTGGCATTGTCTGGCTCCATTGCCAGCGGCGATGCTGTTTTGGCGGCGCAAGCCATGGGTGCAGACTTTGCCTACATTGGCTCGGCATTCATTGCCACCCATGAGGCGCGTGCTGCCGACGCCTACAAGCAGGCCATCGTTGATTGCAACTCAGACGACATTGTCTACAGCAATTTGTTCACAGGTGTGCATGGCAACTACTTGGCGCCTTCCATCAAATCTGCTGGGCTAGACCCTAGCAACTTACCAGTGTCAGACCCCTCGACCATGAACTTCGGCGGCGATGCCAAAAAAGCTTGGAAAGACATTTGGGGTTGTGGTCAGGGAATTGGCGCGGTTGATGCGGTGGTCAGTACCGCTGATTTCGTTGCTAAATTGAAGCAGCAGTACGCTTCCGCCCGTGCTCGCTTGGCACTTTAATTTCAAGAGCGTTCAGTTTGAAGTCTGAACGCCTAGAGGTCATCGATCTCTTTAAGGCTTGCGCCTGTGTCCTCATTGTTTGGCACCACCTGGCGCTTTACAGTCCCATGGCCAATGTGGTTGCAGTGTGGCTACCCCTGTCTCAAGAGTTTCTTCTTGATTACGCGCTGATGGCGGTGCAAATTTTCTTGGTTGTTGGCGGATACTTGAATGCCAAGTCTTGGGTCCATGCCGTCCCAAAATCTGCGTTTGATTTTTTTCCAAGATTGTTGTTGCGCTATCAGAGATTGACAATCCCATTGCTAGCAGCCTTGAGTGTGGCCGTTGCAATCACAGCGCTTGTTCGCCCTTACTTTGATCACTCGTCGCTATCAAATGCGCCAAGCTTGATTCAAGTTGTTGCGCACATTTTCTTACTTCAAGATATTCTTGATTTAGAAGCTTTTTCAGCTGGTGTTTGGTATGTCGCCATAGATTTTCAACTGTTTGCAATGGCGATGGCTTGTGCGTCGCTTGCACAAGTTTGGCAAGGTCTATCGGGCAAGGGTTCTGTCGTGCGCAAGGCATTTGGCTTTTGGTTGATTCTCACCTTTTGTTCGATGTTTGTTTGGAACCTGAATCCCTTGGGGGATGTTTGGGCTGCTTATTTCTTTGGTGCTTATGGGCTGGGTTTGTGCGTTGGATCGTGGCGCTCCGCTGATTTTAAATTCAGTGTGCGAAATTTAGGCTTGCTGATTCTCATGCTTGGTGTTGTTGCTATGGCATACCACCCCAGAGACAGGCTGGTGCTGGCCATTGCAACGGCTCTGATGCTGTGCTGGTATGAGGCAAATGATTGCAATGCCATTCGGTACTTCAAATTGAAGTGGATTCGCGAACTGTCAAACGCTTCCTACGCTATTTTTCTCATTCACTTCAGCGTCAGCTTGCTGGTGAGTGCGGTGGTCTTCAATTTCTGGGCTGAAAATATCACCGTCAACGCAGTGGGCTTAGGTGTTTCATTTGGACTGTCGGTTTGGATGGGACGATTGATACACCAAGCCATTGAATTGCCAAAACCGAATTGGAAGCGATACTTGCAGTGGGCTGCCACGTTGGTGGCAACCTGCACGGGCGTCATGTTAATTGGCTGAAGCCACTTGGCTTTCTTTCACCTTGCCTTGAATGTAGGCCAGTGCTGCTTCAACCTGGTCAATCAAGATCAGACATAAGTCGCCTGCAGAAAGTCGCGCAAGTGCTGCATCAATCGCATTGAACTCTCCTTGAATGTCTTGGACATATTGGGTTCGGACAGCACCATTGAGGCCATCGCGAAGCAGTTGAATCACTTCGCCATCGATGCGGCCGCGTTGGCACGCATCTTGGTACAAAATGACCTCGTCAAAGGCAGCGCCCAAAATTTGAGTCTGATCGCGAATGTCTTGATCGCGGCGATCACCTGCACCACTGATGACCACCACGCGCTTTTCTGCAGGCATGTTGTCGACCGCGTGAACCAAGGCTTGAATGGCATCGGGATTGTGACCGTAGTCGGCAATCAAAGTTGCCCCTTTGTAATCAAACACATTGAATCGACCCGGCACGCCCTGAATGTCACTGATGAAGGTGGACAAGCCTTGCGCAATGGTGTCCCATGGCACATTGAGGGCCCAAGCTGCACCCACTGACGCCATGACATTTTCAGTTTGAAAACCAATTTGTCCTTGGCGGGTGAGAGGGACGTCACTAAGGGGAATGCGAAAAAACTGCTTGCCTTGCTGGGCCACAATGCTGCCATTTTCTGTGTAAACCACTCGCTTACCTTGAGCGCGGTGGGTGGCCAAGACAGGGTGGTGTGCGTCAAGCGCGAAGAAAGTGACATCACCGGGACACATTCTGGCCATCATGGCTACCTGTGGGTCGGTTGCATTCAAGACGGCCATGCCATCGATTGCAACATTCAACACAACCACACGTTTTAGGACCGATAAATCTTCGACCGTGGTGATGTAGTTTAAGCCTAAGTGATCGCCAGAGCCGATGTTGGTGACAATGGCAACTTGGCAACGATCAAAAGCCAATCCTTCGCGCAGGAGGCCACCTCGGGCAGTTTCAAACACAGCTGCATCGACATCTGGGTGCATCAAAACATTGCGCGCACTGCGCGGGCCGCTGCAATCGCCATCGTCAATTTGTCGGCCATTGACATACACACCGTCGGTGTTGGTCATGCCCACGCGCAGCTGGTTGGCTTTAAGGATGTGGGCTGTCAGCCGAACAGTGGTGGTTTTACCATTGGTGCCGGTCACTGCAACAACTGGAATTCGGCCGTTGTCACCGTTGGGGTACATGTAGTCAATGATGGCCTTGCCAACGTTTCGGCCTTTGCCAAACGATGGACTGATGTGCATGCGCAAGCCAGGCGCAGCATTGACTTCCACAATGCCACCATTTTGTTCTTCGAGCGGCTTGAGAACTGATTCGCAAACAACATCTACACCACAAACGTCAACGCCCACCATTTGGGCTGCGACCACTACGCGAGCGGCTACTTCTGCGTGAACATCGTCTGTGACATCGGTTGCTGTGCCGCCAGTGGACAAGTTAGCGTTGTTGCGCAAAATGACACGACGGCCTTTTTCTGGAACTGAATTAGGCTCCATGTCTTGGAGCTTCAAGCGGCCGATCGCAATGTCATCGAACTTGATTTTGGTCAGAGACGTGGAGTGGCCATCACCGCGGCGAGGGTCTGCATTGACTTTGTCGACCAGTTCTTTGACGGTATGGATGCCATCACCGACAACCAAGGGAGGCTCACGTCTGGCAGCCGCAACCAATTTGTTGCCAACGACGAGCAAACGGTAGTCACTGCCTGGCAAGAATTTTTCTACCAAAACTTCGCCATAGCGAGCGGCCGTTTCGTAGGCTTGGTTAAACAGTTCACGCTCAACAATGTTGACCGTAACGCCCTTGCCTTGGTTGCCATCTTGGGGCTTGACCACAATGGGTAGACCAATGCTGAGCGCAATTTGCCAAGCATCTTCTAAATTCTGAGCGGGCCGCCCAATTGGAACAGGCACGCCCGCCGCCAACAACAAGGACTTGGTGAGGTCTTTATCTTGCGCAATAGATTCGGCAATGGCACTGGTGGTGTCTGTTTCGGCCGCTTGAATGCGACGTTGTTTGCTACCCCAGCCAAACTGCACCATGCTACCTTCGGTAAGGCGACGGTAGGGTATGCCTTTGAGAACCGCCGCATCGACAATGGAACCCGTGGAAGGTCCGAGGCGGAGGTCTTCATCCAAATCGCGCAACTCAGTGAGGGCTTGGTTTAAATCGAAGGCAGTTTGGGCTTTCACTGCCAGGCAAAGTTTTTCAGCCCATTCGAGGGCCAATTTGCCAACCGCTTCTTCGGTGTACTGAACAACGACCTGGTAAATGCCTTCTTCTTCGGTGGCCGTTGTGCGGCTGAATGTGATGGGGCAACCCGCTTGATTTTGCAGACTGAGTGTGATTTTTTCCAGTGCATGGGCCATGCTGGCGGGTTGACCGGGGCGGGAACCTTCTAGCGGCCCTACCGCCGGAAAAATTCTTCTGAGTTGCTTCTCAAATTCATTCCCGGGCATCATTTCCCGCTCTTGAGACTCGCAACTCACAATGGCTTCGATGCTGGTTTGACGGCTCCATAAATTGGGCCCCCGCAAAGCTCGAATTCTTGAAACTTCCATGAAACTTTGTCCTGATTGAAGCGCGTCTTGCAGTCTGGTGTTGAATGAATTGGCAGTCAGCGATGGCTCAGTGAGCGCCTGGACTTTGACCAAAACTTTTAATGCCTGCTCGGATGAGATCTGTTTGAATGCCAAGCGCCCATGCGGCTGCTGAGGCTGCTAAGACCTCCATGCATTTGAGGTGCTTGTTTTTGAATACTTTGTCGATGGCAGGCAATTGTCGATTCAAGGCTTCAATTTCTTGTTCGCCTTGTGCCAAGATCAGATGATATTTACGCCAGAAAACCACACGGCCGTTCTCACTGCGGTGTTGAATGATACGGGGGTGCTCTTCAGAGCTGGCGAAATAAGTGACTTCGCCATCGCAGTACTGAGCAAGATTGGCAACTTCGTCGTCCTCGGCATTGAGTACGGCCATACCTTGTGACAACACAACATCCATTTGCGTTCTGACCACATTGGGCATTTGTTCATCGCTTTGAATGTACAAATCTTCAAGGCCAGCTGCTTTGGGCATGGAGGTGATGATGCCAACTTGGCAACGGTCGTAGGGCAAGCCCTCCGCCAGCAAGTGTCTTGCGGTGGTTTCAAAGACGGCAGCCTGAACGGATCGATTGATCAGCAGGCGTTGGGCTGATTCCCACTCCATGCCGCTTTGGGGGTGCAGGCAACGTTGACCCAAAAACAAGCCTTTGGCTGAAGACAGGCCCGTTTGAAGTCCTTGCAGGTGCAGCAACCACGCAATCAGATGGCTGGTACCCGTGGTATTTTCTTGACCAATGAGACCGACTACCGGAATGCGAGGCTCAGAATCTTCTGCGAACAAATGTGCGGCAATGGCTTTGCCCACAGGCCTGGTTTCGCCAGTGGCAGGCTTTAAGTGCATGAGAAGGCCAGGGCCAGCGTTGACTTCAACAATGGCTGCGCCTTGCGACTTCATAGGTTTGGAAATATCTTGGGCGACCAGATCAACCCCCGCAATGTCCAAGCCCACAATGCGGGCGGCAAGCGCAGCTAACTCGGCCACATCGGGGTGAACCAAATCGGTGACATCGATGGCCATGTTGCCGGTGCGCATGACCACCACATGGCGGCCTTTTTCTGGAACACTTTGGCCCGTTAGACCCTGACGCTTCAGCTCGAGCACAGCAGTGGTGTGATCTTTGAGGCGAATGGTGTCGAGTGGAAAATCTTCTTCTTCGCCGCGGCGCGGGTCAGAATTGATTTGGCTTTCTATCAGTGCTTCAACGCTGTGAATGCCATCACCCACAATGCTGGCCACTTCACCTTTGTTGGCTGCCACCACTTTGCCGCCAACCACCAGCAAGCGATGCTCGTCTCCCAAAATATGTCGCTCTACCAAGACGTCACTGCCTTCGGCCTCGGCCAAATGGTAGGCCGCTTCAACTTCGGCTTGCGTTTTGAGTTCTAAGGAAACACCGCGACCATGATTGCCATCGACGGGCTTGACGCAAACAGGCAGGCCAATTTCTTGTGCGGCTTCCCATGCTTCTGAGGGGGAGCCAACATTGCGGCCTTCGGGGACGGGAACGCCGCAGTTGGCGAGCAAACTCTTGGTGAGGTCTTTGTCTTTGGAAACACCCTCGGCAATGGCGCTGGTTTGGTCAGTTTCAGCTGTCCAAATGCGGCGCTGGTTGGCGCCATAACCGAGTTGAACCAAATTGCCATCGTTGAGGCGGATGGAAGGAATATTGCGATCGGATGCAGCGTCGACAATGCAAGCGGTGCTGGGGCCGATGCACAAGCGATCGACCATTTGGGTGAGATCGGCAATGACTTGTTTGATCGGGTAGGGGCGGTCTTCGATGGCCGCCATGACCAGGTCGCGGGCGGCTTGAAGGGCGGCGCGGCTGACAGTTTCATTGCGGGTGCGTATGACAACTTTGTAAATGCCTCTCGGGCCTGCTTCTCTGGCTTTGCCGAAACCAGTTAGCATGCCGGCGCGGTTTTGCAACTCAAGGGCCACGTGCTCCATGATGTGGCCGGGCCAGGTGCCCTCAGACAGTCTTTGCAGAAAGCCGCCTCTTTCGCCAACGCTGCATCGGTGCTCGATAAGACCGGGAAGCATATTTTGGAGCCGCTCGTTAAAACCGGGGAGGGTGTTGGAGGGGAAGTCTTCTAGATCGCCAATGTCGATCCAAGCTTCTAGGACGGGACGGTAAGTCCAAATATTCGGACCCTTCAAGTGGGTCATCCGAATAAATTTGATATCTTTAGAACTCATTTTCGTGCTTTTCACAATTCTTAGCGAAGGCACGGTGCGTTTCGTGTCCGGAGATACAATGGCCGGCCAGTTGCAGCACTGGCAAGGATCGTCTGATAAACAAGGTGCATGGGCTGTGTCCTGGCCGCTTCTTTTGCTGTTTTTGTTTGCCGCCAACACTGGTTGACTCTTGCTGTTTGAATCTTTATGAACCCCAATACCCATCCGCCCATCGATTTGTTGGGATTGCCGTTTTTTTGGCAGGAGGGCGTGTTGTCGCGAGTTCACCTTGGTGAAAACGTTCTAGCTTGGCTAGAGGTTGACCTGAATGATGAACTAAGCTTTAAAAAAACACTGCTTATTTTGACCGATCAAAGGGTCATCTCTGCAGACGAGGCTCAAAATAATTGGAATTTCTGGACATTGACCCCAGATTTAGTCCTTCGGGTACTTGATCACGCTGGTGTGGGTACCTTGGCCCTCTACCAGGCCGGCCAAAGCTTGGGGGCCTGGCGTTTCACGCTGGGGCTTGAAGCAGCCGTTCTTAGATGGAAGTTGCGCTTTGAAAACCACTTGCAGGGTCAGATTCAGGCGGCCTCTTTTTCGGGCCAATCTTTGGCTCCTAACCCTTCGAACGAATTAGAGTGGTCGGAGCCTGGTATTGGTCAGATGCTGCACAGCTTGTGCCCTGTTTGTCAAAATGTGGTGGATGCCTCTGACGAGGAGTGTTCTGTGTGCTTTGAAAAAGACCAGGCGCCAACTCCGACCTGGACCTTGTTCAAACTCTGGCGTTTTGCTCGGCCCTATCGGGGGCAGCTCCTGCTGGGTTTTGTTTTGACACTGGCGTCAACAGCAGCCACCTTGGTTCCGCCGTACCTCACCATGCCTCTCATGGACGATGTGCTCATACCTTACCAAAATGGCAAGAGCATCGAGCCGGAAACGGTAACTTGGTACCTCTTGGCTTTGCTGGCGTCTGCCATCGTGGCATGGGGTTTGGGATGGGTTAAAACTTACATCTTGGCGCTCGTTTCGGAGCGCATCGGCGCAGATTTAAGAACGACCACGTATCAACATTTACTGAAGTTATCGTTAGAGTACTTTGGGGGTCGCCGAACCGGTGATTTGATTGCCCGCATCGGCAGCGAAACTGACCGCATCAACGTCTTTCTCTCACTTCACTTATTGGACTTTGCCACCGATGTTTTGATGATCATGATGACGGCGGTCATTTTGTTCTCCATCAACCCCACCTTGGCCTTGGTCACACTTTTGCCCTTGCCCTTCATCGGCTGGTTGATTCATGTGGTGCGTGAAAGATTGCGCACAGGTTTCGAGAAAATTGACCGTGTTTGGTCTGAGGTCACCAACGTCTTGACTGACACCATTCCTGGCATTCGGGTGGTCAAGGCTTTTGCCCAAGAAGACCGTGAGGCGCAGCGTTTCTTGGATGCCAACAAACACAATTTGGCCGTCAATGATCGACTCAATCGCGTTTGGTCACTGTTTTCTCCCACAGTGACACTGATGACTGAGGTGGGTTTGTTGGTGGTATGGGGTTTTGGAATTTGGCTTGTTTCGAAAGATCAAATCACGGTGGGCGTACTGACGGCATTTTTGGCTTACATCGGTCGCTTTTATACTCGCCTCGACGGCATGAGCCGCATTGTTTCTAGCACGCAAAAAGCAGCTTCCGGTGCCAAGCGAATTTTCGAAATCTTGGACCATGTTTCGAGCGTGCCTGAACCTGTCAACCCTGTTGTCTTGTCCAAAGTGGAAGGGCGCATCACTTTGACAGATGCCAGTTTTCGCTATGGAAATCGTGCAGTCATCAAACATTTGAATTTAGACATCAAGCCAGGCGAGATGATTGGTTTGGTGGGACACAGCGGCTCGGGAAAAAGCACCTTGGTCAATTTGATGTGTCGTTTTTATGATTTGTCTGAAGGCAGTATTGCGTTGGATGGCGTTGACATCAAGCAACTTAAAGTGGCCGATTACCGCAGCCACATTGGCCTGGTTCTGCAAGAGCCATTCTTGTTCTTTGGCACCATCGCCGACAACATTGCCTACGGCATGCCAGATGCCACGCGTGAACAAGTTGTAGCGGCCGCCAGAGCTGCGCATGCGCACGAGTTTATTTTACGAATGCCACAGGGCTACGACTCTCTGGTCGGAGAGCGTGGACAAGGACTGTCGGGCGGCGAGCGCCAGCGAATTTCCATTGCACGCGCCTTGCTCATCAATCCACGAATTTTAATTTTGGACGAAGCAACGTCGGCGGTGGACACTGAAACAGAAAAAGAAATTCAAAATGCGTTGGATAATTTGGTTCGTGGCCGAACCACCATTGCCATTGCACATCGCTTGTCCACCTTGCGAAAAGCAGATCGCTTGGTGGTCATGGACAAAGGATTGATCGTGGAAGAGGGTACGCACGATGTGCTGATTGAAAGCCAAGGGGCCTATTGGCGTTTGTATGAAGCGCAGCAAAGACAAGCTGAATCCGAAGGCGCTGTTTTGAGAGAGTCGACTGCATCATGAGTACACAGTTGATGAATATCCAATTTGATCAAGGCCCCTCTGGCAGGTGGTATTTCGTGAGCGAGCAAGGGCAGCAGAATGACCATGTCTTGGCTGTCAGATCATTTCCAGTTGCGGCACCTGACGAGGGTATTGCCTTGGTTGATGGGGATGGCAAAGAGCTGCTTTGGATTCCACATTTGAAGATGCTACCAGACGCCGTACGTGCCAGAGTTGTGAAGGCTATCAACCAGCGTGAGTTCATGCCCCGAATATTGAAGTTGTATGGTGTCAGTGGTTTTTTAACCCCTAGCACTTGGGACATCGAGACCGATCGAGGCCGCACCCAATTATTGCTAAAAGGCGAAGAAGACATTCGCCGTTTGTCTGCTTCGGTGTTGCTGGTCACGGATGGTCATGGCGTGCAATTCTTGATTCGTGATTTAGCGCAGATGGATCGCTTTTCGCGAAAGTTGCTAGACCGCTTTTTATAACTTGCTGCGGCAGTTGGCGTGCACATCTAACTTTTCTTGGTAAACCTCACTGCTCACGTTCATCAGTCCTAAGACCGAATGAAAGTAGTTGTCGTGAGTCAGTGCGGTGTCTGTTTTGTTTTTCAAGCAAGTGTTGACCAAACCCGATTGCTTTTCAAAACGCGGTGATAACCAAGTGATCCAAGGGACGCGCTTTTGGACATCGGGTGCCACACGATAAGGCAGTCCGTGCAAGTACACATTGTTTTCACCCAATGATTCGCCGTGATCGGAAACATAGAGCAAAGCAGGAGCTGCTGTGGCCTCTGACTTCTTGAGCCATTGAATGGCCTGAGCTAAAAAATAGTCGGTGTACAAAATGGTGTTGTCAAATGAATTGACCACCTGCTCGCGCGAACATTCTTGCAGTGCATTGCTCTTGCATTCAGGTTGAAATTTTCTGAAATTGTCAGGCACCCGTTTGTAGTAGGCGGGTCCGTGGCTGCCCATTTGGTGCATCACCACCACCACGCCTTTGGCACGGCGTTCTGCAGGAAGCGCTTGAATGCGTTGATCAATTTCATGCAGCATGATTTCATCAAAACACTCGCCGTTTTTGCACAAGGTGGGGTGTTTCAATTCTTTGGTGAGGGCTTGCGGCACGCGTTCACAGACGCCTTTGCAACCAGATTGATTGTCAATCCAAAGGACTGCAAAGCCGGCATGATTCAAAACATCGATCAAGCTTTCGTAATTGTTTTTTCGCCCCTCAAATGCCTCTTTGCCTAAATGCGAAAACATACAAGGTACCGAGGTGGCTGTGCTGGTGCCACAGGACATCACACCTTTTAAGCTGATGATGTTTTCTTTGGCCAACTCTGGTGTTGTGGGGCGCTCGTAGCCATTGACGCCAAAGTTGCCCATGCGCGCAGTTTCCCCTAAGACCAATAACAAAAGAGGTGGTTTGTCGGTCGGCCTGAGCGCTGCTACCTTGGCGTCACGCCCCATGGGCAGCAAAATTTGATTGTTGCGCTGGAAAGGCTTGGCAGCCACCATGCCAATGGCGTAGAAACTGTTCAAGGGATTGACCAAATAACGCAACTGAGTGTGATTGCGCATGATGGATGCATAGTCTTGAAAAATAGCGAGCAGAACTGCCACGATGACAAAGATCGATGCAGTGCCGGTAAGGATGTTGTTGAAAGCTTGTTGGGTCCAGCGCAAAGATTTGACAGGTGTTTTCCAAAGCACCCAACTAGGCAGTAATCCAAGCACAAAGAAACTGATGAGCATGCGCCAATTCATCAAGTCCATGGCTTCTTTGGTATCGGTTTGGATCACGTTGGTGATCATGCTGCTGTCTATCACGATGCCGTAGCTCACCATAAAGTAAGCGCCGCTTGCAGCACTGAAGAAGAACACCGTCAGCACCGGTTTCAGGAGCCATCGCCAGTTGAACAAGCTTAAGATGAGTGTCAGGGTGGCTGTGATGATGGCGCCAAAACCCATGGCAAAAGCAAAGCCTCTTAGGCCAGACACCTCAGGCAATTGATGGACTTGCATCCACAGAGCAATGTTGCCTAGGCTAGCCAGCCATAGGCTGCCCACCACCGCAATCCACGCAGGGTGCCATGCGCCATGTTCAGGGGCCGAAGTGCGGTGGCTTGTGGATGTCATAGGGCCTAGTTTAAGGCCTGCACCAAGCTTAAGCCCCGAACAAACCTTTGAGTTTGTCGGTCCAGCTGTTACCTGTAGGCATGTGCTTGGCGCCACCTTTTTGCAAAGACTCGTCAAACTCTTTGAGCAGCTTGCGCTGATGCTCCGTCAGTTTGACGGGCGTCTCAACTGTGATGTGGCAATACAAATCGCCTGGGTAGCTGGCGCGAACGCCTTTGATGCCCTTGCCACGCAAACGAAATTGCTTGCCAGTTTGCGTGCCTTCAGGAATGTCAATGGCCGCTTTGCCACTGAGCGTGGGCACATCGATTTCGCCGCCGAGGGCCGCTTTGCTGAAGCCGATGGGGACCGAGCAATGCAAGTCATCGCCATCGCGCTCAAAGATTTCGTGTTTCTTGAGGCGAATTTCAATGTACAAGTCACCAGGCGGGCCGCCATTGGTGCCAGGCTCTCCGTTGCCCGTGCTGCGGATGCGCATGCCGTCGTCGATACCCGCAGGAATTTTGACTTCTAGTGTTTTTTGTTTTTTAAGCTTGCCTTGGCCGCTGCAAGATGGGCAGGGATCGGCGATGATTTTGCCGGACCCACGGCAATGCGGACAGGTTTGCTGCACACTGAAAAAGCCTTGGCGCATTTGTACCGTACCAGAGCCTTGACAAGTGCCGCAGGTTTTAGCGCTGGTGCCTTTCTTGGCGCCTGAACCACCGCAGGGGTCGCACTCATCCCAGCTAGGAATTCGAATTTGGGCATCTTTTCCAGTCGCTGCTTCTTCCAAAGTGACTTCCATGGCATAGCTTAAATCGCCACCGCGAAATACTTGTCGACCGCCGCGGCCACCACCACCTCGTTGCTGACCAAAGATGTCGCCAAAAATATCGCCGAAAGCTTCACCAAAACCACCGAAGCCTTCAGCGCCACCACCTGGGCCGCGCATATTGGGGTCGACGCCAGCGTGTCCGTATTGGTCATAGGCGGCACGTTTCTGTGCGTCCGACAACATCTCGTAGGCCTCTTTGACCTCTTTGAATTTGGCCTCGGCTTCTTTGGCTTCATCGCCCTGATGACGGTCAGGGTGGAACTTCATGGCCAATTTGCGATACGCTTTTTTAATCTCTTCTTCAGAGGCGTTCTTGGCTACACCCAATACTTCGTAAAAGTCTCTTTTGGCCATCGTGTTTTGCTACTGTTTGAACAAGAACGCCGCGCAAGCGATTTCCGAGTGGAATACGCTAACGCGGCGGCTTGGGCTATTGCCCATGAGAAGAAGGTTTAACCCTTTTTAACTTCTTTCACTTCTGCGTCGACCACATTGTCGTCGACAGGTTTGGCTTCTGCGCTGGCGCCACCAGGGCCACCCGCTGCGCCACCGGCAGCTGCTTCTTTGGCTTGCATATCGGCGTACATTTTTTCGCCCAATTTCTGGCTGACGGTCATGAGGGTTTCGGTTTTAGCAGAAATGGCGTCTTTGTCCTCGCCTTTCAATGCTTCTTCCAATTCTTTCACGGCAGCTTCGATTTTGGTTTTCTCGTCGGCTTCAATCTTGTCGCCGTATTCGGTCAAGCTTTTCTTCACGCTGTGCACAGTGGCTTCGCCTGAGTTTTTGGCTTGAACGATTTCGAGTTTCTTCTTGTCGTCTTCAGCATTTAACTCGGCGTCTTTCACCATCTGCTGAATTTCAGCTTCAGACAAACCAGAGTTGGCCTTGATGGTGATCTTGTTTTCTTTGCCGGTGCCTTTGTCTTTGGCGCCCACATGCAAGATGCCGTTGGCGTCAATGTCAAAGGACACTTCAATTTGGGGTGTGCCACGTGCTGCGGGTGGAATACCCTCGAGGTTGAATTCACCCAGCAACTTGTTGCCACTGGCCATTTCGCGCTCACCCTGGTAAACCTTGATGGTCACAGCAGGCTGGTTGTCGTCGGCTGTGGAATAGGTTTGTGCAAACTTGGTGGGAATGGTCGTGTTCTTGGTGATCATTTTGGTCATCACACCGCCCAGGGTTTCAATGCCCAAGGACAAAGGTGTAACGTCCAGCAACAACACGTCTTTGCGATCGCCCGACAAAACCTGGCCTTGAATGGCGGCGCCAACAGCGACGGCTTCATCAGGATTCACGTCTTTGCGGGGCTCTTTGCCAAAGAATTCTTTCACCTTGTCTTGAACTTTGGGCATGCGAGACATACCGCCGACCAAAATGATGTCGTCGATATCAGAAACGCTGACGCCGGCGTCTTTGATGGCCATGCGGCAAGGGGCCATGGTGCGCTCAATCAACTCGTCGACCAAGCTTTCCAGCTTGGCGCGGCTGAGTTTGATGCTCAGGTGTTTAGGACCTGTGGCATCGGCTGTGATATAGGGCAAGTTGATGTCGGTGCCCGCAGAGCTGGACAATTCGATCTTGGCTTTTTCAGCGGCTTCTTTCAAGCGCTGCAAGGCCAACACGTCTTTGGACAAATCAACGCCGCTTTCTTTCTTGAACTCGGTGATGATGAAGTCGATGATGCGTTGGTCAAAGTCTTCGCCGCCCAAGAAGGTGTCGCCGTTGGTGGACAAGACTTCGAATTGCTTCTCGCCATCGACGTCGGCAATTTCAATGATGGACACGTCAAACGTACCGCCACCCAAGTCATAAACTGCAATCTTGCGATCGCCTTTGTCTGTTTTGTCCAAACCGAAAGCCAGAGCAGCGGCTGTAGGTTCGTTGATGATGCGCTTCACATCCAAGCCAGCAATGCGGCCTGCATCTTTGGTGGCTTGGCGTTGTGCGTCGTTGAAATAAGCAGGCACCGTGATGACGGCTTCTGTCACTTCTTCGCCTAGGTAGTCTTCGGCGGTTTTCTTCATCTTGCGCAAAACTTCGGCGCTAATTTGGGGCGGCGCCAACTTGTTGCCGCGCACTTCCACCCATGCATCGCCGTTGTCGGCTTTGGCAATGGTGTAAGGCATCAGGTCGATGTCTTTCTGAACTTCTTTCTCTGCGAACTTGCGGCCAATCAGGCGCTTTACGGCATACAGCGTGTTGCGAGGATTGGTAACAGCTTGACGCTTGGCGGACGCGCCAACCAAAATTTCGCCGTCTTCCTGGTACGCAATGATGGAAGGGGTGGTGCGCGCGCCTTCGGCGTTCTCAATCACCTTGGTGGTGTTGCCTTCCATGATGGCCACACACGAATTGGTGGTGCCCAAGTCAATGCCAATGATTCTTCCCATGTTCTTCTCCGGTAATCTAAAAAATGCTTGAATGAAACAGAAGTAGGGGCGGTTAGGACAATTTCAAGGCCGAAATGGCTGAATTTCCATCTTTTTGCCCTGTTTTGGGCTGAAAGTGGCTGTTCTCTACTTCTAAAGGTTTTTATTTAGGGGCTGTGACCGTGACCAAAGCCGGGCGCAATACGCGATCTGCAATGAGGTAGCCCTTTTGCAAAACGGTAACCACCGTGTTGGCTTCTTGCTCTGCAGGGACCACACTGATGGCCTGATGATGGTGCGGATCAAACTTGGTGCCAGCGGCAGGGTTGATTTCAATCACCTTGTTGCGTTCTAAGGCACTTTTCAATTGGCGAAGTGTCGCTTCTGCGCCTTCGCGAAGTTGCTCGGGGGTGACATTTTGAATGGCCAAGCCGGCTTCCAAACTGTCTAGCACGGGCAACAAACTGTCGGCAAAACCTTCCACCGCAAACTTGCGGGCTTTGGCAATTTCTTCGTCTGCGCGGCGGCGCGCGTTTTGAACATCGGCTTGGGCGCGCAAGTACTGGTCTGCCAATGTGGCGTTTTGGGCCTTCACATTAGCCAGCTCAGCTTGGGCGTCTGCCAAAGGATCTTGAGGCACAGAAGCTTGCTGAGCTTGAGTGTCTGTGCCCATGGCTGCAGCAGCAGCGGCCAAGGCTTCAGCTGTGGGCATGACACCTGCTGTGCCTGGATTGGGGTTTTGATTGGAGGTGTTTTGTGAGCTTGAATCAGACATGAAATGCATCCGCAATAAATGACAACGCCCCAAACTTGGGGGCGCTTTGAGAGATTTCAAGACCCTGAAGGCGATCCTTCAGAGACTTGGAGCAGGTCAAGACAGCTCGAGCAATTCGACGTCAAATTTCAAAGTGGCGTTAGGGGGAATGACACCGCCTGCGCCGCGTGAGCCGTAGCCTAAATCAGCCGGAATGATCAGGGTGCGAGCGCCACCGATTTTCATCCCTGCCACGCCTTCGTCCCAGCCGCGAATGACCATGCCAGCGCCCAAAATGAATTGGAAGGGGTCGCGGCGGTCTTTGCTGGAGTCAAACTTTGCGCCTTGCTCGCCGTCTTCGTACAGCCAGCCGGTGTAATGCACGGTGACTGTTTGGCCTTTGGTGGCTTCGGCGCCTTCGCCGACCACGGTGTCTTCGTATTGCAGGCCTGTGGCAGTGGTATTCATGGGCACGTCCTTGGAAGGGGTCATAGAAAAGCCAGTTCGAGACTGGCCTAGGGATGAATTATGCCAGTGGAAGGAGGCTCATTGGCAAGGCGTGTGCTTAGGGTTTCGGGTTGGGCTGGCGTTTGGCCACATCTTGCATCAAGGCCCTAATGCCGTAAGTCCAGGGCGGCGCCAGATCTGAAGTGGTGACACGGTTAAAAAGTGTGCCCAGTTGCGGGGTCGAAATAGCCACGGTATCGCCCACGACATGGGTGAAGCCTTGACCGGGTCCATGGCGGTCTTGGGTGGGGGCGAACATGGTACCTAAAAACAAAACCAAGCCGTCGGGGTATTGGTGGTACTGGCCAATGGCTTGCGCTGCAAGGTCCAAGGGGTCGCGGCTAATTTGACTGAGCGAACTGCTCCCTTGCATGACAAAACCTTCAGGGCCTTTGACGGTCATGCTGAGGTCGGTGCTGCGCACGCTGTCGATGGTGTAGTGCTCGTCAAACAAACGAATGAAGGGGCCAATGGCGCAGCTGGCATTGTTGTCCTTGGCTTTTCCCAGTAGCAAAGCACTTCTGCCCTCAAAGTCGCGCAGGTTGACATCGTTGCCCATGGCGGCGCCCACCACTTGCCCCTTTGAATTGATGACCAACACAATTTCGGGTTCTGGGTTGTTCCAGGAGCTGCCTGGGTGCAATCCCACATCAAAACCAGAGCCGACCGCGCTCATGGCTTGTGACTTGGTGAAAATCTCGGCGTCTGGGCCAATGCCCACTTCCAAATACTGCGACCACACACCTTGCGCCACCAAAACTTCTTTCAACTTCATGGCTTGCTCAGAGCCAGGTTTGACGTTTCGCAAGTTGTCGCCCATCACGCTGATGACTGCTGTGCGAACACTTTCAGCTTTGGCGGCATCACCACGCGCTTGCTCTTCAATGACGCGCTCTAGCATGCTGGCGACAAAGGTCACACCAGCGGCTTTAATCGCTTGCAGGTCAGTGGGCGCTAAAAACCAAGCCTCTTGTGGGTTCTGATTCAAAGGATCCGTATTGCCCCAAACGCTAGCTGTGGACCATGTTCGACCTGAGTGTTTCGCAACCCTGGCTGCAGCGTGATCCAGCTCCATCAGGTCACTGCTGGTCAAAGCTAATTCTGATAAATCTGTAATCTCATGCTGTCCCACTTTGACCAAGTAGGGGCCTTCACCTGGTACCCAAATTCGGCCAATCAAAAGGGCATTGCCAGCATCAAGGGGCAATGTTTCATTCAATGAGGGAAAGCTTGAAGTCACCACGAGACGTTCTCCTAATGAGTATGCCTAAGTTGCTGAGAGTGTCGCCGACTTAGAGATAGATTTTTTGTAAAAGAGTGACCAATGTTTGCGCTTGGTTGGGGGTGAGTTTACCGCCTACATTTCTTTCGAGTTCTGATGCCGTAGCTTCAGCTTGCACCATGAGTGCTTTGCCCTTTTCAGTCGGATGTAGACCAACGGCGCGACCATCATG
>JBIIJK010000116.1:0-3942 GCA_044233865.1 Limnohabitans sp.
TGCGCCAAAACGTATTCTTCCCACTCTTGTTTTGGCGCAATTTGCGGGAACTTCCTTGTGGTTTGCCGTCAATGCAGTCATGCCCGACCTGCAACAGCAAATGGGGTGGCCAGCTTCTGCGGTCGGCCGCCTCACCTCTGCATTGCAATTGGGCTTTATTGTGGGCACCTTGGTCTTTGCTTTGCTGGCCATTGCAGATCGATTTTCTGCCAGGCGAGTTTTCTTGTTCTGTGCCTTAGCAGGCGCACTGTGCACATTGGGCGCAATGATGCGCATAGCGTCTTTTACAGAACTCTTGTTATGGCGAGCGGCTACTGGCTTTTTCTTGGCGGGCATCTATCCAGTCGGCATGAAGATAGCCTCACAGTGGTTTCCCAAAGGTTTGGGCGTTGCGCTTGGTTGGCTGGTTGGCGCGCTTGTCTTGGGGTCAGCCAGTGCGCATGGCATTCGCGCTTTGTCTGTTGAACTTCCATGGTCAACGGTCATGATCAGCGTGGCCCTTTTGGCAGCAGCAGGTGGCTTGCTTCTTTTTATGGTCATACCAGAACCGCCGAATTACTCGGCAAATACCAAAAAACTCGAAATGCACGCATTGGCCACCATCTGGACTGACTGGCGTGTGAGGGCCTCGGTTCTGGGCTACTTTGGCCACATGTGGGAGCTGTATACGTTTTGGGTGCTGGTACCACTTATCCTGGCAACTCAACTCAATGGTCAGGCCTTGTCCTTTGCAGCTTTTGGTGTGCTTGGCATTGGGGCCGTAGGGTGCATAGGGGGCGGTTGGCTTGCAAAACGATGGGGCAGTGCACGCGTTGCCACAATTCAATTAAGCATGAGCGGAATGTGTTGCCTTCTAGCGCCTTGGTTCTTGTCTGCACAGCTCATTTGGTTCTTACTGTGGTTGGCTGTTTGGGGCATCACTGCAGCCGGAGACTCGCCCCAGTTTTCAACACTCACAGCCAGCAATGCGCCCAAGCATGCAGTAGGCAGTGTGCTCACCTTGACCAATTGCATTGGATTTGCACTTTCGATTGTGAGCATTGAACTCTTTACGAGCTTGGCTCAACAATATCAGTTGTCCTCGCTTCTGCCATGGCTAGGTTTAGGCCCTCTTTTAGGGGTGTTGGCCATGCGTCCGTTATTGGGTAAGCAGTTAAGCGGCCATCCTTGACGACAAGTGACCGCCTGTCTTTCGTTGACTCCGAGCTTGGAGGCCAAGTGTGGTAAATTTTCCTCATTCAAATGGATGTCATAGGACTTTGATACAAGAATGTATTCAAAGATCTAAAGTCAAAAAAATAACCAATAAGGAAGTGACGAAATGCGCCAATTGAACATAGTTTTGATATTTGGAAGCGCGCCAGATGTCACAGAAATAAGCCACTGGGACCTTTCCATTTTCACAAGTTGCATCGCCATCAATAATGCTTGGAAGGTCACACCCCAGTGGACGCATCTTATTTTTCCAGAAGATTTTCCAATTGATCGGCGACCACAATTACCCCTTAACACCCATCAGCAATGGGTGACTGCCAATGAGTTTGTGCCTCACCAAAATCAATTTGGTGGTTTTATCTACGCCGGAGGGACGATGTCTTTCACGGCCGGCTATTGGGCACTGGGCGCCTTAAAACCAGACATCATTGCCTATATTGGCTGCGACATGGTGTATTCAGCTGAGGCGGGTAAGACTAGCCATTTCTATGGGCATGGAACAGCCGACCCATTGAGAGATGACTTAACGCTTCAGTCATTGGAGGCCAAATCAAATCGATTGATGGCCATGGCAAACAAGCAAAATTGCGCCATTGTGAACTTGTCCTCATTGCCAGAATCAAGACTGACATTCCCAAGAAAAAAGTTTGCAGACATTCAGCAACTAGCCTGTCATCAGGAGATGATCACTCAACAAAACCATTTGTTTGATAACCAAAAAATCAATCAAGCGCTTTCAGCAGAAACAGAGCTAGGTTATCTCGTGGAATCTGGTCGCTATTGGGAAAGCATCAATCACTTTGATCCAGAACAACTTCGAAAAATAGACGACATTTGGAACGACTCTGGCAATCCAAATAGCCGTGAACTTGTTTTTCAAAATTGACTTTATTTAAACCCCACTCGGTCTAGCATTTGCTGAACCTTAATTTGATTCATGCCAACTGCACTGACTGGCAAGACTTCACTTTTGAAGACACCGCCAGACATGGCCTTCAGTGCTGGATTGTCAAAGCTCACACCCTTAGCAGCAGGCCATTCGTTGTTGCCATTGGCAAAATGATTCTGCGCTGAGGCACTGGCCAAGTACTCCAAAAACTTCAACGCATTCGTTTGATTTTTTGAATTTTTGGCCACTGCGCCGCCTGCAATGTTCAGGTGGGTTCCCCAACTGGATTGATTGGGAAACATAACACCAAGTTTTTCGACCATTGCTTTTTCAGCTGGGTTGGAAGATCGCATGAGGCGCGCTAAGTAATAGGTGTTGGTAACGGCCACATTGCATTCGCCAGAGGCCACACCTTTAATTTGATCGGTATCACCACCCGCCGGATTTCTGGCCAAGTTATTCACCAGGCCCTTCAGCCAAATTTCTGTTTGCTGAGCACCGATGTGCTCAGTCATAGCGCCAAACAAGCTAAGGTTGTAAGGGTGAGAGCCGGAACGAATGCACAGCTTGCCTTTTAACTTGGGATCTGCCAACTTTTCATAGGTGTCGATATCGGACTTTTGAAGTTTGAGCTTGTCGTAAACAATCACTCGGGCGCGAGTAGACAAGCCAAACCAAGGAATACCACCATTGTCGGCGCGCTTGGCTCGCAGGTTGTCGGGAATGGCTTCTTCAAGCAATTTGGATTTGACAGGCAAAAACAAGCCCTCTACTTCGGCTCGCCAGAGCCTGGCCGCATCGACCAACAAGATGACATCGGCGGGAGAGGCCGCACCCTCGGCTTTCAATCGCGTCAGAATGCCGGCGTCATCTGAATCGATGCGGTTGATCTTGATACCCGTGCTTTTGGTGAAATCTGCATACAGGGCTTCATCGGTTGGGTAATGACGGGCCGAGTAGATGTTGATAAAGGCCCCGTCGGCCGACTGGGCAATGGCCAAATGAGGCACCAAGTTGGCAGCAGCAATTAAAAGGGCCGCGTATTTGAACAATTTGTAACTCATTTTTTGTTTCGACTTCTGAATGATGCGATTCTACATCAAACAAGAATGATTCGCATTTGCATGCGGAAACAAAAAAGTACCTAAAGCGAATTTTTAGGTTTGTCGCTCAAAAGTCACCACATGGTCAACTTCAGCGCGAATACCAATCCACTCTCCAATTGTGTGATCGTGGTGGCTGGGTACGTGAGCCATGACCGTCTCGCCCGTGCGCAATCGCAAGGTGTACAAAAACTCTGATCCTCGAAACGACTTTCTCAAAATCTCGGCTTTGACCATGGCTTCATCGTCGTGAACAATGTCATCTGCGCGCAACAAGACATCGCAATGTTTAGCCTCCTCCCCATCAGAATCAGCGGATTCATGGGGGTCAGTTAGGTCACCTAAAACAGTTTGCACATGAAGGTGCCCATGGCTTTGTGAGCGAACGCCAGGAATGAAGACGCCATGACCAATGAACTCAGCCACAAACCGCGACGCTGGTCGGTGGTACAAGTGGTACGCATCGTCCCACTGGTGCAAGTGGCCTTCTTGAATGACGCCAATCACGTCACCAATGGCAAAAGCCTCCATTTGATCGTGCGTGACAAACAAAGCCGTGGCGTTGGCGGCCTTCAAAATGTTGCGAATTTCTAAAGCCAATCGCTCGCGCAGATCGACATCAAGATTGGAGAAAGGTTCGTCCAAAAGCAGCAATTCGGGTTTGGGGGCCAATGCTCTGGCCAAGGCCACCCGCTGCTGCTGACCGCCCGAGAGTTCATGCGGGAATCGATCTTT
>JBIIJK010000038.1:0-22012 GCA_044233865.1 Limnohabitans sp.
GCGCACAAGGCGGCGGCGATTACAGCGACCTTGAAATTGGCCGTGCTGTTGCCTACTTAAGCAACTCCGCTGGCGGCAAGTTCAAAGAGCCAGAAGCGCCTGCTGAGAAAAAGTAATTCAAGCAGCCCAGCCCCTTGAATACGGGTCTGCTACTTAAACCGCTCGATGCAAATCAGAGCGGTTTTTTATGGGCCACTTGAGGACTGGCGATGTACCCAAACTTCTTTGGCATTTGGCAGGCTTCCAAAGGCTCTAGGGGCCACAAGCCCAACTCCAATCCCTCTGCTGCTTTGGCAACATCAAGGGTATGCAGCAAGCCAAAACCTATGGTCGTTTGAAAATACACCCGCCCTGCTTCATCGGTGTAGCAAATTTGAGCTTGAGTTACTGCGCCCGTTTGCGCCGTCAATTTGAAGTCCAAAGACATTCGCCAAACAAAGGGCGTTGCTGCCAACTCCACATAAACACGCTGCGGCCCATTTTGAAAAAACCAGGCACCCGTTGAATCTGCTGCATAGTTGCGGTGAATAAACTCAATCAGTTTTTCATGCTGAAGCAAGGACCCCTTGGCACCAGGCACGCCACTTTGAAAGTAGCCTCGTGCTTGTGTTGGGTCATCTCTGAGGTACCAATGGCCGCGTTCATCCAAGCCCAGCCAACCATAACAGTTGGGCACGTTGGGCCACTTGGCCATGGCTTGTCTGACAATATCGTCCATGCTTAAGATCTTAGTGGATGTGCTGCAACAACCATTGGCCAACAGCCTGTGGCATGGCTTTCAAATGGCCTGGCAATGAACCACTTGCAAACCCAGCATGACCACCACCGCTTGGTTGCCAGAGTGTGACGTGAGCACTGACTTTTTCTGAAACTGGCAAACTGTTGCTAGGAATGAAGGGGTCATTCTGAGCATTCAACGCCAATGCAGGCAAGGCAATGTTGCCCATGTGCTGCAGCGCCGAAGCACGCAGCCAATAGTCATCGGTGTTTTTAAAACCATGCAAAGGTGCTGTGAACACATCGTCAAACGCATAAAGATCTTGGGCGGCCATGAGTTTTTTGGCATCAAACAGGCCCGGGTACTGTTTGAGTTTGGCCATGGCTTTGGGCTTCATGGTGCGCAAAAACATGCGCGTGTAAACCTGCCGGTTAAACCCTTTGCCGATGGCGTGGCCGCTGGCAGTCAGGTCTAAAGGTGAGCAAATTGAAGCCACTGCATTGACCACTTTTTGCGCTGACTGGCCGTGCTCTCCAGCCCAGCGCATCAGCGCATTGCCCCCCAAGGACACACCTGCTGCCAAAAGCCCAGGCCGACTTTGTGCATCGACCACGCGCTTGAATTTGCGCAGCACATGGTCTATCTCTTCATGGTCGCCTGAGTGATACGCACGTGGCGCCAAGTTCAAAGTACCACTGCAGCCTCTGAAGTGCGGCACGGCAATGTCGCACCCATTTTGCAAACCCCAATCGGCAAAGGCTTGCGAATAGTGGCTACCAGAAGAGCCCTCCAATCCATGAAATAGCACCAACAACGGCCTCTTCGAATGAGGTGGTGAAGCTTCGCAAAAATCCACATCCACAAAGTCATCGTCTGGCGTGGTCCAGCGCTCACGTCGCCAATGCGGCGCATTTGTTTCAAACCTGCGTGACCAACGTGCTGACCAAATGGTTTGCAAATGGCCACCAGGCAACCACGCAGGCGCAGAGTAGTCAGTCAATGCAATACCGATGGGCTTGAGGAAACTTCGGCAGGCGCGTTAGGTGTACCCGGGCTGGCGTGGTGTGCCACCATGCGCCAGCCTTGCGGTGTTTTGTGATAGACATTGGTGGTGAGTACATAGGCTGTTTGCGGCCCGTCGGAGCCCAACACTTCAACACGCTCCACCAAATGATGCATGGCGCTGGCCAATGAATCGACTTTGTGAACATTTGTAGGGTGCGCTTGCACGGTACCGTTTGAAAACATGGCCTCAAAGGTAGCGCGAATGGCGCCAGAGCCAATTAAGCGCGGCCCACCTGGATGCACACACACAATTTCTTCTTCATCTGCCCAGCACGCCATGAGGCGTTCAATGTCGCCTTGCCTGAGTGCGTCGTAAAACGCGGCCTCAATGTCGTCAGGGTTGCCACCCAATGTGGCGGCTTGAAGTTTGGCTTTGCGCATGGTGTCCTTGTCAACAAAAAACCCGGCATTCGCCGGGTTTCAGAAAACTTGTCGGCGTGTTCGACGCCCACATTTTATTTTTTAACGCGGAACTTGCGCAAGGCTGCCAGTTGCGCTGCAAACACAGCCAACTCACTTTGCGCACGCGCCATGTCAATTTCAGTCTTGGCATTGCGAAGTGCATCTTCTGCAGCTGCTTTAGCGGCGTTGGCTTTTTCTTCGTCCAAGTCTTTACCGCGAATGGCAGTGTCTGACAACACGGTGACATGGTCGGGTTGCACTTCCAAAATACCGCCAGCCACAAAGACAAATTCTTCGGTACCGTCGGTTTTTTCGATGCGAACAGAGCCAGCCTTGATGCGTGAGATCAGAGGTGTGTGACGGGGGTAAATGCCCAACTCACCAGCTTCACCAGGCAAGGCCACAAAGCGGGCTTCACCTGAGAAGATGGACTCTTCGGCACTGACCACATCAACGCGGATGGTGTTCATAGTTTGTTCCTTGAAAAGGGTTTACAAAAATGGCTTACGCCATTTTCTTGGCCTTTTCGAAGGCTTCGTCGATGGTACCGACCATGTAGAACGCTTGCTCGGGCAAGTGATCGCACTCGCCAGACACAATCATCTTGAAACCGCGAATGGTTTCAGCCAATGTGACGTATTTGCCAGGCGAGCCAGTGAAGACTTCAGCAACGTGGAAAGGCTGAGACAAGAAACGCTGAATCTTACGGGCACGGGCCACAGCCAACTTGTCTTCTGGCGCCAAGTCGTCCATACCCATAATGGCAATGATGTCGCGCAGTTCGCGATAACGCTGCAATGTGCCTTGAACGGCGCGCGCTGTTTCGTAGTGATCGACACCCACGACCAAAGGATCGAGCTGGCGACTTGTAGAGTCCAAAGGATCCACCGCGGGGTAGATACCCAAAGAGGCGATGTCACGAGACAACACCACGGTGGAGTCCAAGTGAGCAAACGTTGTAGCAGGTGATGGATCTGTCAAGTCATCGGCTGGCACGTAAACGGCTTGGATGGAAGTGATGGAGCCCACTTTGGTCGAGGTAATACGCTCTTGCAAACGGCCCATTTCTTCGGCCAGTGTAGGCTGATAACCCACAGCAGAAGGCATACGACCCAACAAGGCGGACACTTCGGTACCGGCCAATGTGTAGCGGTAGATGTTGTCCACGAAGAACAACACGTCTTTGCCTTCGTCACGGAAAGATTCGGCAATGGTCAAACCTGTGAGGGCCACGCGCAAACGGTTGCCTGGGGGTTCGTTCATCTGACCGTAAACCATTGCCACTTTGGATTCAAGCAGGTTTTCCAGGTTCACAACACCAGAGTCGGCCATCTCGTGATAGAAATCGTTACCTTCACGAGTACGCTCACCCACACCGGCGAACACGGACAAGCCGCTGTGCGCTTTGGCGATGTTGTTAATCAGTTCCATCATGTTCACAGTTTTGCCCACACCGGCACCACCGAACAGGCCCACTTTTCCGCCCTTGGCGAATGGGCAAACCAAGTCAATCACCTTGATGCCGGTTTCCAGCAATTCTTGTGATGGGCTGAGTTCGTCATAAGCAGGCGCTTTGCGGTGAATGGACGCTGTGAGTTCTTGGCTCACGGGGCCGCGCTCGTCGATAGGCGTGCCGAGCACGTCCATGATGCGGCCCAATGTGGCTTTGCCCACTGGCACAGTGATGGGGTTGCCGGTGTTGGACACCATCAAACCGCGGCGCAGACCGTCGGATGAACCTAGCGCAATGGTTCGCACCACGCCGTCTCCGAGTTGTTGCTGTACTTCTAATGTGAGGGCAGAGCCGTCCATTTTCAAAGCATCATAAATTTTGGGCATTTGATTGCGCGGAAATTCCACGTCAACCACGGCACCAATACATTGAACAATTTTTCCTTGGGCTTGCATTTTTCGCTCCAATAATTTGAATTAGCTGAACTGTCTTGACTGTCTTAGCCGCTGATCGCCGCAGCGCCAGAAACGATTTCAGACAATTCTTTGGTGATGGCTGCTTGACGAGTTTTGTTGTAAACGAGTTTGAGCTCGCCAATCACATTACCCGCGTTGTCTGTTGCCGCTTTCATGGCGACCATGCGAGCAGCGTGCTCGGAGGCCATGTTTTCTGCAACAGATTGGTAAACCAAAGCTTCCGCGTAACGAACCAACAAGTCGTCAATGACGGCTTGTGCATCGGGTTCATACAAATAGTCCCAACCATGCTGCGTGCCAGACGCCTTGGTTTCAGCTTCCATCTTGTCGGCCGACAAAGGCAACAACTGATCGATGGTGGGCTGTTGGGCCATGGTGCTGATGAATTTGTTGTAGCAGAGGTAGACCGCGCTTAACTCACCATTGGCATACGCATCGAGCATGACCTTGACAGGGCCGATGAGTTTTTCCAAATGGGGCTTATCGCCCAAGTGAGTGACGTGCGAAATAACCTTGGCGCCCACGCGGTTGAGGAAACCCAAACCTTTGCTGCCAATGGCCACTGCCTGTACAGTTTTGCCAGCCGATTGCGTGGCACGCAATTGGGTGGTGACTGCTCGCAACAAGTTGGTGTTCAAACCGCCGCACAAACCTTTGTCGGTGGTAACCACAATGAAGCCAACAGCTTTGCCGTCATAGTGCTTCATGTAAGCATGCACATACTCAGGATTGGCCTGGCCGAGATGGCTCGCGATGCCGCGAATTTTCTCGGCGTAAGGACGCGCCGTGCGCATGCGCTCCTGCGCCTTGCGCATTTTGGAGACAGAAATCATCTCCATCGCTTTGGTGATCTTCTTGGTGTTTTCCACCGATTTGATCTTGGTGCGTAGTTCCTTGCCCGATGCCATCAGAGGCTCCTTTTGGTCAGGTAGAAATTAAGCAAAAGATTTCTTGAAGGCTGCCACAGCAGCGTTCAACTCGGCTTCGGCATCTTTGTCCAAAGCTTTGCTGTCTTCGATCTTGGCCAACAGGGCGGCACATTTGTCTTTAAGGTACGCGTGCAAACCGCTTTCGAAGGACAGAACTTTCTTCACGTCCACATCGTCCATGAAACCTTTGTTGACCGCAAACAATGAAGCTGCCATCAAGCTGATGGGTAAGGGGCTGTACTGAGCTTGCTTCAGGAGTTCGGTCACGCGGGCACCGCGGTCGAGTTGTTTGCGAGTGGATTCGTCCAAGTCGGAAGCAAACTGCGCAAAAGCAGCCAATTCACGGTACTGCGCCAAGTCGGTACGGATACCGCCAGACTGACCCTTGATGACTTTGGTTTGAGCAGAGCTACCCACGCGAGACACAGAAATACCGGCGTTAATCGCGGGACGAATACCAGCGTTAAACAAAGACGTTTCCAAAAAGATCTGGCCATCGGTAATCGAAATCACGTTGGTTGGCACGAAAGCAGACACGTCACCGGCTTGCGTCTCAATGATTGGCAGAGCTGTGAGTGAACCTGTTTTGCCTTTGACAGCGCCTTTGGTGAAAGCTTCGACGTAGTCGGAATTCACGCGGGCTGCACGCTCGAGCAAACGGCTGTGGAGATAGAAAACGTCGCCAGGGTAAGCTTCGCGGCCTGGTGGACGGCGCAAAAGCAAAGACACTTGACGGTAGGCCACAGCTTGCTTGGACAAATCGTCATAAACGATCAATGCGTCTTCGCCGCGGTCGCGGAAATACTCGCCCATGGTGCAACCAGAGTAGGCTGACACGTATTGCATGGCGGCTGATTCAGAAGCGGAGGCTGCCACCACAATGGTGTAAGCCATAGCGCCAGCTTGTTCCAACGCGCGAACCACGTTTTTGATGGAAGAAGCTTTTTGACCAATCGCCACATAAACGCAGGTCATGTTCTGACCTTTTTGGTTGATGATGGCGTCGATGGCCACAGCTGTTTTACCAGTCTGACGGTCACCAATGATCAGTTCACGTTGACCACGGCCCACGGGCACCATGGAGTCAATGGACTTCAAGCCAGTTTGCATAGGCTGGTCAACTGATTTACGTGCGATCACACCAGGCGCAACCTTTTCGATCACGTCGGTCATCTTGGCGTTGATGGGGCCTTTGCCGTCAATCGGCTGACCCAATGCGTTGACCACGCGGCCAATGAGTTCGGGGCCGACGGGCACTTCCAAAATGCGGCCAGTACATTTGACTGTGTCGCCTTCAGAGATGTGCTCGTACTCACCCAAAATCACGGCGCCAACAGAGTCACGCTCCAAGTTCAAAGCCAAACCGAAGGTAGCAATACCAGCGGCTGTAGCGGGGAACTCAAGCATCTCGCCTTGCATCACGTCTGACAAACCGTGCACGCGCACGATACCGTCAGTTACGGACACGACGGTGCCTTGGTTGCGGATGTCTGCATCAGAAGACAAACCTTGGATTCGGCTCTTGATCAGCTCAGAAATTTCTGCTGGATTGAGTTGCATGACTCTTTCCTTCTTTCTTTAAATAGATCCGGGCTCTCGCTGCATCAAGCAGTGAGCGCCGCTTTCATTTGTTCCAGACGGGCCTTGACGGAAGTGTCTAGCACCTCGTCCCCCACGACCACGCGAACGCCACCAATCAGTGACGCATCGATCTCAACGCTGACGTTGAGTTTGCGGCCAAAGCGTTTTTCAAGTGTTCCAGACAGATCAGCCAAAGCGGCTGCTTCAATGGGGAAAGCACTGTGAACGATCGCATCGGCTGTGCCGCCTTGTGCATTTTTCAATGCGCGAAATTGGCTGGCAATTTCGGGCAAGGCCACAAGACGGTGGTTTTCAATGGCCAAACGCAAAAAGTTTTGGGCTGCTGCTGGCAACGTGGTTTTCACGACGCCAGAAATCAACTCGAACACTTGTGCGTCGGTCACCTTGGGGTTTTCAGAGAATTGCAACAGTTGCGAGTTGCTCGCAACTGCGGCAAGCTCGTCGAGCCAAGCTGCAGTACCCGCGAGGTCAGCTGATTGCGCTTTGAAAAGCGCATCAGCATACGGGCGGGCGATGGTTGCAAGTTCTGCCATGGTCTTATCGGACTGTTAAGTTTTACAGCTCGGTCTTCAGACGGCTCAACAGATCAGCGTGAACACCGGCATTGACTTCCTTGCGGAGAATCTGCTCGGCGCCCTTCACAGCCAATGCCGCAACTTGCTCGCGCAAAGTTTCACGGGCATTCACCGCTTGTTGCTCTGCTTCAGCTTTGGCTGCAGCAATGATCTTGTTGCCTTCTTCAGTGGCACGGGCTTTGGCTTCTTCGATGATCGTCAAAGCACGGCGCTCGGCGTCAGCCAAGCGAATGGCCGTTTCGTTGCGTGAGGTGGCCAATTCGGCATCGACGCGCTGGTTGGCAGCGGCGAGTTCTGATTTGGCTTTGTCAGCAGCGGCAAGGCCGTCGGCGATTTTTTGAGCTCGTTCATCCAATGCGGCTGCAAGGGGTGGCCACACGAATTTCATCGTGAACCATACCAAAATTGCAAAAACAATGGCTTGAACAAACAGGGTTGCATTGATACTCACGGCAACACCTTTCTTATGGTTGTTGCAGGAATTACTTCAGAACAAACGGATTCGCGAAGGCGAACATCATGGCGATACCAACGCCAATCAGGAAAGCCGCGTCGATCAAACCAGCCAACAAGAACATTTTGGTTTGAAGTTCGTTCATCAATTCGGGTTGACGAGCAGCAGCTTCGAGGTATTTGCTGCCCATGATGCCGATACCGATACAAGCGCCAATCGCGCCCATGCCGATGATGAGACCAGATGCCAGTGCGACGTAACCGAGGACGTGTTCCATTTAATTGCTCCTATGGATGATAAAAAAAGTTAAGAAAAAACCTGAAATAGATGCTCAATGAGCATCGTGCGCTTGACCGATGTAGACCAGGGTCAACATCATGAAAATGAAGGCTTGCAAAGCTACGATCAAGATATGGAAGATGGCCCAAATGGAGCCAGCGATCACGTGACCGATGGGCAACAAGATGCCTGTCAATGACATAGCGGCCGCGCCACCCATCAAAGCGATCAACATGAAAATCAGTTCGCCGGCATACATGTTGCCGAACAATCGCATGCCGTGAGATACGGTTTTGGCGACGAATTCAATCATTTGGAACACAAAATTGAAGGGCCACAAAATGGGGTGCGCACCAAAGGGCGCTGTGGTCAACTCATGAAACCAGCCGCCAAAGCCCTTGATTTTGATGTTGTAGTAGACACAAATTAGCAAAACAGACACAGACATGCCCAGTGTGGTGGACAAGTCGGCTGTAGGTACAACGCGGAAATAATGAATGCTGCTGTCAAGACCCGTCATGACAAACAAGGAATGGAACAAGTCAACCGGCAAGAAGTCCATGGAGTTGAGCAAGAAAATCCAAACAAAGACTGCCAGGGCCAGTGGTGAAACTAACTTGCGGCTTTGAGCGTTGTGAATGATGCCCTTGGCTTGTGTGTCGACCATTTCATACAAAATTTCGACAGCCGCCTGAAAACGGCCAGGCACACCCGAAGTGGCTTTGCTGGCAGCCTTCCACAGCAAGAAGCTACCCACAACGCCTAAAAAAATGCCCCAAAAAATAGAATCAATGTTGAAGACCGAAAAGTCAATGACACCAGACATCTCTTTGTTTTGGAGATGTTTCAGGTGGTGGCCAATGTATTCACCGGCGCTGGGAGCGTTTGAAGCTGACATTCTCTAGGCTCTTTAAAAATTAACTTTAACTTTTCAACTTAGTTGCAATTTGGGCTTCTGGGTGAAACACTTTGCGCCAGGCAAATACCACCCAATAAACCTTCATCGTGACCACAAGTCCCACCAACATGGCAGGCCAACTTAAATCTTTGACCAGCCAGATTGCCGCATAAAGCATGGCAATTGTGAGGCCGATCTTAACCATTTCCCACAACAAAAACCCAAAAACCGCAGTTCCTGAATTCAAGGTGGTGGCTTTGCTGGTGAGGCCCCGCGCAAACAAAGCTGCAGGAACAACCACCGCCAAAGCACCGTAAGCTGCTGACCATGCTGCTGAAACAAGCCCTGTGAAGAGCCAAGTGAACGCGGCAACAGCCAAACCAACCAAAACTTGCGCAAAAACCACACGCCAAATGGAGAGTAGAGGTTGCTGAAGTCGTAAATTATGAACTTCTTCAGCTGTCAGGGGCCTGAAACTTTCAGCACCATTGACGCCACCATCGTCTTCAAAATCTTGTGGAAATATTCTGGCCATGTTTGATTACAACCAGGTTACAGATACCCTTGGTTCCGCAAAGCTTACGAGTATAAGTGAAAACCCACATAGTTGAAAAGGCTCACAATCTAACAGGGCATTCAACCATCACACGCCATAGAACTGGTCACTTCATATGTACGAAATCATTAAATTTGTTCACCTAGCAGCCGCTATTGTGTGGATGGGGGGCATGGCACTCATGATTCGAGCGGTGAGGCCCGTGGCCATTGAGCAGCTGGAACCCGGTCTGCGCTTGCCTTTGTTGGCGGGCATCTTGTCGCGTTTTTTCCAAATGGTGGGGCTTTGCGTGCTGCTGCTGCTTGTTACGGGCGGCCTGATGCTGAAGGGCGTAGACATGCGGCTTGCACCCAAGGGATGGCACACCATGCTGGGCATTGGCTTGCTGATGTGCCTTATCTTTGGGCATTTGTACTTTGGCCCCTTTCGCAAATTGAAATTGGCTTTGGCAAAAGTAGACCTGCCTGGTGCTGGCGCTCAATTGGCCAAAATTCATCGGCTGGTTCTTATAAACTTCGGCCTTAGCTGGTTGGCGGTTGGTGCCGTAGTCATTTGGCGTTAATCAAACTCGAGGCACCCTCCCTGGCTTTTCAACATCCAATTTTATGAGCGCCTCTTCACAGCCCCCCATTGCCACCGACGCTCAAAGAGAGTCGTTGATTGAATACCCTTGTGACTTTCCAGTCAAAGTCATGGGCGCAAGGGTGGACGGTTTTGCAGAAGCCATGTGCCAGGTTGCCCAACAATTCGACCCCAGTTTCGATCCGGCCACCCTTGAAATGCGGACCAGCAAAGCTGGCAACTACCTGAGTGTGACGCTCACAATCAGGGCCACAAGCCGAGAGCAATTGGACAATCTTTACCTAGCCCTCACAGGGCATCCCATGGTCAAAGTAGCGCTTTAATTCAAGCCTCATTTATGCAGGTCAAACACCTCGGTCTGGTCCCCTACCCGGACGCCTACCAAGCCATGCAAGACTTCACTTTGCAACGCACAACAGCGACGGTCGATGAGTTGTGGCTGTGCCAGCACCCTCCGGTATTCACCCAAGGTTTAGCTGGCTTGGCCAGCCACGTTCTCAGTCCCGGCACCATTCCGATCATCGCCACCAACCGAGGCGGTCAGGTGACCTACCATGGGCCAGGACAAATCATGGCCTACCCCTTGCTGAATTTGAAACGTGCGGGTTACTTTGTCAAAGAGTACGTTTATCGACTTGAAGAGTCGGTCATCCGCACCTTGGCTCATTTTGGTGTCACGGGCCACCGTGTTGCGAATGCCCCAGGTATTTATGTGCGTCTGGCCGACCCCTTCGCGCACACTGCATTGACAGGGCCCGTGCTCCCGAACGACCCCTTCAAAGGCTTGGGAAAAATCAGTGCTTTGGGCATCAAAGTTTCACGCCATTGCAGCTACCACGGGCTGGCGCTGAATGTGAAAATGGACCTTGAACCCTTTGACCGCATCAATCCTTGCGGCTATGCTGGTTTGCAATCGGTCGACCTTTTTACAATCGGGGTGAACACCTCTTGGGAAGAAGCGGCAGACGTATTGGCGCACAAGCTCGCCGCCCTGCTGGCAACCTGACACTGAAAGAATGCAATGACCAAAGAATTGAGCGCCACAGGCCCTGTTGTGCGCGAGGCGCAATCGCAAGAAAACTACGACCCCATGGCCAAGCAAAAAGCTGCCGCCAAGTTGTCGCGTATTCCAATCAAAGTGATGCCCGGCGAGGTGCTGAAAAAGCCCGACTGGATTCGTGTCAAAGCCGGTTCACCCACCACACGCTTTTATGAAATCAAGGACATCCTTCGCAAAAATAAATTGGTCACTGTTTGCGAAGAAGCAAGTTGCCCCAATATTGGCGAGTGTTTTGGCAAAGGCACGGCCACCTTCATGATCATGGGTGACAAGTGCACTCGGCGTTGCCCATTTTGTGACGTCGGTCATGGCCGCCCCGACCCATTGGATGTCAATGAGCCCAGCAGTTTGGCGCGCACCATTGCCGACTTGAAGTTGAGTTACGTGGTGATCACCAGTGTCGATCGCGACGACTTGCGAGATGGCGGCGCTGGCCATTTTGTTGACTGCATTCGCGAAACGCGTGCGCTTTCACCGAAAACTCAAATTGAAGTTTTGGTCCCTGACTTTCGCGGACGCGACGATCGCGCCTTGGAAATTTTGAAGGCGGCACCGCCCGATGTGATGAACCACAATTTAGAAACCGTGCCACGCTTGTACAAAGAAGTACGGCCCGGTTCCGACTACCAATTTTCTTTGCAGTTGTTGAAAAAATTCAAAGCCCTGTTTCCGCATGTTCCAACCAAAAGCGGCTTGATGGTGGGCCTTGGTGAAACGGACGAAGAGATTTTGCAAGTGATGCAGGAAATGCGCGATCACAACATCGAAATGCTCACCTTAGGGCAGTACCTCGCGCCGTCCACCAGCCACCTGACCGTGAAGCGCTATGTTCATCCTGACACCTTCAAAATGTTTGAAGAAAAAGCCTACGCGATGGGCTTCAAACATGCAGCAGTAGGTGCCATGGTGCGTTCAAGTTATCACGCCGACCAACAAGCGCACGATGCAAGTTTGGCACGCTGATGAAGCCTAGCCTTCAAGCCACTTGCTTGGCCTTGGGCGCCATTGCGTTGTGGGCCACGTTGGCGCCTGTGGGCGTGCGTTTGTCGCACTTGCCACCTTTTTTAACAGCAGGCTGCGCGCTTTTAATTGGCAGCTTGGTGGCATTGCCTTGGTCAGGTTTTCGATGGCGCCTTGCCATCGTGCCCGCTCAAACGTTGGCACTTGGCATTTATGGTTTGTTTGGCTATCACTTTCTTTTGTTCTTGGCATTTCGCACAGCGCCCGCCGTTCAAGCCAATTTGGTGAACTATTTATGGCCTTTGTTGATGGTGGTCTTGGCGCCTTTGTTTCACAAAAATAGCCGCCTCCATCTTCGGCAAGTGTTAGCGGCAATGGCCGGTTTAACGGGCGCCGTTTTGGTCATGACGAACGGCCAAGCCATTGCAACCGATTTCAATTTGGGCTACTTAGCTGCCTTAGCGTCTGCCTTCATTTGGGCCACCTACTCACTCATGACGCAGCGTGTTGCCGCCTTTCACACGGCAGCCATTGGCTACTTTGGTTTTGTCTCGGGCATCTTGGCTTTGTTATGCCACTTTTTGCTTGAAACCCCTGTGGCGCTTACCTTGAACGATGCGGGCTTGCTGACATGGATGGGCCTTGGCCCTTTGGGCCTGGCTTTTTATTTATGGGACGCCGCCTTGAAAAATGGCAATGCCCAACAGATCGGCTTGCTGAGTTTTTTAACGCCACTTTGTTCAACCTTGTTGCTGTTGATTGACAGGCAAGAAGCCCTCACCAGTTTGGTGGCGGGGGCCGGTGTTTTAATTGTGGGAGGCGCTTGGTTGGGGCGTCCTCAGAATGCCAATGAAGCCGCCAACGACCCTCAATTTGAAATCAATTCACCCCACACTTAACGGGTCATCGAACTAGCTGTTCATCAAGCTTGCTGGGTCATCAGACTCAAGCACTTGTTGCGCAAAGGCTTTGAGCTTTTCAGCGTCTGAGCGCAGAATTTGTTGTTTAACCTGCAACACCTGCGAGGGGTGCATGGAAAAACTTTTGAGGCCCATGCCCAACAACAAACGGGTCATGCTGACATCACCCGCCATCTCGCCACACACCGAAACACTCTTGCCTTGCGCTGCACCTTCGGCAATGGTATCTGCCACCAGCCGAAGCACCGCAGGGTGCAAGGGGTCGTACAAATGAGCCACGCTTTCATCAGCACGGTCAATGGCCAGCGTGTACTGAATGAGGTCGTTGGTACCAATCGACAAATAGTCAAAGTGCTTTAAGAACAATTTAAGCGACAAGGCTGCAGCTGGAATTTCAATCATGGCGCCCAGTTGAACGGGCCCATGGGCCACGCCGCGCGCATCCAAATCGTGTTGCGCCTGCTTGACCAAGGCCACGGTCTGATGAATTTCGCTGGCATGCGCCAGCATGGGCACCAGCAAATTCACTTTACCCAAAGCAGCGGCTCTCAGAATAGCTCTCAGCTGGGTTAAGAACATTTCCGGATCGGTCAAGCTCCAGCGGATGGCCCGCAAGCCAAGGGCAGGATTTAAATGGGCCGCATCGTGCCGTGCTTCATCTAAAGGTTTGTCTGCTCCCACATCGACTGTGCGTATGGTGACAGGCAAACCCTTCATGCCTTCAACGGCACGTCGGTATTGCTCGAACTGTTCTTCTTCATCTGGCAAATGACCTTGCCGGCCCATGAACAAAAACTCACTGCGGAAAAGTCCAACCCCGACAGCACCCACCAACAAAGCGGCGCTGGCGTCTTCAGGCATTTCGATGTTCGCGAGCAATTCAATTTTTTGGCCATCCAGGGTGACCGACGGTGTGTGGCGAAGTCGCGTTAGGCGCTCGCGCTCTAAATCACCTTGTCGCTGCTTGAAACCATACTCCGCCAGAATGATGGAAGAGGGGTCGACAATGACCACGCCCGCATCACCATCTATGATGATCCAGTCGTCTTGTCGGATCAGTTGGCTGGCACTGCGGGCACCGACCACAGCAGGAATGTCTAAGCTTCTGGCCACAATGGCCGTGTGAGACGTTTTGCCGCCAACGTCTGTCACAAAGCCGGTGAACACACTTTGCTTGAACTGCAGCATGTCGGCTGGTGACAAGTCATGCGCCACCAACACCAAAGGCACATCCAATGTATCGCCCAATTGCAGCTCTTGTTGAGGCCTGGCTTGTGGCTTGATGCGCACAACGGGTGAGTTACCACCTTTTAAGAAATGCAGAATACGCTCTGTCACTTGCTCGAGGTCTGCCTTGCGCTCGCGCAAATAGGCATCTTCCATTTCGTCAAACTGGCGGCCAATCACTTCCATTTGGCTGCTGAGCGCCCACTCGGCGTTGTAAAGCCGCGTTTCGATCCAATGCTTCACACTCAAGGACAAAGTCTCGTCTTCTAGCAGCATCAAGTGAACATCTAGCAAGGCGCCCAACTCGGGTGGCGCATCGGCGGTCAGTTCATTTTGTAGCTTGGTTAACTCTTCGACAACGGCATTGCGAGCTGTTCGCAGACGGCCAATTTCTGCGTCAACTTGATCAGGCTGTATGAAGTAGTGGGCAACATCGACGCGGCTCGATGCCACCAGCACCGCGCGTCCAATGGCGATGCCTCTGGCAACCGCTAAGCCGTGAATGCTAAAGGTCATTCACCCTCACCAAATTTATCAGCGATCAATGCCAGCAGGGCATCCAAGGCTTCTTGGGCTTGATCACCCTCGGTGTCAATGGTGACTTCACTGCCAATGCCAGCCGCCAACATCATCACACCCATGATGCTTTTGGCATTGACCCGGCGCTCACCTTTGGTCATCCAAATTTCACATGGAAAACCACCCGCCAACTTGGTCAATTTGGCGGAAGCACGTGCGTGTAATCCGAGTTTATTGCTGATGGTCGTGGTGGCTTGAAGCATTTCGAGATCCTGTTTGATTTTGCGGCGCAGTACAGCCCACGGGCATGATGCCTTGAGCGCCGCCCGCTTGCGCACGCGCGGCCAACGCATCTAAAGTTTCATGGCGATAACAAACGCTACGAAGCAACATGGGCAAGTTCACACCTGCGAGCAATCTCGTGGCCACACCATCGTTGAGTTTTTGCGCCACATTGGAGGGTGTGGCGCCAAATACGTCGCTCAAAAGCAGCACTTCCTTGGTGTTCAGTTGGGCCATGGCGGCTTTGGCAAGCACCAGGCTTACTTCCGGGCTGGTATTGGGCGCTATGTCCAATGCCTGAACACCAGAAGCACATTCGGGAAAAACGTGCAGCGCGCAATCGCGCAAGGCAGAAGCCAGAGGTGCGTGTGCGACGATGAGAATGCCAATCATGCTGAATTATCGCGATTTGCCAATTGAAAATAAACATAGGATGCCACAGCGCACAGGCCAAAGACTGAAAAAGCAGATTGAAAGGCCAAAACCGGCGACCATCCAAACGACTTGAACAGGTCAACACCCAATCCGATACCCCACTGAACCACAAAGACACCGACGAAAATAACGAGGTTGTAGGCAGAGAGTGCGCGTCCTGCCAAATGCGGCGGAAAGGCCATGCCCACGGAGGGTTGCGCCAAAGAAACAAAGGTGCTGCTGATGCAAAACAAACTCAAAGCCAAGGCTGTTTTATCACCCAGTTGTGGCCCCGAAACAATGATCCAAGCCAGCACCACGAAGCTAATGGGCTGCCCCCATGCAATGATTTGATTGGGCAAAATGCCACGCTTTGCCAAACGCGGCGTGACCAAACCCCAGGCCCAAAAAGCCACTAGCATGGCGAGGTTAATGGCAAACAAACCTGTTGCGGCATCCAGCGGCGAGTAGCCTCCCACCACGGTCATCCAAGGCGCTGCCCAAAGTGTCTGAAGAGCCAACAAACCACCGTAGCAAAAAAAGCCAATGGGCGCCATTCGCCAAAAATAGGCATTGCGCCAGATAGGACCGTAACCTTCTTCTGTTTTGACCGCTTGTGCGGCGGAGTCTTGTGGGTCTGTTTCTGACTTTTCCCACACCGGCACCAAAACATAAATCATGACCATTGACAAAGCGACCAGAACCGCCAAGCCTGCAAAAATGGCGCGCCAGCCCATGATCGGCATCAACCATTGGACGGGTAAGGTGGAAGACAGCATGCCCAAAGAGCCCGTCATCAGCATCCAAGAGTTGGCCCGCAACTGTGCGCCTGGCGCCATCCATCTTCTGTAGCCCGTTAAGGGTGCCATCAAACAAGCGCTCACCCCCACACCACACAAAACACGGGCCAGCCAAAGGCCCATGAAACTTTGGGCCAATGCAAAAGCGATGCAACCGAATACGGCAACGACCAAGAATGCCAACAAGACTTTTTTAGGGCCATGCTTGTCAAGCCATTTGCCCAAAGGAAGTTGAGTGGCTGCAAATCCGAGAAAGTAGCCCCCCGCAAGCAAGCCCAGGTCTTGCGCTGAAAGTGCTAATTCCTGAGTCAAAGTGGGTGACAAGGTCGCCGTGATAGCGCGAATCAAAGCCGATAGAAAGTAAGCAGCCGCAAAGGCCAAGAAGACCCCCAACATGTGTCGGCGTGCCAAGAAGGGGCTGGTCGTTGGGTTCATGGCAACTTCATACTTTCAATCAACAGGTCTGCGCTTTGGCTTTGCTTGGCGTCGTGCTTTTGATCTTGCTTTAGATCTTTCTTGTGGCCTTGGTTTTGGTAAACCACCGCATGCACCACACGAACAGAATCGTCCTCTAAATGGGCAAACCATACCGCATGGGCACGGACGGGTTCACCCTTCGCTGTTGTACCGATTGCCTTCAAACGAAGCGCGCCAGGTAAAACACTCATTCGGGCAGGCATCCACGTTGCATCTTCAATTTGAGTAGCGCGCATGTTTTGCAAAGTAGCTTGGCGCCAACCCTTCAAAAGTTCTGTGCGATCGGCATTGGCGCTTAGCTTGGCGGACATGACTGCCCAGACGGCATCGCCAGCCTCGCACCCCACCACCGATAACTCTAGGGTTTGGCCGGCCATGGTGACGGGTTTGGTCGTTTTGTCAGGCTTGCAAGGCAGCTCAAAACTGAGCTTGGTTTCCGGCATTTGAACAGTTCGCCAATTTAAACTGGGCTGGCATGCGCTGAGTCCCATGACTGCGAAAAAAACCACTGCTGCATTCTTCAAAAAATTTTTACGCATGCTCTGATTATCAACGCGAGCGTATGACTTTATTTTTCGCGACAATGAGGGGATGAACTCACTAGACGGCATCCGTATCCTTGACCTCTCCCGTGTCCTCGCGGGCCCTTGGTGTACCCAAACTTTGGCCGATCTTGGGGCCGATGTGATCAAAATCGAGCGACCCGGCGCCGGCGATGACACGCGCAGCTGGGGCCCTCCCTTCCTCAAAGATGCCAAAGGCAATGACACGCCTGAAGCGGCTTATTACTTAGGAACCAATAGAAATAAGCGCTCACTTACTTGCGATATTTCCAAGCCTGATGGTCAAGCTTTGATCCGTGAATTGGTGACACGCTGCGATGTCTTCATTGAAAACTTCAAGGTCGGCGACATGGCCCGTTATGGCTTGGACTACCCCAGTTTGAAGGCCATCAACCCTCGGCTTGTGTATTGCAGCGTCACAGGCTTTGGACAAACCGGGCCTTACAGCGACCGAGCTGGCTATGACTATGCGGTCCAAGGCATTGGTGGCTTGATGAGTGTCACAGGCGAGCGCGATGATCTAGGCGGTGGCCCGCAAAAAGTGGGCGTTGCAGTGGCCGATTTGTTCACGGGCATGTATGCCACCGTTGGCATTTTGGCCGCCTTGCGACATGCCGAAAAAACAGGTGAGGGCCAGTATGTCGACATGGCTTTGTTGGATACGCAAGTGGCCATGCTGGCCAACTTAGGCGCCAACTATTTGGTCAGTGGCAAAACCCCAGGCCGCGCGGGCAATGCCCACCAAAACATCGTTCCTTATCAAGTGTTTGAAGTGAAGCCCGCATTGAATGCCGAGCCTGATGCGCGCGATCATCTGATTTTGGCTGTCGGCAATGATGGACAGTTTGCCAAGTTTTGTGATGTGGCCGGTCACCCCGAATTGGCCAGTGATCCACGATTTAGCAAGAACACTGAGCGCGTGAAAAACAGACACGTGCTGGTGCCAATGCTCGAGAACATCATGATGAAGCGGACCAAAGCGCAATGGCTGCCAGCTCTTGAATCGGCCAAAGTTCCTTGCGGTGCCATCAACAATCTGTCAGAAGTGTTCGAAGATCCCCAAGTGGCAGCGCGCAACATGATTGACACTTGGCAGCACCCTCACCAAAAAGATTTGCGCTTGGTGGCCAGTCCTTTGAAGCTCAGCCTCACACCTGTCCGGCAAGACCATGCGCCGCCTCAATTAGGGCAACACACCGCACAACTGCTGAACGAAGTGCTGGGCTACAGCGATGTGCAGATTGAACGACTTCAAAGCAAAGGCGTGATCTGATGGCGCAATTCTTATTGGTTCACGGCGCTTGGCACGGTGCTTGGTGCTGGCAACATGTCACTGAAGGACTCATTCGTGCAGGCCACAGTGCTCACGCCGTGACGCTTACTGGCCTGGGCGAGCGCTCTCACTTGCTGCACCGAGGCATTGATTTAGAAACCCATGTGCAAGATGTGTTGCAAGCGCTAGATGCACAAGAAATGCAAGACGCCATTTTGGTGGTGCACTCTTATGCCGGCATGCTGGGTACAGCGGTTGCAGACAGACGCGCACATCGGTTAAAACATTTGGTCTACCTCGACGCAGTGGTTCCCATACCAGGCGAGAGTTGGAGCAGCACGCATAGCAGTGCCACGCAAAAGTCACGCATCGATGCCGCTGCCGAAAGCATCAATAACAGTTTTCCACCGCCCGACCCTTCTGTGTTTGGTCTGGTTGGCGCAGATTACGATTGGGTACAAAGGCGACAAACGCCGCATCCTGGCGGAGCCTACCAGCATGTTCTGAACTTTGATGCGGCTCGCGTTGCAAGTGTTCCTCGCACCTTCATCAATTGCACTGTGCCGCCACTGGCAACCATCGATGCCGCACGTCGCCGTGTTCTTGACCCACAATTTTGGGATGGCCTTTGGATGCAGAACGCCAGCGTGATTGAAATGAAAACGGGGCACGACCCGATGATCAGCGCCCCGAAAGAGTTGACAGCGCTGCTGTTGGCATGCGCTGATCAATAAGCATCATTCTTTGCGGAAATTATCGTGGCAGTTTTTGCAAGTGGCGCCTGCAGGGCCAAAGGCTGTTTTCAACGCATCTAAATTGCCTAATTTGGCTGCGGCAGACACTTTAACGAGTTCGGCTTGCATTTTGTCTGCAGAGTCTTTGAACTTGGCGGCGTCCTTCCAAATCTCTGGCTTGGCACGGGTTTCACCTTTGTCTGAACCTTCTGGGAAAGCGGTCCAATGCAATTTGGACATGGCCAAAGCAATGTCTGCATTTTCTGCTGCGGCCTTTGCGTCATAGGGCACTCTGCCTGCGGCCATGGCACCAACTCGACCAAAGTGAGCGCCCATCACAGTGAAGCTGGCTTTGCGGTATTTGATGGCATCTTCGGGTTTTGCAAATTGCGCTGCCGCTGGGAGTGCCAGCAAAACAGACAACAAACCAGAAACGAGAGCGAAATGTTTTTTCATGCATATTCCTAATGACGTTGAACTAACTTATAGTTTCTCATGATTTTAAAATCCCTGCTGAATGCGCCTTTCGCATTGAAAGACCTTGCATGATTCAAATTCGCATTTGGGATTGGCCAACTCGCATCTTCCATTGGACACTGGCCATATTGATCGTGGCTTTGGTCATTACAGGCAATGTGGGCGGCAACGCCATGGCGTGGCATTTCAGATGCGGTTATGCGGTTCTTAGCCTGCTCATTTTTAGACTTATCTGGGGTTTTTGCGGTGGCCACTGGTCGCGCTGGCGCCAATTGGCTTGCACACCTCAATTAATTCGGCAGTATTTCAAAAGCTCATCGCCACACATCTCGTTTCTGGGACACAACCCCTTGGGCTCTTTGGCAGTCATCGCCATGTTGGCTTTGTTAGCTTTGCAAGTGAGTACGGGCCTCATCAGCGATGACGAGATTTCTAATGCAGGTCCCTTGGTCAGCCTTGTTTCAGGCAGCAGCGTCAGTCTGGCCACGTCCTGGCACAAAGGCTTTGGTAAAACCTTCATTCTTTTGTTGGTGGCTGTCCATCTTTTAGCCATCCTCTGGTATTTGGTAAAGAAGAAACAGAACCTGACCCTCGCCATGTTGAAGGGCGATAAAACCAGCCCAACGCCAGCACACTCATCCAAAGATGGTCCCGCCAATTGGTTGCTGGCCGTCCTGTGCATCTTGGTCAGTGCCGGCTTGGTGTATGCCCTGATTAATCTAGGTGCGACAGCCGTCTAGGCCTCACTGTTTAACGCTAAACTTCATTCGACCACAACGCGCAAAATCGATTCTCTTGTCTGCACCCACAAAGCCCACCATCTCTCTGTTCGAGGCATCTTCTTCAGAAGACATGTTAGCCGTGCGTGAGATTTTTCTAGAGTACGCTCGCTCGCTCAGTGTCGATCTTTGCTTTCAAGACTTTGAATCTGAGTTGGCTCAATTGCCGGGTGAATATGCACCACCCCGCGGTGCTCTTTTGTTGGCCAAGGTAAACCAAGAGGTTGCGGGCTGCTGTGCACTGCGCCCCTTAGATTCAGCCGATTCGCCCAATGCCGCAGAAATGAAACGCTTGTACGTCAGGCCTGCCTTTCGCCGTCTTGGCTTAGGACGTCAATTGGCTGAAAGTATTTTGGATGCGGCTCGCCAATGCGACTACAGCTGCGTCTTGTTAGACACGCTAGATGAGATGGAAACAGCAAGGGCGCTTTACGAAGACTTAGGCTTCGAAGAGGTTGCCCCCTACTATCACAACCCCTTGGCTGGTGCGCACTATCTCCGCGTCATGCTTTGAAGTGCGCCCAGCGAGGTTGAAGCGCGTTTAAGCTTTGGCTTGTGACAACATGGTGTCGGCGTCACTGACTTCAAACTTGCCAGGGCCTTCAATGTTCAAAGTCGCCACTTTGCCGTCTTTGACCAACATTGAGTAGCGGTTGCTGCGCAGACCCATACCACGTGCTGTGAGATCCAAAGTCAGGCCAGTGCCTTTTGTAAAGTCAGCACTGCCGTCGCCCATCATGCGAACTTTGCCCGTGCTGTGCAGCTCGCGGCCCCATGCGCCCATCACAAACGCATCGTTCACGCTGACACACCAAATCTCATCCACGCCTGCAGCTTTCAAGGCATCGAATTGCGCCACATAACCCGGCACGTGTTTGGCTGAGCAGGTGGGCGTGAAAGCGCCTGGCAAAGCAAACAAGGCGATGGTTTTTCCAGCTGAGGCTTTGGCAACATCAACAGGGTTGGGGCCAATGCTGCAGCCATTGCCTTCAACTTCGACAAACTCAGTCAATGTGACTGCGGGAATGGTGTCTCCAACTTTGATCATGGTGATTCCTTAAAAAATGGGGCTAAAAAAGCGACTGTAAAGGGATGCGTTTGATAAACACACCGACGAAAAAAAACGACCCACTATTGTGAGTCGTTTTTGCAAAGCTTGCTGATGTGAGCTGATAAAGCTTAAATCGCAATAGCCTTTTCAACCAAGCGGGTGGCAACCCAGTTTTTGGTTTTGGAAATTGGCTTGCTCTCGGTGATTTCGATCACGTCGCCTACGCCGTATTGTCCAGTTTCGTCGTGTGCGTGGTACTTGCTTGATTTGGCAACAATCTTGCCATACAGAGCATGCTTCACGCGACGCTCTACCAAAACCGTTACGGTTTTGGCACGCTTGTCGCTGACCACCTTGCCGATCAAGGTGCGCTTGAGGGATGTTTTAGCTTCCGTCATGGTCACTCCTTATTTGGCGGCTTGCTTTTGGGCAAGGATGGTTTTGGCGCGAGCGATGCTGCGGCGAGTTTCGCGCAGTTGGTTCGTGT